>JACRPR010000118.1 GCA_016223105.1 Chloroflexota bacterium | reverse complement strand
CGTCCATGGTGAGGATGGGATCGAGATCGAGTTCAATCGCGCGACGCATCCCGGCAATGTGCGCGGTGCCGAGTCCGAGTTTGCCGGGACGATGCACGCACAGCACGCGCGCTTCGCGCCGCGCGATTTCGTCGACGCGGTCGCCGGTGCCGTCGGGCGAATTGTCGTCCACGACAATCACGCGCGCGTCAATCGGTAGAGCGAGGATTTGACTGATGAGGTTGGCGATGTTGTCGCTTTCGTTGTACGTTGGAATGATAACTGCAGGTGGCATTACTTCTCCGCGAAAAAATCCGTGTTCCATTTTATTCTATTTCGCGGAGAATGCAAACGAGGCGGGCATTCGGGCGAATAAATTCGCGGCAACGTATAGCAATGCTGACCTTCGTCGGCTTTATTGAAGCGACGTAGGTCGCTTTTGCTATGAGTTGTCGCGAATTTACACCTGCCCTTGCGGGCGGTGCAAGGGTTCACCCATTTCTTCGACCAATTGATCGAACGCGGCGACGCTCGTGCAGGTGAGCAAACGCAAACGTAAATCCGCCGCGCCAAAAATTCCGTGAATGTAGCGCGACGCGTGTTTGCGAAACAAAATCAGCCCGGCGCGTTCGCCGTAAAATTCGAGATTGAGCGCGAGGTGGCGGCGCAGTAACGCGATTTTTTCGGCGGACGAAACCTGGTCGCGATCGCGCCGCGAAAAAATCCAGGGGTTGCCAATCGCGCCGCGCCCGATCATCACGCCGTCGCACCCGGTTTGCGCTTTGATGCGCGCAATGTCCGCGACGGTTTTCACATCGCCGTTGCCGAGCACCGGAATTTTTACCGCGTGTTTCACTTCCGCAATCGCCGACCAATCCGCCTCGCCGCGAAACGCTTGTTCTTTTGTGCGCGCGTGCACTGCGATCAAACTCGCGCCGCTATCTTCCAGAATCTTTGCGACCTCGATATAGTTGCGCGAGTTGTCATCCCAGCCCAAGCGAATTTTTGCAGTGACTGGCACGCGCAACAATTTTGCCATGCGCGAAATCACGCGCGCGATTTTTCCCGGCTCGCGCAACATTCCCGAGCCCGCGCCGCGCTCTGCGATATCGCGCACGTAGCATCCCATATTGATATCAATAATATCCGGTTCCAAATCTTGCAAGCGCGCCGCGACCTCGACGAGCGTATTCTCGTCATTCCCATAAATCTGAAATGTGATCGGACGCTCGCGCGGATCGTACTTGAATTTCAGAATCGCATCAACGACTTGCTTGCGATACGAGATTTGGTTCACGTTGACGAATTCGGTGTACGACATCGCCGATCCCAATTCGCGGCACAGTGAACGAAACGGCAAATCGGAATAGCCGTCCATCGGCGCGAGAATGAGATCGCCGTAAACCGGAATTTCGCGGATGTGAAAAACCGGCTTGCGCGTATCGGGTTCTATAAATTGGATTGGCTGAGTTTGAGTGGCGAACATTTTTTACACGGCGAGGCGAGTTACAATTTTTCCAGAATTCGCATCACAACATTTTTGAAGATGTGTTGTAGATAAACCGAATCATCGCGCTTCATAGACCACCTGCATCTCGCGAATGATGCGTTCTCGCAGATACGGACTGAGCGCGGCTTCGGTCAACAAATCAACGCGCCTGCCTAATGCCGTTGAGATTTCGCGTTCGAGCGCGACGTGCGCGAGCAAACTTTTGCGTTTGGAAAAATAAATCAACAAATCAATATCGCTTTGATCCGTTGCTTCGCCGCGCGCCATCGATCCAAATACGCCAAGTTTGGCAACATCATTTTGACGACAGATTTCAATCAATTTGTTGATATCGAAAGGTAAATCGCGCATTCAATTCTCCGTATTTTGATTCTACGCGTAAATGCACAAAAAATCAATCGCCCGCCGATTTGAACGATCCGATCAGCGGGCAACGATGCAACGATTCAACGAACGAACGCTCCAACTAATCCAACTTGATCGGCTTGCCCAAAAACGCGACGAGCAATTTCACCGCGTTCTGCGCGTCGTCGAAATCCACCATCTCGGAAGGCGTGTGCACGTACCGCGTCGGAATCGAAACGACGCCAGCGGGCACGCCTTCGCGCGAAACCTGCATCGCCATCGCGTCGGTCGAACCGCCGGTGAGCACTTCGAGTTGATACGGAATTTTATTTTCTTGTGCGGCAGTGATGAGCGCGGTCTTGACGCCGCGATGCGCCAACATTCCGGAATCTTTCACCTTGATCGCCGGACCTTTGCCGAGCGCGACCGCCATCGTGTTCGATTCCGGCGTGTCGCCGGTGTCGGTTACATCAATCGCGATCGCGACATCCGGTTGCACGCCGAACGCGGAAGTCGTCGCGCCGCGTACGCCGACTTCTTCTTGCACCGTGAACACCGCGAAAATTTCGTGCGGCGATTTTTTCAACTGCCGCAGAGTTTCGATCAACACCGCGCACCCGATTCGATCATCCATCGTTTTCGCGATCATGCGATCACCCAGGTCGGTAAACTCGCGCCAAAAACCGGCGGCATCGCCGACATTGATCGGCGAATTTTTTCCATCGCGCGCGCCAATGTCAATGAACATTTTATCCAACTGCGTTTCCGTGCGCGATGAATTTTTCTTTTCCTGTCCGAACGCGCCGATGATGCCATTTTCAAAACGACAGCGATGACCGACGAGTGTATTCGCAAACACGCCGCCGAGCGACGCGAACCGCAAAAACCCTTTTTCGTCAATGTGCGTAACCATCACGCCGATTTCGTCCATATGCGCGGCGAGCATCACTTTTTTGCGCGGCGTCGCGCCAACGGCTTTGCGATGCGCGATCAAATTGCCGAGCGCGTCGACGCGCACTTCATCCGCGAGCGATTTGATTTCGTCGCGGATCACCTCGCGAATAATATGTTCATGTCCCGATGGACCGTACGCTTCGGCAATCATAAATCCGGCAAACCTTTTGCCAACTTGGGTAGTGCTTTATTCATCAACGCGATCACGTTTTCAAACTCGCGCAAACTCAACACGCTGACCGGCGAGTGAATGTAACGCGTCGCGACTGAGACGACGGCGGAAGGGATGCCATCGCGCGCGATGTGAATTCGTCCGGCATCGGTGCCGCCGCGCACGCTCGGCACGCGAAATTGAAATGGGATGCGCTGTTCTTGCGCGGTCGCGACGAGCAGTTGCACTAAACGCCGATCCGCGATCATCGAACTGTCCGCGACCGTGATCGCGGGACCCGCGCCGACGCGCGTGACCGGCGAAACATCTTTTTTCTTTGGCGAGTCGTCGCACGTTGCGCCTTCCAACACAAACGCGACATCGGGCGCGATCGCGTGCGCGGCAACGCGCGCGCCGCGCGCGCCGACTTCTTCTTGCACCGTGAACACGCCGTACAGATCGAACGGAAAATCGCGTTTCAAAATTTCAACGAGCACCGCGCACCCGACGCGATCATCGAGCGCCTTGCCCTTGACCAGCCCATCGCCGAATTTGCTAAATTCGGTCGCAAAGGTCGCGTAATCGCCAACCTTGACCGCGCCTTGCGCGTTTTCTTTCGACGACGCGCCGATGTCAATCGTCAACGAATCCGCGTCAATCACTTGCTCGCGCTCGCGTTGTTTGAGCAAATGAATCGGCTTGACGCCGATGACGCCGGGAATTTTGTCGTTGCCGATCAAAACAACTTTGCTGAGAAGCACGCGGTCGTCAATGCTACCGACTTTAGCAAACCGTAAATGCCCGTTCGAATCGTGATGCACGATTAGCAACCCGACTTCGTCCATATGCGCGGCGAGCATCACCCGCAACGGCGCGCGCGTCCTGAGCGCAGTCGAAGGACGCGCGCCTTTGGCTTTTTTCAGCGCGATCAAATTGCCGAGCGTGTCCACGCGATATTCGGTTACGCGATCCTTGATCGCGTCGATCAAAATTTCGCGCACCTCGTTTTCATTGCCCGATACGCCGCGCGCGTTGGAAAGTTTTTCGAGTAACATCATTCCTCAAAATATGAAGGGATTAGAAGGCATTAGAGGGCGAGGAAGGCATCCGCCCCATCTGTCTTCTCTACCGCTTCGCCTTCTTCCGTCTTCTTCCGCCTTCTCTGCCCTTCTTCGGATTTTCTTTTTCCGATTCAATCTGGTCGCCGCGCAACTCTTTGAAAAATTTTTCGTCGAGCGCCGCGCAGAACAATGCCATCAAGCGTCCGATGCGTTCGAGATCGTTAAGGTTCAACGTTTCGACGGATGTGTGCATATAGCGAAGCGGAATATCAATCAAGCCGGTCGGGATGCCTGCCTGAACGACTTGCATCGCCCACGCATTCGTGCCGGTCGCGCCCGCGTACGCCGTTACCTTGAATGGAATTTCGTTCGCGTTTGCAACCTCGATCAATTTTTTGTGGACGAGCGGATGAATGTTCGGACCCATCGCGAGCCCCATTCCATCGCCGAGCGGCACCGCGTTCACTTCGGTCGAGTTCGGTTGATCGGCGTGGCTCACGTCGAGCGCGATCGCGACATCGGGATTAATTTTGAACGTCGAAGTCATCGCGCCGTACAAGCCGACTTCTTCTTGCACGTTCGCAACCGCGTACACATCCCAGGAATGTTTCAACGTCGCGAGATGTTTCAATGCTTCGACAACCGACACCAGCGCGCACCGATCATCGAACGCTTTGCCCGCGACCAGGTTGCCTTTGAGCGAAATCATTTGCCGCGCAAGCGTGATCGGATCGCCAATCGAAACCAGGTCGCGCACCTTGTCTTCCGGCACGCCGACATCAACAAATAAATCCGGCATCGGAATCACTTTTTCGCGTTCGGCGTCGGTTAAAACGTGCGGCGGGCGCGAGCCGATGATGCCGCGTAATGGTTGTTTGCCGTGCACGATCACTTCTTGCGCGAGCAGAACGCGCACGTCGAATCCGCCGACCTGGGTGAAGCGAAGCAAGCCGCGCTCGATGTCGGTCACCATCAAACCGATTTCGTCCATATGCCCTTCGATCAACACTTTGGGCGCGGGTGTTTTCGATTTTGGATCGCGCGTGCCGCGTTTGATCGCGATCACATTGCCCGCCGGGGTCACGGAAATTTCATCCGTGTACGGGCGGAATGCTTCGACCATCAACTCACGGACGGAATGTTCGTAGCCGGAAATTCCGGTCGCTTCCGAAAGTTTTTGTAAAAAATCTTTTGCCGACACGAAAAGGTTCGCCTCCTGAAAAAAGAACGGGCGTCATTATAACATTTGGCAAAGCGTTGTCAATTTGAGTTTTCGCGTAACTTGTTTGCGCGATTTGGCGAATAATGGTAAACTCGCAAGTTGGATATTTGGAGGTTAGATAGTGTTTTGAAATTGACTGTGGCGCGGCTTTTCCAAGCCGCCGATGCGGGCTGGAAAGCCCGCCCCACGAATTTCAAAACACTCTCTTAGCGGTTGGATGTTGAAAGTTGGATCGCATTTTTCCGATTGCGGCTGAATGGAATCGAGCGTTTACGCGGTAGTTCGCTCGGACAAGCAACCCGCTGAACCGTCGAATCCATCGCTTTAATTTCCACTCGCAGAATTTCAAAATCAGAAATCATAAATCAGAAATCCAAAATGCCTTCCCTTCGCTGGTTACTCCGCCACGGCGCGGCAAACGCGCCGACGAACATCAAACTGATCGCTGGTCTCGGCAATCCGGGCGCGCGGTACGCGCGCAGTCGGCACAATGTCGGCTTTTTGATTGTCGAGCGATTCGCGCGTACACATCATTTCGATTTCGCGCGCAAACGGTTCAACGCTGAAATCGCGGAAGGCGCGCTAGGCGAGACGCGCGTGATGATCGCGAAACCGCAAACGTTTATGAACTTGAGCGGCGACGCGGTTGGCAAATTGTTCGCGTTCTACAAAATCGCGCCGCACGATTTACTCGTTGTCTACGACGATCTCGATCTGCCGCTCGGCAAATTGCGAATGCGGTCGCGCGGAAGCGCGGGTGGGCATCACGGCATGGAATCGATCATCGGGCGCATCGGCACATCTGATTTTCCGCGCTTGCGCGTTGGCATCGGTCGCCCCCATCCGAACGCGGACATTGATCACGTTCTCGGCGATTTTGATCGCGATGAACGCGTGCTGATGGATGAAACGTTTGCGCGCGCGGTGGACGCGATTGAGGTTTGGCTTGCGGATGGAATTTCGAAAGCGATGAACAGGTTTAATTGAATTCGTAATTCAAAATTACGAATTACGAATTACGATTTACGAATTATGAAATTGACCGGCTTACTCCCCCCAATCGAAAACCTCCCCGCGTTCCGCGATCTCGCGCACGCGGTGCGCGATCAAGACACGGTGAGCGCGGATGTGATCGAGTCCGCGCGCGCGGCGATGCTCGCGGCATTGTCGCGCGCGCTCGTCGCGCCGATTGTCGTGTTGACCGCGCGCGCGGATCGCGCGAAACATTTCGCGGATGAACTCGCGAACTGGGTGGATCGCGCGAATGTGTTTTTGTTTCCCGAACCCGAACCGCTGTTTTACGAGCGAATGGCGTGGAGCGCGGAAACGATTGCCGCGCGTCTTGCCGCGCTTGCCGCGCTCACGAATTGCCCCGCGCCGATCATCGTTACCTCGACGCGCGCGGTGATGCAACGCACGATTCCGCCCGGCGATTTTCGCGCGGGCGCACGCGTTCTGCGCCGCGGCGAAACCGTGAACCTCACCGAATTGTTGACTGCGCTCGTTACGCTCGGCTACACGTTTGAAGCAGTCGTCGAAATGCCGGGCACGTTCAGTCGGCGCGGCGGCATTCTTGATGTGTGGACGCCGATGACCGCGCAACCAATTCGCGTCGAATTGATCGGCAGTGAGATCGAATCTCTGCGCGCGTTCGATCCGGCGACGCAACGTTCCGCGCACGCGCTCGACGCGATCACGATTGTCCCCGCGAGCGAAGCATTGCCCGGGCGCGGGCGCGACGTGATCGAAAAAATCGCTGGCTGGGATTTGTCCGCGTGTCATCCGGTTGCCGCGTCCGCGTTGCGCGCGGATCGCGGGGCATTAGAACAAGGACAGCGATTCGCCGGGATCGAGTTTTATTTGCCGGACTTGTACGCTCAGCCCGCGTCGCTC
>JACRPR010000117.1 GCA_016223105.1 Chloroflexota bacterium | reverse complement strand
TCGGATCCAAGTTGACATCAAAAGTGGGTGTGGTACACTCCATTTGACCTTCCTCCGATGCGATGGTTGTTCTGCAACTCCCATCATACTCGGAAGAAGGTCTTTTTCATAGCTTGTCAAGCGACTTTTGAGAAGCCGTGGCGAAGCATCCTGAGCGTAGTCGAAGGATGCTTCGCCCCTACACCGCGCCTAAAAACGCGACGCGTACCGCAACAATTTGACACCTGCGTTAAATGCGATAGAATGAAATTAAATCCCGCCAATGGAGGTTGCGGATGATCGCGTTTACCCTCAGTGATGAACAAAAAGCGCTCCAAGAACTGGCGCGCGATTTCGCGCAAAATGAAATCGCGCCGATTGCCCCTCAACTCGATCGTACCGGCGAGTACCCGCGCGATCTGCTCAAGCAAGCACACAAACTCGGCTTGCTCAATCTGACCATCGAAGAAGAGTACGGTGGCGGCGGACTGGGCTGGCTCGAAGGATGTATCGTCGGCGAAG
The DNA here is from genome assembly GCA_016223105.1 of Chloroflexota bacterium. Classification (GTDB taxonomy): domain Bacteria; phylum Chloroflexota; class Anaerolineae; order UBA4142; family UBA4142; genus JACRPR01. Next base: position 10,128 of record JACRPR010000117.1, on the reverse strand, counting down.
AATTTGCCGCGGCGTGCGCGGGCGTTACGACCGCCGCGAACGCGAACGAACTCGCGCTCACGCCGATTCACCTCGCCGCATCACCGGAACAAAAGAAAAAATTTATCATGCCCATCGCGCGCGATGGCGGCTTTGCCGCGTTCTGCGTTACCGAACCGGGCGCGGGCAGTGATGTCGCGGCAATGCGAACGCGCGCGGTGAGAAAAGGCGACGAGTACATTCTCAACGGCACAAAACATTTTATCACGAACGGCGATGTCGCGGAACTGCTCACCGTTTTCGCGTCCACCGACCCGGAGAAAAAACATCGCGGCATTTCGCTCTTTGCCGTGCCCGCGAATTTGCCCGGCATCACGCGCACGCACATGGGCGACAAGATGGGACATCGCGCGTCGGACACCGCGGAAATTGTTTTTGAAGATGTGCATGTCCCCGCGGAAAATTTGCTCGGCAAAGAAAGCGACGGATTTCGTTTCGCGATGGAAACGTTCGACCGCACGCGCGTTGGCATCGGCGCGTCGGGTGTTGGCGTCGCGCGCGCGTCACTGCAAGCCGCAGTCAAGTTCGCGAAAGAACGCCAACAATTCGGTCAAGCCATCGCGAACTTTCAAGGCATCCAATTTATGCTCGCGGATATGGCGATGAAAGTTGAAACCGCGCGCTTGGCGGTGTGGTACGCCGCGTGGCTCACCGATAACAATCTCGCGTACTCGTACGCGTCCGCGATTGCAAAAGCGTACGGCTCGGATGTCGCGATGCAAGTCGCGACCGACGCCGTGCAAATTCTCGGCGGCTATGGTTATATGGCGGATTACAAAGTCGAGAAATATATGCGCGACGCGAAACTGTTGCAGATTTACGAAGGCACAAATCAAATTCAGCGCGTCATTATCGCGCGCGCGTTGTTGAAAGATTAATGCAAGGCCCTAAGGGTTTTCGAAAACCCTTAGGGTCTCGTTGAGGAATTAGGAATGAGTCGTGATTTTATTTTGGTGTTGAGCGGCGGAGTCGTCGCGCTTGTAACGACGTTCGTCGTCTTGTTCATTATGGATTGGGTTTATCGGCGCGACGCGATCAAACAATCGGCCGCGCCAACGCCCGCGCCAAAACCGGTTCCGGCAAAACCGATCGCGCCGGTCAAAATCGAAACTGCGCCGCCGCCCAAACCGATCACGCCGGTCAAAATCGAAACCGCGCCGCCGCCCAAACCCATCGCGCCGGTCAAAATCGAAATCGCGCCGCCGGTGATCGCGGCAATTGAACCTTTTGACGATCCGATGATTCCACCGCCGGAATCAATGAGCAAAGGATAATCGCACTATACCCGCAAGGAGGATATTGTGAATGTCGTGGTTCTGATCAAACGCGTGCCCGATACCGAAACGCGGATTCAGATCAAAGATGGCAAAGTTGTTACGGATGGAATTTCCTGGATCATTAGTCCGTACGATGAGTACGCCGTCGAAGAAGCATTACGTTTAATTGAAAAGTACACCGGCAAAGTAACGTTGCTTTGCCTCGGACCCGTCGACGCGAAAGAAACGATCCGCAAAGGTCTCGCGCTCGGCGCGGATGATGCGATTCATCTGAACGATCCCGCGTTCGAAGGCGGCGACGCCTCGACGACCGCTGTCGTGTTGGCGGCGGCGTTGAAAAAAATGCAATACGACCTGGTTCTCGCCGGCAAGCAAGCGGTAGACGAAGACAATGCCCAGGTCGCGATTCGGGTCGCGGAATTGCTCGACCTGCCGCACGTCAACTCGGTGATCAAGCTTGATTTGAGTGACGATAAAAAATCTGCGCGCTGTTTGCGCGAGGTGGACGGCGATCGCGATATCGCGGAATCAAGTTTGCCCGCGATCATCACCGCGCAACAGGGCTTGAACGAGCCGCGTTATCCTTCGCTCAAAGGCATTATGGGCGCGAAGAAAAAACCGATCACCGATTGGAAAGCCAGCGACCTGGGACTCGATCCTGGGACGATTGGCGCGAGCGGCGCAAAGTTAGAAGTCGTGCGCGTTGATCCCCCGCCCGCGCGTCCGCCCGGCAAATTAATTCCCGGCGACGCGGCGACGGCGGCGAAAGAATTGGTGCGATTACTTCACGAGGAAGCGAAGGTTGTCTAAATTCGTAATTCGTAATTCGTAATTCAAAATTCAATCCAGAATTGAATTGGCAAGATGGAATCGAGCGTTTACGCGGTTTTCCGTTCGATCAATAACCCGTTAAAGCGTCGAATCCAACTACTTGATTCACCGCTGAATTCCGAATTACGAATTAAGAATTTTGAATTTCTAACAAGGGCAAAACAAAATGGCAAATAATATCCTGATCGTTCCCGAAGCGCGCGATGGTTCGCTTCGCAAAGTTTCGTTCGAGTTGGTTACAGTCGCAAATGAAATCGCGCAAGGATTGGGCGGCGCGGTGCACGCGGTTGTGTTGGGCAATGAGGTTAGCGCGAGCGCGGAACAAATCGCGAAAACCGGGATCGCGCAAGTGTACCAGGTTGATCATGCCGCGCTCCAAAATTTCGCGCCGGAAGTTTTTACCGCCGCGCTCGCGGACGTGATTCGCAAAACGCAACCAGCCGTCGTGTTGTTTGGCGCGACCGGCTTTGGCAAAGAACTCGGCGCGCGCGTCGCCGCGCGAATCGGAATGGGTCTTGTCGCGGATTGCACTGGCTACAAAGTTGAAGGCGGCACGCTCGTGTTGACGCGCCCGATCTACGCGGGCAAAGCGCTCGCGACCGTGAAAGCAAAATCGCTCCCGGTGATGGTGAGCATTCGCCCGAACATTTTTCCACCGGCATCCGCCGACGCATCGCCCGCGCCAATCGAAAAAATCGAGTTGAGCGCGAACGCGGCGCGATCCCAGGTCGTCGAAAAAGTGCAAAAGGAAGCCGTCGCGGTTGATCTCGCCGAAGCAAAAATTGTTGTCTCCGGCGGACGCGGCGCAAAGAACGCGGAAGGATTCGAAACGGTCAAACAACTCGCCAACACACTCGGCGCGGCGGTCGGCGCATCGCGCGCGGCGGTGGACGCGGGCTGGATTGATTACAGTACCCAGGTCGGTCAAACCGGCAAGACGGTCGCGCCGCAGTTGTACATCGCCGCCGGAATTTCCGGCGCGATTCAACATCTCGCCGGCATGTCATCGTCGAAAGTGATTGTCGCGGTCAACAAAGATCCCGACGCGCCGATTTTCAAAGTTGCCGATTACGGCATCGTCGGCGATTTGTTTCAAGTGTTGCCGGTGATGAATGAAGAATTGAAAAAAGTGTTGGCGGAAAAATAAAAACCAGGGCGAAGCATCCTGAGCATAGTCGAAGGATGCTTCGCCTCTACGTCCTATTGCCTTTACAAACCTCGCGTGATACAATCATCCTAGTCCATCACCGATACTAGCACACGCGTCGAAAGACGCGGTCGCAAAACCACGGGCCTAACCGCGCACAGCGCGCACGGTCGCCGGGGCACCGAAGTGATCACGCCTGAATAAAATTGGATCGCGCATCGCGTCCGTATTTTGGATTCAAGGTCGCTGTCGTCACGTTTTCGGTGGCGACATTTTTTTTGCAAATGCGCCATCCAATTCCAATTCGTTTTTCGCAATTGATCCTGGTCGCGCTCTTCCTCGGATGCGGCGCGCCGGTAACGCGCGTCCCCACGCCGACGCCCGCGCCCACGCCGACCGTCGAACCATCGCCCCTGCCCCCACCGACCCACACACGCGAAAAACCCTTGCCGCCGATTGCTTTTCCTTACGCGGCAAGTTTCGCCGTCCCAGCCGAACGCGCGATTATCGCGAACAGCGCCGGATTGCGCGCCGAATTGCGCCAACTCAAAACGTTGGGCATCAACATCGTCGAGCAATCCTTCACGCGCGGATCAACGTTGTACGATTGGCGCGCGTTCCTCGATGTGGCGGCGCAAGAAGCAATATACGTGATCCCAGGTTTGCTCGACGCGCCGCCAACCTGGAACGGCACGCGCTTTGACCTGGGACAAAATGAAGCATTGCTTCGCGGAATCCAAAATCATCCCGCGCTATATGCGATTTTAATTTTGGACGATCCGTTCCATCCCAAATTTGGCGGCGCGTTCACAACCGACCGCTTGCAGTTGTTGTATCAACAGATCAAACAGATCGCGCCGAACGCGCGCGTGATGATCAAATTCAATCGCGGCATTCTCAAAGCGGAGCAGGAAAAAAATCCACGCGTCGCGTTTCAAGCCGGGCTGTGCGACATTTGCGCGATTGGCGCGCTCGAGTTTCGCGATTACGGCGACGGCAAAAAATTTCGCCGCGATGATTTGTTGGTGAATCACAATTATTCGCGCGCGCTGATCAAACGCCAAAACCCTCAAGCGCAACTCTGGACAAGCGTCCAGGTTTTTGGCGCGCCCGTGCGTTTGGCGAACGACGACTCCACCACGTACTATCTGCCGCCGCCCGGCGAATTGCAACAAGCCATTGATCTCATCTTGTCGCCGGATTTGCAAGCCAAAGCAAAACTCGACGGCATCGTTTGGCAACAGTGGTCGTCGGACACTGTCGCGCGCGAGCCGATTCAGTTCACTTTGCGCGATCTAGAATTTGCCGCGCAACGCGACATTGTCAAAGCGTTGGCGAAAAAATTGGGCTTGCCGACCGCGCCATAATGGCGTGCGCGCCGCTTGACACACCGGCTTGGGCAAGTAGAATGAACGCTATTGAAGGAGAGCGATGGCGAAGACGCTAGTGATTTTGAATCCCAATGCCGGGAATGGTCGCGCGAGCAAAACCTGGCTCGCGATTGAACCCGCGTTGCGCGATGGCGGGCTCGAATTCGATCTCGCGCGCACGACCGCGCCACATCAAGCCGATGGGTTCGCGGAGAATGCGAAATGCGACGGCTATGAAATTATCATCTCGGTCGGCGGCGATGGCACGACGAACGAAATCATCAACGGATTGATGCGCGGCGCGGGCGACGCGCGCATCGGCACGCTCGGCATCATTCCAATCGGGTCGGGCAATGATTTTGCAAAAATGTTGTTCGAACCGGCGACGCCCGCTTCACCGCAACCCGATTGGCGCGCGGCGGTACAACGTGTTCTCGCGGGCGCGACGCGCGTGATTGATGTCGGCAGAGTCGTCGCGAGCAACGCGACCAATTCGCACGAACATTTTTTTCTGAACGCGCTCGACACCGGCTTTGGCGCACACGCCAATACGCACGCGCACGAGTTCCCGTATCTGACCGGCACCGCGATGTATCTCGCCGCGATTTTCAAAACGCTGATCAAGTTTGAAATTGACGATGTAACGGTTACGCTCGATGATCGCGTGATTACGCAAACCAGCACGATGCTCGCGATCACGAACGGGCGATGCGTTGGTGGCGGCTTTTGGATCGCGCCGACCGCGCGCGTAGACGACGGCTTACTCGATGTGATCGTCGCGGATGGGCTGGGACGCGCGGGCATTCTCGCGCTCCTGCCCAAAGTGATGAAAGGCACGCACATTGGCGATCCGCGCGTCAAGTCCGCGCAGTCCACGCGCGTCATCATTGAATCGCGCTCGCCGCTCGCGTTCGAAACCGACGGCGAAATTTCTTTCAACGGTGCGACGCGTTTGGAAATTCAACTCCTGCCAAAACGTTTGCAGATTTTGATGTAATCAAAAACCCGAAGGGTTTAAGACCCTTCGGGTTTTTTCACCCACTTGACATTGCCCCAATCACCCTCGCGCACGTACACGATTCCCAGGTTGAACACCTGCGCGATGTAATTCGCGCCGCTCGCGTTCACCGGAAATTCATCCATTTGCGGATAGCCCAAATTATTTTCTTGCGCGAATTTGTACAGTGCGGCGTCCGTGTTGATCGGCATCCACGTCAATTTTTTCGCGGCACTGATCGCGGCAACATCCGCCGCCATTCGCGCGTACTCGACGTTCGGTCCCGGACAATTCGCCTTGTCCACCGGATTAATTTCCCAGTGACCGATCAGCGAACGATTCGGCGTCAATGTCAATTCAAATTGTTCGCTCAGCCAAAACAACAAGCGATTGTTCGCATCGTACATTTCCGGCGTCCACGTTTCTTGAAACTTGCCTTCGTGTTCGATGCTCACGGTGTACGCGTTTGGATTGACGCCGGAAATTATATCGCGCCACGATGGATTGACTTGGACGCCGCTCCCGGTGAACCACTGATTATTTTTCCACGCGAGTCCGTTCGCGAACGCGGTGTTGTTGATCGAAACGTACTGATCAATCGCGCCGTCTTTGCCGATGCAAAAGTGCGCCGATTTTAATTTGTTCGGCGCGTTAAATTCCGCGAACGTTCCCGCGCGCGATCCCTCGGCAATGTGCAAAACAATCGCTTGTACTTTTTGTCCGCCGCGTCCGCTCGCGTAATTTGAATCCACAATTTGTCGCTTGTTCGCGAACGGACACCAATCGAGTGCCATCAGAACTCCTGGAAATTGGAAATTAGAGATTGGAGATTAGAGATTGAGAGATTGGAATTTGGGATTTGGGATTTTTGCTACGGCTTTTTGACCCATTTGCTATTTCCCCAATCGCCCTTTTTCACGTACACGATTCCGCCGTTGTACACTTGCGCGACGTATTCAACGTTGTTGAACGTAAACTCAAACTCATCGGTTTGCGGATAGCCGAGATTGTTTTGTTGCGCGAACCGATACAAGGATGCTTGATCGTTGATCGGCATCCAGCGCAACTTTTTTGCTTCGGCTTGCACGGTTTGTTCGAGCGTCGCGCCGCCACCGCCGCCGCCGCCACCACCGCCACCGCCGCCCTGGTTTTGCACGTAATCGGCGATGCGTTTCGCGATGATGTCAACGTTGAACGTTGCCCACTCTCCGCCCGCGCCGTACTGAAAAATTGTCGCACCGACCAGATAGTTGTCTTGCACAAGTTGTTTGTCATAGTCCGCGAGCAATTGCATATACGCGTCCGCAGACATATGCGCTTGCCAACCCTGGTTGCGTCCATCGTCCACGCCGCACTCGGTAATGACGATTGGCTTTTGCGATGCCGCCGGTAATTTCGCGCGAAATTGGCGATAGCGCGCGAGCTGTCCGCCGCCCGCGGTCGGGTGATGATATTCGTGAAGCGCGATGTAATCCGATGCTTGCGCGGACGCCGCGAGCAGTGGCACTAGATCCAAATTCACCGGGTTGCCGGTCGAAAACGAAAACGCGGCGACCTTTTCATTTTTCGAATGCATCAATTCCGCAAATCGCAAATACCACGCGTTTAATTTTTTCGCGTCGTCCGCGCTTTCCAAAATCGGCTCGTTGATGCCTTCCCAAATAATGCCGCGCCCTTTCAACTTGTTCAGCGTGTCTTGTAATTCGTTCACAAAATCATCCGCCGAGCCCTTGAAATTCAAATGCGTGAATTGGCGATACACGATCAACGCGCGCGGACATTTTTGCCGCACCAGGTCAATGTTCGTCTCGCTCGAAAAATCGTACACCTTGACACAAGTCGGTTGCATTCGCTCCAGCAAATCGAAAATGTTGCCGACATAACTGTTGAGATGAAAGGTAATTTTGGATGGCATACTATCCTCCTGGTCAGTGAACAGTGAACAGTGAGCAGTGAACAGTGAACAGCGAGCAGTGAACAGTGGGCGCACGCCTGTTTACTGTTGACTGTTGACTGTTGACTGTTGACTGACGACTGTCCTACGGTTTCTTCACCCACTTGCGATTTTCCCAATCGCCTTTTTTCACGTACACGATGCCGCCGTTGTACACTTGCGCGACGTACGCTTCGGCATTGAACGTAAATTCAAATTCATCCGTCTGCGGATAGCCGAGATTATTTTGTTGTGCGAATTTGTACAGCGCGGCTTGATCGTTGATCGGCATCCATTTGTGTTTTTTCGCTTCGGCTTGCACGGCGGCGGGAAGCAGATCGATCGGCGGAGTCGCGGTCGGCACGCGATAATCTTTTTGCAACGCGGCGCGCAAATCATCTTGCAACGCGTTCTTATCCGAGACGCTCCACTTGACTTCGCCGGTCTGCCAGCGAAACATACACAACGCGTAGATCGGTTGATTCGTCGCGACCGCGTTCCAATCGTTGATCTCTTTGTACGCGGCTTGAATCCAACCGATGTTATTGTTCTGCCACCAACTTGGCGTCGCGGGATTCGGCGAATCGGCGGCTTGTGCTTCGGTGATAAAAACCGGGAGCCCTTTCAACGACGCCGGGACGACGCTCAAAAAATCGCGATAGGTGCGAAAATGGTACCGCCGATGTCCGAACGGAAAGCCCATTTTTTCATCGCTCGTCACCAGGTTCGCGTCAAAGCCGTGCGTGTACGCGTGAAGCGCGAGCGCGTCCGGCGGTTGACCGAGTGCGACACATTTATTCAAAATATCTTTGAAATATTCCACCCAATCGCCGGTGAGATTGCCGATGTATTTTGTTTGCTCGTTCCACGGCGCGGGCGCGGCGGGCACAACCCAATCGGTGGTGTGTCCCGCGACCTGGCGAATCGCTTTGCGACATTTTGCAAAACAACTCGCGTATTTGTCGGGATGAATTTCTTCGCCACCCTGCCCGTTATTGTTACCGGGACGTTCAAGCGCGAAATTCGTTTCGTTGCCGATCATCCAAATGCGCGCGCCTTGCGATTGCGCGACGTACTGCGCGCACTCCTGCGCGAATTGATCGTACTGCGCGGAATTGGGAATCGTGCCATCGGAACCGTATCCGTGATTGATCCGTACGATCACAGTGTGCCCCGCGTTCGCGAACGCGGAAAAATCGCCGGGCGTTTCGGTCGCTTTCACCGTAACAACGATCCACGCGCGTTTGTTTGCGTTGACGAACAACGCTTCCGCGCCGGTATCGTGCATTCCAAAAATGTGAGTTGGGAATTGCGGCATCGTGAATCCTCCTTGAAAACAGGTAATTGGTTAGTGAGGCGAGGAAATTGTAACGCTTGAGCAAGCAAGTGTCAAGCGGTCTATCAAAAAATTCCCCCCCTTAAAATTTTCGCGTACAATCAAATCGCATGTTCCACGCAAGAAAATCTGTGCTATAATAACTTTCGCCCACGTTCCATCGCAACTACCATTTACCAATTACCCAAATCTCAAAGCTCTAATCTCAGTTACACCTATGTCCGATTTCGTTCACCTCCACGTCCACAGCGAATACAGTCTGCTCGACGGACTGCCGCATCCGAAAGACCTCGCCGCGCGCGCCGCCGAGTTGAATCAACGCGCGCTCGCGCTCACCGATCACGGCGCGCTGTTTGCCGCGATTGAATTTTACGACGCGTGCAAAGCCAAAGGCATCAAGCCGATCATCGGCATCGAAGCGTATATGGCGCGCCGCACGATGAAAGACAAAGACCCGAAAGAAGATCGCAGTTCGTACCATTTGCTTTTGCTCGCGGAAAACAATGTCGGGTATCAAAATCTTTTGAAACTCGCGTCCGCCGCGCAACTCGACGGATTTTATTATTACCCGCGCATTGATCGCGATTTGTTGGCAAAGCACAGCGAAGGTTTGATCTGCACAACCGGGTGTCCCTCGTCGCCGGTGCCGCGCTTACTGCACGAAGGCAAACCCGATCAAGCGCGCGCGATGCTCGCCTGGTTTCGCGATCTATTCCCGGATCGCTTTTACGTCGAACTGCAAGAACACGGCATCGCGGAATTTGCCGGGCTGGATAAAAAGTTGATCGAGCTCGCGCGCGAATTTAATTTGCCGCTCGTCGCGACGAACGACGCGCACTATCTGCGTCCCGATGACGCGCGCGCGCAAGACGTTCTGCTCTGCATTCAAACCGGCACAGTGATGGCGGATCCAAAACGCATGCGAATGGACGGTTCGGATTATTATTTGAAATCGTCCGACGAAATGCGCGCGGTGTGGCGCGAATTTCCCGATGCGCTTGCGAACACACTGCTCGTCGCGGAACGATGCAATGTTGATCTCGATTTCAAAGAATATCACTTGCCGATTTTTCCGGTGCCCGACGGATTCACCGCCGAAACGTACTTGCGCCATTTGTGCGAGATCGGTTTCAAAAAATTTTTCCCGAATGGCGACCCAGCGGCGCGCGCGCGCCTTGATTACGAACTCGGCGCCATT
>JACRPR010000116.1:8870-40229 GCA_016223105.1 Chloroflexota bacterium | reverse complement strand
CGCGAAGGTCGTCGTCAATTACAACAAAAATTCCGCGGCGGCAGATGAAGTCGTCGCGGCGATCAAACAAAATAGTGGCGAAGCGATCACCGCGCAGGGCGATGTCAGTTTGCTGTCCGACGCGCAAAAAGTGATCAAGCAAACGATTGACGCGTACGGTCGGCTCGACATTCTTGTGAACAATGCCGGAACGACACGCGATAACCTGCTCGCGTTGATGAAAGAAGAGGAATTTGATTTCATCATCGCGAACGATTTGAAAAGCGTATTCAATTGCAGTAAATCCGCGCTCCGTCAAATGATGAAACAACGGTACGGGCGCATCGTCAACCTCACATCGGTCGCGGGCATCGTCGGAAATCCAGGACAAACGAATTACTCGGCGGCAAAAGCCGGCATCATCGGTTTCACCAAAGCGATGGCGAAAGAGTACGGCTCGAAAAATATCGCGGTCAACGCGGTCGCGCCGGGTTACATCCCGACCGATCTCACAAACGTCTTGCCACAAGACATCAAAGATGGTATTATCAAATTCACCGCGCTCGGACGAATGGGCACGGTGGATGAAGTCGCAAACGCGGTCGCGTTCTTCGCGTCCGACGAAGCGAGTTACATCACCGGGCAAGTGCTTGCGGTGGATGGCGGAATGACGTAGCAAGATTTCAGATTTCAGATTGTAGATTGCAGATTGACAATTTGAAATCTGAAATTTGAAATGGAGTAATGATGGAAGAATCACTTGGCACAGTAACGGTTTCACCGGAAGTTTTGATTCAACTCGTGCAGTTGACCGCGCTCACGACACCGGGCGTCGCGCGGTTATCGCGCGATCATCCGAACAGCGTACAACGTTTGTTCAGCGGCAAAGCGAGCGAAGGCATCCGGCTCGCGCTCGCCGATGACGCGGTCTCGCTCGATCTGTACGTCGTCGCCGATCCCGACACGCATCTGCTCACCCTGGGTCAAACGTTGCAACGCGAAGTCGGGCGCGCGATCCAGGACGTTGTCGGAATGCCAGTGCAAGAAATCAACATTCACATTCAAGACATTGCCGACCGCGTCGTGTCTGCAGTAGAACAGGATTGAACCCAGCGTGAAAATTCGCCGACAAGCGCGCGGAATCGCCTTGCAAGCACTGTTCGAAATTGACAGCGTCGGACACGACATCAACCTGGTGCTTCCGCATCTGATCGAAAACGAAAACCTGCCCGCCGAGGGCGCGACCTTCGCGCAAGCGCTCGTGCTGGGTGTCATCGAGCATACCGCGCGGCTCGACGCGATCATCGCCAAGCACGCGCCCGAATGGCCCGTCGAACAACTCGCGATTGTGGATCGCAACATTTTGCGTATCGCGTTGTACGAATTGCACTACGCCGAAGATGTGCCGATCAAGGTCGCGGTGAACGAAGCGGTCGAACTCGCGAAACTGTACGGCAGTGACACCGCGCCGCGCTTTGTGAACGGCGTGCTGGGCGCGTTTTTGCAAGAGCACTCGCCGGCGGAATTGCGGAATTTGAAACACGCGTGAGCGATTTCATCCCAACGCAAAACCAGGTAGTCGCGTTGCGATACGCGCGACTTACCTGGTTTTTTATCACAACGAGGAATCTGTGAACGACGATTGGAAAAAACTCGCGGAAGAATTGTTCAATCGCGGCAACGATCGCGATCAAGCCGGGGATCGCCCTGGCGCGATCAATGAATGGCACGAGGCGATTCGCTTCAATCCCGATCACGCGGCGGCGCACTATAATCTCGGCATCGCGTTTTCCGATGACGGCGACAACGCGCGCGCGATGGATCATTTGCGCCAAGCGATCAATTTGGATCTGTTCGATCTCGACGCGCGCCACGCGTTGGCGGAAATTTATTTGGAAGAAGAACAATGGGATGATGCGATCAATCTTCTGCGCCAAACCTTGAATCTAATTCCGTCGGATGGACAAGCCGCGCATTTACTTGCGGAAGCGTATCTCGATCAAGAAATGTGGGACGAAGCCGCGGGCGCGTTAGAATCTGGCGCGCTGTTGGAAGAGGACGCGGATCTCTGGTTTGATTTGGGCGAAGCATATCAGCGTGCGGATCGAATTGATGACGCGATTCTCGCGTATCGCCGCGCGATCATCGCGCAACCCGAACATCCCGACGCGATCCACGCGCTCGATTTGCTCCACGTTCCCATCGAAGAAGAGGAGAGCGATGAGTAAAGAAAACATTGTGATTATGGGCGCGGCGGGGCGCGACTTTCACAATTTCAATGTGTACTTTCGCGACAATCCCGCGTGCGATGTCGTCGCGTTCACCGCGACGCAAATTCCAAACATTGATGGACGCGTTTATCCGGCGGCGCTCGCGGGTGCGTTGTATCCGAACGGGATTCCAATTTTTCCCGAAAGCGATCTGCCGCGCTTGATTCGCGAATACAACGTTTCGCAAGTTGTATTCGCGTACTCGGACATTTCGCACGAAACTGTGATGCATCGCGCATCGCTCGCTCTGGCATCGGGCGCGGATTTTCGCTTGATGGGTCCGCGCGCGACGATGTTGAAATCGTCCAAGCCGGTCGTCGCGGTGTGCGCGGTGCGAACCGGGTGCGGCAAATCGCAAACGACACGCGCGGTCGCCAGTGCGCTCACCGCGCAGGGCAAACGCGTCGTCGCGATTCGGCACCCGATGCCTTACGGCGACCTGGTCGCGCAAGCCGTGCAGAGATTCGCAACGTACGCCGATCTCGACACACAGCGCACGACGATTGAAGAACGCGAAGAGTACGAACCGCATCTGGATCGCGGGACGATTGTGTACGCGGGCGTGGATTACGAAAAAATTTTGCGCCAAGCCGAAACCGAAGCCGATGTGATTTTGTGGGACGGCGGCAACAATGATTTTTCATTTTACCAACCCGATTTATTGATCGTCGTCGCCGATCCGCATCGTCCTTGTCACGAACTCGCGTACCATCCCGGTGAAACAAATTTGCGAATGGCAGATGTCGTCGTGATCAACAAAGTGGACACGGCGAAACCGGAAGACATCGGGCGCGTGCGCGTCAACATTTACGAAGCGAACCCGGACGCGCAAATTATCGAAGCCGCGTCGCCAGTGTTTCTCGATCACCCGGAACACATTCGCGGCAAACGCGTCCTGGTCGTCGAAGATGGTCCGACGCTCACGCACGGCGGAATGGCGTATGGCGCGGGCATCGTCGCCGCGCAAAAATTCGGCGCGCGCGAAATTGTTGATCCGCGTCCGTACGCGGTCGGCTCGATCAAAGCAACGTTCGCGAAATATCCGACGACCGGCGCGGTCTTGCCGGCGATGGGGTACGGCGATCAACAAATCGCAGAACTCGAAACCACAATCAACGCCGCGCCGGTTGACCTGGTTTTGATCGCGACGCCGATTGATTTGCGCCGCGTCGTCAACATCAAACATCCCAGCGACCGCGTGCGCTATGAATTGCAAGAGATCGGACAACCGACGCTCGCGGAAATTTTGAAGCAGAAATTCTAGTTCCGTCATTGCGAGCGGTTTGTGCGAAGCAATCTCCAACTCAATACGCGGGGATTGCTTCGTCGGCGAAAAACGCCTCTTCGCAATGACATATGTAGTGTACTTTGGATCGAAAAAATTTTACCCGCAACTATATCCTGGGTCTCACCAACGGCGCGATGTTCGGTTTTGTGGACAGCGCGGCATCACCCTACCTGGTTTTGCCCTTGTTCATCAACGCGCTCGGCGGATCGAATTTGCTGATCGGTTTGCTTCCCGCGATTGCGAACGGCACTTGGTACTTTCCCCAGTTTTTGATTTCGCACCGGCTTCAACGCTTGCCGCGCAAAATCGGCGTGTACGCCGGCGCGGGATTCATCCGCATCGTTTGCTGGGCATTGCTTGTCGCCGCGACATTTTTGTTCGCGCGCGGCAATCCCGCCGCGCTCCTCGCGATTTTCTTTTTGCTCTACACGATCTACGGGCTCGCCGCCGGTTTTGCCGGCACGCCGTTTATGGACATTGTCGCGAAAACAATTCCGGCGGAACGGCGCGGCTCGTATTTTGGCAATCGCGACATGGTCGGCGCGCTCACCGCGATTGGCGCGGGCTGGGTCGTCAATTATTTTCTCAGCCCCGATCTCTCCGCGACCTTTCCGCTCAATTTTGGATTTTTATTTGCGACGGTCGGCGTTGCCGTCGCGATTGGCTTGATCGCGTTTGCATTGATCCGTGAACCGGCGGGCAGTGTGCCGCAAGACCACACCACCTTTCGCGAGCAACTGCGCGCCGCGCGCAACATGGTGCGCGAAAATCACGGCTATCGCCGCTATTTGCTCACGCGCATCGTCCTCGCGATTGCGGACATTGCGACGCCGTTCTACGCAATTTACGCGATCAAAGTTTTGCAGATTCCGGCGGAAATGGTCGGCGCGTACATCGGCATCGCGACCGTCGCGAGTTTGATCACGAATCCGTTGTTGAGTCGCGCGAGTGATCGGCGCGGCAACCGCATCGTGTTGATCGGCGCGGCAAGCGGGATGGTGGTGATGCCGATCATCGCACTCGCGTTTGGATTGATCGCGCCGGGCGCGACGCTCGGATTACCGTTCGGCATAATGTTCATCATCACCGGCATCACGCGCACGGCGGCGAACATTTCATATCCGAGTTACTTGCTCGAAATCGCGCCCGCGTCCGAACGTTCGCTCTACATCGGATTCACGAACACGATGCTCGGCATCGCGACATTTATTCCGGTCATCGGCGGCACGCTACTCGATTGGTTTGGCTTTCGCGCGGTGTTGCTTCTTGCGCTCGCGATTGCCGCGGGCGCGTGGTGGCTCGCGCGCGGAATGATCGAGCCGCGCCATTCGCGCGTTGACGTGCGCGAGGCGGGATGATATAATCGCCATCGAGAAGGACAAGAATGACCCAGCGAATTTCGCGCAAAACAAACGTCGGCACAATGAGCGCGTCGGATTTGGAAGAAATGATCGCCAAAGTTGTTCGGCGTGTGATGCGTGAAGAACGAAAACGCGATTACTATATCCGCGCGGACGGAATTAAGGTGTTGTATGCCGAAGAAGACATAGACCCTGATTATTTAAAAGAGTTAAACGCAGAAGCGAACGCAATCAAGCGCGGTAAAAAACACACGATTAGCGCGGCTGAAATCAAAAACCGACTCCGCAAATCAGGTGTGAATGTTTGATGTACGACTACAATCTCGCTCCACTCGCGGAAGAAAATCTCGACCGTGTTATTCAGCACAATCCAGAATTAGCCGCCAAGATTATTCGTAAAATTGAATGGCTCGCGCAAAACGCTGAACAGATCGCGCATCAACAAATCAAAGGTTCACCATATTTTAGTTTGCGTAAGCGTTCAGCCCCATCCGTCATTGCGAGCGGTTTTTGCGAAGCAATCCCCGACTTGGTCGATCCGGACTTGCAACGCGGAGATTGCTTCGTCGCAAAAACCGCTCCTCGCAATGACACCTGAACGGTTACTAGTTTGCATAGCGGCTCGTACAGAATCGCGTATGCGCTTGATCCAACCAATCGCGTTGTGCGGATTTTGAGTGTTGGTCAGCATGATTTGACATATCGCCGGGTCAACCGCTTGAAATAATTTCTGCTAATGAAAATGCGCGATGAATCGCGCGAAACGAATGTCTTGAACCAGGCATCGTAGGACAAGTTTGCAAACTTGTCCTACCTTTTTAGGAGCGCGATGATGAACGCGGACGCGTCTGCGCGTTTGCAACCCCACGCTCGGATCGCAATTGTCGGCGGCGGACCTGCCGGCAGTTTTTTCGCGCTCGCCGCGTTTCAAATCGCCGCGCGACTTGATCTGCCGATCGCGATCACAATTTTTGAACGCAAAGACCTCAGCGCACCTGGTCCGCGCGGGTGTAATATGTGCGCTGGCATTTTGTCATCGCGCACGGTGCATGGTCTCGACACGTTGAATCTCGCGTTGCCGCCGGATGTTGTGATGGGGCGCATCAATGTTTACACGTTGCATTGGAACGATCAGCACATTCCGATTGATCCGCCCGACGCGACGCGCCAGGTGCTTTCCGTCTATCGCTCCGGCGGTCCGCGCCACAGTCCGTTTGCGCCCGTGGCCGGGTTCGATCAATTTTTGTTGGATCAAGCGCGCGCACGCGGCGCGCAAGTGCTTCACGAACGCGTCGAAAAAATTTCGTTTGCGTCCCAGCCCCGTGTTACAACTTCCGCGCGCGCGGAAGCGTTCGACCTGGTTGTGTTGGCGATCGGCGTCAACGCGCTTCCGCCCGCGTTTGGGAATCTCACGTATCATCCACCGATCACCGAAACGATGGCGCAAGACGAATTGGTGATCGAACAATTACCGCGCGCCGAAATGAATAGCGCGGTGCATATTTTTTTCGATCAGCCGCGCGATTTGCTTTTCGGCGCGCTGATCCCCAAAGGTCATTTCGTCAACGTGTCTCTGCTTGGCACGCGCCTGGATCGTGCGAGCGTCCAACAATTTCTCACTGATCCCCAGGTCGCGCGCGTCATCGGACAACATCCACCGCAAGCGTGCGGCTGTCAACCGCGCATCGCCGCCGCGCCCGCGCAAAATTTTTTCGCGGATCGTTTTGTCGCGATTGGCGACGCGTGCGTAACGCGTTTGTACAAAGACGGCATCGGTTCGGCGTTGATCACCGCGCGCGCCGCGGCAGAAACCGCATTGACGCGCGGAATCCATCGCGCCGCGTTCGCCGCGCACTATGCGCCGGTCTGTCGCGCCATCGCGCGCGACAATCGCTTGGGGCGTGCGGTGTTCGCGTTGACCGGCGCATCGCGCCGCAGTCCGTTGTTGATGCGAACGCTCGCGCGCGCGCTCGCGGCGGAAGCGCAACAAGCGCCGCGCGACCGCTTGACGAGCCAGGTGTTGTGGTCGCTCTTTACCGGCGACGCGGATTATTCTGAAATTTTCAAAATGATGTTGCATCCTCAACGCATCGCGCGCTTGAGCTTGGCGATGCTCCAAGAAATCATGCGGAAGAAAACAAAATGAATTCAAGTCTGGGACCACTCACCGACGGCGCGCGCGTCGTGATCGTCGGCGGCGGACCGGGTGGCATCGGTACTGCGCTCGCGCTAAACAATCTTGCGCGCCAAATGCAACGCGATGTACAGATCACGGTGTACGAAGGCAAAGTGTTCGCGGGCGAGCAACATTTCAATCAATGCTCCGGCGTTTTGTCGCCCCCGATTGAACAAACGTTGCGCGACGGACTCGGCGTTGCGTTTCCACATCACCTGGTTCAGCGCGCAATCACCGGTTATATTTTGCACAGTGATCGCCGCGCGATTTTGCTCGAATCGGACGATCCGCCGTCGTACGCGATGCGCCGCGTACAGTTCGATAATTATCTCGTCGAGCAAGCGCGCGCGCGCGACATTCGCATCGTCAACAGTCGCGTGACCGACATCGAAATTCATGCGGATCGCGTGATCGTGTACAGCGAAAGCGGTAACGATCAAGCCGATGTGATCGTCGGCGCATTTGGCTCGGATGATGGAAGCGCGGTGATTTTTGAACGCGCGACCGATTATCGCGCGCCGCGTTTTCTCGCGAGCGTCGTTACTAAATTGCATCCGCGCGAAGAGTGGATGAATAATTTCGGCAACCACATTCACGCGTTTTTGCCCGCGATGCGCGGCATCGAGTTTGGCGCGGTAACGCCGAAAGGCAATCACCTGACGATCAATGTCGCCGGTGAATTTGTAAACGCGCAAATGATGAATCGTTTTTTGCACAGCCCCGCGACGCAAGCCGTTCTGCCTTGTCTCGACGAAGCACAAGGCGATCACGATCTCCGCTATTTCAAAGGACGATTTCCATTTTCGCAAGCGCGCGCTTTTTCCGGCGACCGCTATGTGATTGTCGGCGACGCCGCCGGACTGATGCGTCCGTTCAAAGGCAAGGGCGTCAACTCGGCATTGCTCACCGGCACCTGGGCGGCGCAAGCAATGATGACCGCCGGAATTTCCGCGCGCGCGTTGCGCGAATATCATCGCGCCTGCCGCGAGATCACCGACGATTTGCCGTACGGCAAATCGTTTCGTTTGCTCACGATCGCGTTGTGCAAAACGCAATTGTTCGATATGGTGATCGCGCTCGCGGCACAGGACGCGCGCTTAAGGCGAATGTTATTCGACGCGGTCTCCGCGCACCACTCGTACCGCTCGATTGTCGCCAAGATGCTCGACGCGCGCTGGCTCGCGCGCATGGCGGCGCTCAGCGCGCGCTTGCCATTTCAAAAAAATGATCGGCTTGACAAAGCCGCATCAAATTCATAAAATACGACTAGTTTAGTCAAGTATTTGAGTGCTGACCCAATGAAAGTTTCCAGTCGCGGCGAATATGGCTTGCGCGCGCTGTACGATCTGGCGGAACATTACAACGAGGGCACAATTCCCAGCTCCGACATCGCCACACGCCAACACATTCCCCAAAATTATCTCAATCAATTGTTGATCGTCTTGCGCCGATCTGGGTTGATCGAATCTGAACGCGGGCGCAATGGCGGGCACCGGCTCGCGCGCCCGCCGCACAAGATCACGTTGAGCGAAGCCGTGCGCGCGCTCGACGGCACGACCGCGCCGGTCGAGTGCATCGAAGATGTCGCGTCGTGCGATGATCATTGCGCGTACTGCAATGTGTGGCGCGAAGTGCAGAGCGCGACCGACAACGTGCTAGACAAAAAAACGCTCGCCGATGTAACACACACCCGGCACATCAAGAGATCGAAATAAAAACGCCCCGCGATAATCGCGGGGCGTTTTTTATTTCGGCTTGCGTCATTTCGAGCGTAGCGAGGAATCTCCACCATTGCGCGCAGAGATTCCTCACTTCGTTCGGAATGACATCTACGGAATGACAATTACGAACCAGGCGGACGCACCGTCAACGTAAGTTTCACTTGCATCTCTTTGCCGTCGCGCAAAATTGTCAGCGTTACGGTTTCACCGGCTTTGCGCGTAAAGAGCAAAACCGCAAGCGGATGATCCGCATCAATGCGCGTCGCGTCCATCGCGAGAATGACATCGTTTTCTTTCAAGCCGGATTTTTCCGCCGGGCTGTTCGCTTCAACCGATCCGATCACGACGCCGTTCGTTACATTCAAATTCAATGTGCTGGCGATGGTCGGGTCCACTTCCGAATATCGAATTCCAATGTACGCGCGTTCCACTTTGCCTTTGGTCAACAATTGCGCGACGATCTCGCGCACCATATTCGACGGCACCGCGAAACCTAATCCTTCCGCAACATTGCCTTCGCCGGTACTTCGCACGACGAGCGTGTTGATGCCGATCACTTGACCGAGCGAATTGATCAACGGTCCGCCGGAGTTTCCATTATTGATCGCGGCATCCGTTTGAATCAAGCCCTGCATCCGCGCGACCTGGCGATTCAACGCGCTGACAACGCCGACCGTTACCGTGCCACGAAAATCGCCGAGCGGACTGCCAATCGCGATTGCCCATTGTCCCGGCTCGAGCGCGCTCGAATCACCAAACTGCGCGACCGCCGGAACTTTGCCTTCAATTTTTAGCACCGCAATATCCGCAATCGAATCGGTTCCGATGATCGTCGCGTCGGCTTTCGTGCCATCGGAAAAAACAACGATCAAACTTTTCTGACCCTCGATCACATGATTGTTCGTTACGATGTAACCGCGCGGATCAACCACGACCCCCGATCCCGACGCGGTCGGATTGCCGGTCGTGCGACGCGTTTGCAATTGATTGATCACGGTAACGACGGCAGGTTTGACTTTGCGAACCGCTTCGATCACCGCCGAATCTTCTTTCAACGTGAGATTTGTTACCGCTGGTGGAGCCGGTGGATTCGTGGGCGCGGTGTTGATGATCGGCGCGGGCGCGCCGGGATTCGTCGAAAGAATCGGCGACGCGGGAATCGCGACCGGCGCGGGCGCGGCAGATTGCGCCGCGAAATAACCGGCGAAACCGCCAACAATTCCGCCGCCGACAATACCCACTAAGACAGCAAGCAAAATCGCGCACGAGATCAGAAAACTATTTGACCTGGACATATTTCCTCCTGGTTTCAAAAAACGTGGCGCGGGCGTAAAGCCCGCATTGATGCGGACTCGAAAGTCCGCGTCACAATGGCTGAATCATCGCACACACCGATTAAGCCCAGATGAAAGGATAGTAAAAGCGACGTAAGACATTTACGGCAAGCGTTTCGCAAACTCGTCGAGCGAATCGTCGTACGAAACGCGAATGCGGTGCAAGGTGAACAACTCGTCCGCGCGTTGACGATAGCCGGACGCGAGCGTTACCGCGCTTGCAATCCCGGCGCGCTTGAGCATTTCAATCGTCGCGCTGTTGTATTCGCCGAACGGATACGCGAACGCGACAACCGGCTGATTCAATTTGCTTTCGATGATCCGTTTCGATTCCGAAATTTCGCGTTGCGCTTCGCCCGGCACGATTGCGACCAGGTGCGGATGCGTGAGCGTGTGCGCTTGAATGTCCATTCGCGCGGCAGACATTTCTTTGATCTGCGCCCAACTCAAATAACGATTGCGATCAATCGGCGTCGTGTAAATAAAAAACGTGCCGCTCAAATTATATTTTTTTAAAATCGCAAACGCGACTGTGTATTGCTCGACCCAGCCATCGTCGAATGAAATCACGATGGGCTTGCTGGGCAGTGGTTGATTACGTTTGAAATGCGCGACAAGTTGCGCCATTGTGATCGCATTAAAATTTTTCTCGGCAAGCCACGCGATTTGTTTTTCAAAATTCTGCGGCGACACCGTCCAGGTGCGTTCTAACTCGCTCGCCGTGCGCGGCAATTCCTTGAGATTGTGGTACATCAAAATCGGAATGTTTGCCGATTGACCGAGCGCGGGCGGCGTAACGAACGCGGTCGGCGTGGGCGTGATCGTGGGAATGATCGTCGCGGTCGACGTAAACGTTGGGCGCGGAGTTGATATGGCGAGAGGAATTGTCGCGCTGGGCGGCGGCGTTGTAACCGGCGCGGTTGGTGTCGTGCAAGACCCAAGCGCGAGCGCGACAATGAAAAATAAAATGCGCGCGCTCATTGCGATTTCGGCGCGAAAAAATTTTGCAGGTCGAGCGCGCGATACAAACGCGCGCGCGCGTTCTCATCGAGTTCCGGTTTCGGTTGATCGTGATACAGCAAAACGGTTTTGCGAAGCGTATCCACGACAACGCGGCATTTCGCGCAATCGGCAAGGTGGCGTTCGATTTCCGCGCAGACCGCCGCCGACGCGTCGCCGTCGAGATATTCGGACAAATCGCCGAGCAAGTGTCGGCAATCGTGCTGTTCCATTTATGGATTCGCTCCGAGCAGAAAACTTGTCGCGAACGGAATTGCGATCGCGATCAAACCCGCGAATGAAATCGCGATGCCACGCGGCTTGTGCGTGAGCGTCAAGAAAATTCCAAACAGCAACAAGCATAATCCCAGGACAATCATTCCGAACGCGATTGGATTCATCATTTCGTCTCCTCGCGCCGATTGATCCTTTCGGCATAATAATCCGCGAGTCGTTCGCGCAATGCTAACCGCGCGCGATGCAAACGCGTCTTGACCGCTTCGGTTGAAATCGCGAGAATCGTCGCGGTTTCTTCGGTTGAATGTTCTTCGAGATCGCGCAGGACAAAGACCGCGCGCAACTTTTCCGGTAAATCGTTCAGCGCGCGTGCGAGTTCGGCGCGCGCTTCAGTCGTCGCGTACTCCGCTTCTGGCAAGCAACACCAATCGAACAATTGGCGCGGTGTTTCGATCAGCCCTTCATTTTCCGTGAGGACTTGGACCGAAACAGTTTCGCGGCGCGGCTTTCGCAAGCGCATCAATACATTATTGTACGCGATGCGATGCAACCAGGTTTGCAAACCGGCGCGCCATTCAAATGTGTCAATGGATTTGAACGCGTTGAGAAACGTTTCCTGGGTTACATCTTCCGCTTCGGCTTGGTTCCCCAACATTCGCAGAGCCAACCGATAAATCGCTGGGGAATGAATTTCGATACATTCCGCGCACGCGGCTTTATCGCCGGCGCGAATGCGTTCAGACAAGGATTGCTCGGTTGCGTGATCGTTCATTCCTCGGACGCCCATTCAAGATGGGGGCAATGATACCACACGCAGATTGATCGCGCAACCGTGGGGCGGGCTTTCCAGCCGGCTTCAGCGGACTAAAAGTCCGCGCCACATTACGGACCCGTTACCGTCGGATGCCCGGCGGATTTCCATTGCATCAAGCCGCCCGCCATACTCGTTACCGAAGTAAACCCGGCTTTCACCAAAATATCGCGACCGCTCTGACTGCGATTGCCGGAGCGACACACGACGACAATCTCTTTATCGCGCGGCAATTCGCTCACGCGCGACGCGAGCGTGCCAAGCGGAATCAATTTAGAATTGGGAACGTGAAATTCGTTCCATTCCTCTTGCTCGCGCACATCGAGAATGAACGCGCCCGCTGTCCGTTTCGCGACCGCGTCCGCAACCGAAATTTCCGGCGGAAGCGACTTGCCGCTCGGCGCGCTCGGCGCGGACGCGCACGCGTTCGCGAACACACCCAACGCGATCACAAATCCGATCAATAAAAATCGCGCGATTCTTTTTTGCATTTCTGTCTCCTATTGTTTGTCATTGTTCGTACTAAAATTTTCCCACTGATCCAAATGAACACGGATATTTTTTCATCCGTGTTCCCTTTAGATCGGCGGGAAAAATTCTGTGGGCTATGCTTTTGAAAATTCAATCGTCTGCGCGCTGACCTGGATCGCGGGCGGACGTTCGAAATGTTTTTTGACCGCGCATTGCTCGGCGGATCGAATCACCGCGGCTTTGTATTTTTCGGGAAAGTCGGGCGGCAATTGAATGTCGAGCGCGACGCGCGTCACCATATGCGTCGCCGGATCAAATTCCATACGTTGCACCAGCCGGATATTTTCCGTCGGCAAACCGCGCTGGCGACAAAAGCCCAGCACATAAATTCCCGCGCACGTTCCGAGCGACGAAAGAAAAGTCGCGAACGGCGTCGGTGCGGAACCCTCACCGCCGCCTTGCGGTGGTTGATCCGTCCGCACGGTAAATTCGCCAAAGTGCGCGTCCACACGCGCGCCGCCGGGAAAATCAATCAACATTTCCATTTGAACGTCTCCTCCATAAATTGAGTTCACAACTTTAATTTCGCGCAAGCGCGCGCTCTATCGTCGGGCGATTGAAATCGCGGCAACGCACAGCAAAACAGACCTTCGTCGGTTCATATTCAATCGCCATAGGGCGATTTCGCTTTGGGTAGACGCGGTTTCTAACCGCCGATTGAATTTCAAAACACTCTCTTAGCGTCGGCGCATCACGGGCAATGGCTCTGCGCCAAATGTTTCAATCGGCAAATCGAAACCGGCGGCTTGGAGGCGCGGCATAAATTTGGGGCGCAAGCCGCTCGGCTTGAGTTCGCCGATGACATTGCCTTGTTGATCCGCGCCCTTGTCCACGAACGTAAAAATATCTTGCAAGACCGGGCGATCCCCTTCCATGCCTTGCACTTCGGTAATCTGGATGATCTTGCGCGACCCATCGCGTAAACGCGCTTGCTGAACGATCAGATCAATCGCGTGCACGATTTGTTCGCGAATCACGCGAATCGGAAAATCAATTCCCGCCATCAACGTCATCGTTTCAAGCCGACTGATCGCATCGCGCGGCGTGTTCGCGTGCAGAGTCGTGAGCGAGCCATCGTGCCCGGTGTTCATCGCTTGCAACATATCGAGCGCGGCGCCATCGCGCACTTCGCCGACGACGATCCGCTCCGGGCGCATCCGCAGAGAGTTGACGACCAGGTCGCGAATCAACACCTTGCCCGATCCATCGGGATCGCCGGGATGCGCTTCGAGCCGGACCACATGCGGTTTCGCGAGTTGCAATTCCGCCGAATCTTCAATCGTAACGATCCGTTCATGATCGGGAATAAAATTTGAAAGCACATTGAGCAAGGTCGTCTTGCCGCTTCCGGTTCCGCCGGAGACAATCACATTCAAACGCGCGATGACACACGCGCGTAAAAAATCCGCCATCGGTTGCGTCAGCGATCCGAACGCGATCAAGTCTTGCGCCGTCAATTTCTTTTTGGAAAATTTTCGAATGGTGATCGTTGGACCGTCAACCGCGCTCGGCGGAATGATCACATTGACGCGCGAGCCATCCGGCAAACGCGCGTCGGCGAGGGGCCACTTGCGATCGACGCGCCGCCCGAGCGGACGCAAGATGCGTTCGATCACGCGATGCACATGCGCGTCGTCGTCGAACTTGATGTCAGTCTCGAACACTTTGCCTTTTTGTTCCGCGTAAACGTGATGCGGACCATTCACCATCACTTCGGTAATCGTCGCATCTTGCAAGAGCGGTTCGATGGGGCCGAATCCCAGGATTTCATTGACGACCTGGCGTTCCAATTCCTCGATTTGTTCTTGCGTCATCACGACGCCCGCCGATTTGTGAATCGCCAAAAAACGTTCGTGCAGTAACGCGAGCGTCTTGTCGTCGCGCGCGAGTTTTTCCGGCGCGTCGAGTTCCGCGAAAAGCCGTTCGATAATCCAACGGCGAAATTTTATTTGGAGATCGGTCGGCGCGGGTCCGGCATTAACGCGATCAAGTAATGTAGGCATCGGCGTCAATCCTTTCGCGATTCATCCGGCGCGGGAAAGATCCAAATGATTTGCGCCTTGTTCACAACCAGCAGATCGCTCTCGAACAATAACCGATCCTGGTTTTCATTCCACACTTGCGCCGCTGTGATCGCGATGAATCGTTCGCCATTATTCATTTCATCTTTCAACCGATTGTCGAGCGCGAGATGCACGACGCCGCGCACGCGCGCGCCGCCGATATTCGCAATCACCGGCAAACTCGCCTTCTCGACGCGATCGGTAAAATACTTGCCCTTGTCGTCAACTTGAATTTTCATTTTCCCTCTTGTTGCAAAAAACGAATCGGAAACCAGGCACCAGTTAGTTTTGAAATTGGACACTGATTGTCACTGATGAACACAGATCATTAAAAAAATCAGTGAAAATCTGTGTTGATCAGTGTCTGATTGAAAAGATTAGTGCAAAGTGTCCGATGGTTAGAGTCGGGAAAATTGTAAAGGTTCTGCCCAAGTAAAGCAAGGGGGACATTGTGGGGATTAAAAATCTATCGCCCGTCATTTCGAGTGAAGCGAGAAATCTCCGCCCGCGCAAAAAAGATTTCTCGCGACGCTCGAAATGACATTGCTTAAAACTTGTGAAACTGAATCACACCGCGCGAGCCATTCACAAGCCAATCGGGGTCTTGCGCGCGCACGCGTTCCGCATCGCCATCGCGCAAGCCAACGATCAATTCACCTTTGAGCGTACGAATCGCGACGACCGGAGCGGGAAAATAGTCGGTCGCCAGTGCGAACGGCGTCAACGGATTCCATTTGCAATCGCCGATTAGCCGCCGATAATTCGCGTCGCCTTTAACGATGACGAGACGCGCGCGCGCGAGGTCGGCGCGCAGATCGTCCGGGAACTCGTGAAAGAAATGGTACGTCGTCCAGAAAAAATGATCGGTCAAGATCATACGGTTTTCTGTCCGCGCGATTTGGATCCGCGCGGCGAGATCGCGCAGTTCGCGCGCGTCGGCTTGCGCGAACGCGACGAGCGTGTGTTCAACATCCGCGATCATCGCGTCGGAAACGAACAGCGGCTGGGCTTTGAGATGCAAAACGATTTGTTGTGCGCGATTCACGCGCAGAAGAAAATCCGCAAGCGCGAGATCGAACGCGATTTCCGTTCCCGCGTTATCGCAAACGAAATCCACGCGCGCGCTCCCTCGGCCTGCCAGGGAGAGGGTTGGGGTGAGGGTCAAATGTTCCCACACGCGCGCGGTGTCATCCACGAGCAAATAATCGTGATCGTTCTCGCGGCGTGCGCGCACGCGAAGCGCCGCGATGGTTTTGCCGCCCCACAAACTCAAGTCAATCCGATTGCCCCACAAGTCCGCGTGCATCAACGCGCGAAAAATTTCCGCGTCATTGTCCGGCAAATTCGCGAGCGCATTGTGCAACACAGGCATCGCCGCGTCGAGTTCATTTAGTTTTTGATTCGCGTACGGATCGCGTTTGTGCCATTCACCCGGTTGAAAATAGCGCGTCGCTTCGAGGATGCGCCGGTAAAAAAATGCTTCCGCCCAAAACCAGGGTACGTCAAGCCAGGTTTTGCCGATGAACGCGCGCGCGGAATCGTTCCAAAAATTTTTATCGGGCGCATTTTCGATCAAAGGTTGGAGTGCGCCGCCGATGATCTCATCGTGCAGAGCGCGCAGATTCGCGATAATCGCCGGCGGAAAATCGTTCGCGGCAAGCGTCTCGTTCACGATGCGCGGGATACGCGTCTCGAATGTTTTGCGCGCGAACGAGTTCGGTTCGGAGGTGAGGAGGAGTGGGGGAAGTAAGCTTGGCATTTTGCGAGTGGGAGAGTGGGGGAAAAGGAGAGCGGGAGAAGAGTGTTTATATCACCCCTCTCCCTCTCTCCCCGTCTCCCACTCATCCCATTGAACAAATTCAGATTCGCTCAACAACGACCGCAGTGCCGTACGCGAGAACTTCGGTGATGCCTTCCATCACTTCGTTCGCGTCGTAACGCATTCCGATAATCGCGTTCGCACCAATTTGTTGCGCGTGCTTGACCATCAAGTCGAATGCTTCACTGCGCGCGTGTTCGCACAGTTCGGTGTAAATTGTAATGTTGCCACCAAAGATCGCTTGGATACCGCCGGCGAGATTGCCGAGCGCGGAGCGCGAGCGCACCGTGATCCCGCGCACGACGCCGAGATGCTTGACGATGCGATACCCTTCAAAATCGAATGCGGTCGAAACCATTGATGCGTCCATTTTTGCTCCGTTCGTACGGCAAATTTGTAAATTTGCCCTACGCGTCAAACGTGATCACGCCACGAATGTTTTTGCCCGCGAGCATATCCGCGTAACCCAGGTTGATTTCGTCGAGTGCGTACGTTTGCGTAACCAGTTCGTCGAGTTTCAATAATCCCAGTTTGTAGAGATTGAGCAAACGCGGAATTTCGATTTGTGGATTGCTTGCACCGTACAACGTGCCGGTCAATGTTTTTTGCATCAGCACGAGTTGAAGCGGGCTGATCGGAATTTGCGTTTCCGCTTGCGGCGTCAAGCCGACGACGACAATCGTGCCGAGTTTTGCGGTCGCCGCGAATGCTTGCGCGATCGTTTGTGGTGTCGAGATCGCTTCGAACGCGAAATTCACGCCCGCGCCGTTTGTGATCTCCAGCGTTTTCGCGACGACATCTTCGCGTTCAACATTGATCGTGTGCGTCGCGCCGAATTGTTTTGCCCACGCGAGTTTTTGATCGAAGCGATCCGCCGCGATGATCGTCGCCGCGCTCGATGCGCGCGCGCCTTGCACAATGTTCATCCCGACGCCGCCGAGTCCGATCACGAGCACACTGCTTCCCGGTGTTACCTTCGCGCGATGCACTGCCGCGCCAAATCCGCCCGCGACGCCGCAACCGACCAGGCACGCGACATCGAGCGAAACATTTTTCTCGATCACGCAGATCGAATCCTGGTGCGCGACGACGTACTCACTGAACGCGCCGAGCATACAAAATTGTCCGACATTTTGTCCGGCGCGATTTCGCAATCGGTACGTGCCATCGCGTTGCGGACCTTT
Organism: Chloroflexota bacterium; assembly: GCA_016223105.1. Lineage (GTDB taxonomy): Bacteria > Chloroflexota > Anaerolineae > UBA4142 > UBA4142 > JACRPR01. Next base: position 22,456 of record JACRPR010000116.1, on the reverse strand, counting down.
GGCAAGATTGATTTGTTGCGCCCACGCGTAACTCTGCCCGGCGCGACACCATTGACACACGCCGCACGATGGAATGAACATTAGCACAACGTGATCGCCCGGCTTGATCCTGGTTACGCCCTCGCCAACGCGTTCGACAATCCCCGCGCCTTCGTGTCCGAGCGCCATCGGCATCATTCCGACCGGGCGATTGCCCGCGACGACGTGATAATCAGAATGACACAAACCGACCGCGCGCATTTTCACCAACACTTCACCGGCGCGCGGCTCATCGAGTTCGAGTTCTTCGATGCGAATTGGTTCGCGTGGCGCGTAAATTACGGCGGCGCGTGTTTGCATAGTGACTCCTGGCTTTGGATTAATCTGTCCAGTCGTAGTGTGTTTCTTGCTCGTCGCGATGATGCCATACAACCAGCCCTGAATACGAAACGCGAATGACCGCGCCCATTCGGTTGGCTTGTGTGTTGAATTTCGGATGCCGAAGCAAACGCCGAACAAAAGTGGCGACTTCGTTCCGTCGAATGTCCAAATGAACCAAACAATACCGAGCGTGACGCCATCGGGGATTGAAAAAATCCCAATCGAGCGTAAAAAAAGTTGGGGGCGATGCGCCAGCTCTTCAGCAAACCGTGTTGAACTACTGGAATATTTTCGTCGAGGATATTCATGCGGGGATTGGTTCCAAAGCATGTTCGCGGGCATGCTTGATGAATGACTTGCTTGCCAATTGAACTGCTTCGGCAACCGCATCTGTGGTGATGCTACCGCCAAATTCTTCCACAATACTTTGCCAAGCCATTCCTTCGCCGACCATCTCCAACACTTGCCACACCATAATCCGCGTGCCGCGAATGGTGGGCTTGCCGTGACAAATTTTTTGGTCGGCGACGATATAGCGTCCCAGCATCAATCGTTTTTCCTTCGCGGCAGAGACGCGTCTGTGCGGAGTTAGCGCGTTGCGCGATAACGCCTTTGTGCTAGCGAGTGTTTGCTTTCCATTTTTTTCCATCGTATCACCGCCGTCGTTCTAGTGTGCGTACGTTTTGTTATGCTCGTACTGGAACTCTTTCGCGCAGAATTAAATCAGCCAGCGGGAATGCTCTCAATTCCAATCGCGTCAAGTCAATGAACTTGCTGGCGTCCTCAATCTCAACACCAAGAACGCGATTGGTTGCGTCAAAGTCCAGGACAACGCCTGGCGCAATTTCTTCGGATTCTGTGCTTGCTCCGTCAGCAAGTTTGATATAGAGCATATCGCTATCGGGATGGTATTCAAACAGCATAATTCTATCTCCTTCACGGTTTGAAACGGCGGTCGAAAAACGCATTGTGTACCGTCTCGCCGTCAGACTCGGTCACAACTCGCAAGTATTTTCCAACTTGAGCGACAAGCGCCCAATGACGAATCCGTCCATTGATTTGAGTTACTGTGCGAATTGGATTGTTCAGCACCTGCTCAATCCATTCAATTTTGATATCAGGGCGGCGAGCCATAACGCTGGTATCAAAATAGTTTGTCGTTTTCATTCAGGAATCCATGCTTTGAATTTCCGGCTCACATCACCGAGAACATTATAACATCAACCCGCCAAATTGAATCAACGAATTTGGTACAAGTTTCTCAACCTTGCGCCACCCGCGTTCACTTGCCCCCATCCGCAACAATCCCATTCTTTGCATTATCGCGACAGTTGCATGCTTCGCGCGTTTCCGCGCCACGCGTGATGACGCCATCGTACTCCTGGTCGCGCGGCAAAATTTTCCAGCCGGACAAAATCATCGGCATTGCGTCCACACCAATCCATTGCCCGTTGTACAAACGCGCGAAATGAACGTGACTCGCTTCCGAGTCGCCGCCCTCGCACGACGGATGCCCGATGCGATCACCCGCGTTCACCAGCGTCCCAGGATTGATGCGCCCGGCTTTGCCAATGTGCAAATACATCAGCGTCCAGCCACTGCCTTGAAAATCAGTACTGCTCAACGAAATCACAACGCGACCATTCTCGACGCGAATCACTTTGCCCGGCGCGGCGGCGGTCGCCCACAAGCGCGACGCGTAACAACTATTCGCGGTATCCTTCGGCGCGAAATCTACCGCCGCCCACGCGGAGAGATCGCCCCAGCCGCCGTGCGGTCCGCCGGTAAAGTACCACATTTCGCCATCGCTCCACGGCAAACGCAGAGTCGGTTGTTTCAAATCGGCGGGGACGAGCGGCTCAATCGCGCGCGCGTTCGGATCGCCAAATAATTTTTTGTACGTCGCGACAAAACCATCGAGTTGACCTTGCCACGCGTCCCAGGTCGAATCGAGCGCGAGCAAGTTTTGGATCGCCGCGGTGCCGGGATTGATCGTCGGCACGACGCGCGCGCGCACGCGATCTTTGTACGCGTACGCGTTCAATCGCCCGGAAATTTTTCCGTAATAGCCCTGGTTCAAATGATTCGCAACCCAACTCGTTTGAAAAAACAAACCTTGCCGAAATCCGTCTACGTGTCCCATCGGATACGTGATTTGATTTTGCGTTTGTGGCGAACTCGTGACCCAGCCGCTGTGCAATTCGAGGAGCGCGAGCAGAACGCGCGGACCGACGCTGTAGCGTTCCGCGACGAGTTGAATGATCTGCGCGCCGGTCAACAATTCGCCTTCCACTTTTTCGCGATAATTCGCGAGATAACCGTTCGATTGATTCGCGATTGCCGCGACATCAAAACCGATGTACGCGGGGCTGTAGACGACTTCGCTATCCGGCAAAATTTTTTCGGCGGGCGCGAGGCGCGGCACCGTGATCGTGATTTTGAGTTGTTGACCAATGCGGAGCGCGTTAGGATTTGTGAGATTATTGAGCCGCATCAACTCTTCGACCGAAAGATCGTAGCGAAGCGAAATGCCGCCGAGTGTGTCGCCATTGCGAACGGTGTAGCGTTCGATGATCGTCGTCGAGAACGGCGTCGGCGAAATTGCGGGCGTCGGCGTAACGACAATCGCAACGCGCGTGATCGCGGGCTGGGGCGTTTCGGAATCTACCGGGGTTGGTTCAGGTGAGGAGCACGCGACAAGAAAAATTATCGCGCCGATGAGGATGAGTGTCTGAATTTTCACGCCGCTATTTTAGCAGATTGCGGCGCATTGGCAAGTATAAACCCGAAGGGTCTGCGAGACCCTTCGGGTTTGCATTATCGTCGTCGCTGATCTTCGCGGATCAACATCGTCATCACAAAACTGATCGCGCCGATCACGAGCGCGCCGAGAAACGCCGCGCCGAAATCGGCAACCTTGAACGCGATGCCGAATTGTCCGGCAAGCCACGCGGTTAGCGCGAGCATAATCGCGTTGATGACAAAAATGAACAAGCCGAGCGTCAGCGCGACGAGCGGGCAAGTGAGCAGTGTCAACAACGGACGCACGAGCGCGTTCACCAATCCGAAAATAAACGCGACGAGCGCAATCGTCGTCCAATCGCCTTCAAACGAAATTCCTGGGACGAAGCGCGTCGCGGCGTACAAACCAATCGCGTTGATGATGAGCCGAATTAAAATGTGGCGCATATCCATCTCCAGACCCGAAGGGTTTTTGGAAACCCTTCGGGTCTTGGGTTATTCCCCTTTCAATTTTTTGATCGCGTCATCCACATTCATCTCGCCGCGCGCGATCGCATCGAGAATCGCTTTGCGTTCCGGCGATCCTTCGGCGAGTCCGCGCGCTTCGCGTTGCGGTGGCATTGGTGGAATCGGTGGGATCGGCGGAATCGGCGGTTCGGGATGACGATGGCGAAAACCGTGAAAGCCAAATTGATGTTTGCCGACGCGTGCCTTGACGCGCACATCGCCGAGCGAGGCGCGCACCGATTCACGCACTTCTTTCGCGATGCGCTGTCCCATCTCGGCAAATTCGCGATAATCTTCGCGATGATGAGCGTGCTCGCGCGCCGCGCCCGCGTTGAGAATTAAATCGCCGCGCGTGGATTCGATCTGCACCATCACGCCGCCCGATCCCAGTGTGCCGCGCAAATGACTTTCGTCTTGCTCCGCGATTTTGAGATCGCCGCTCACCATCAAATCGCCGCGCAACGCGTCGAGTTCGATTTCCGCATTCGCGTCCGCGGGCAAATGCACGACGACATCGCCATCTGCGCGCAAATGCGTTTCGCCGATTTGCGAAATCGTCAACGCGACATCGCCTTCCACATCGCGCGCGTCGAGTCCGCCGCGCAGATCGGAAATCGCGAGATCGCTTCCGACGCGCTCGAACGTGAGTTGTCCCTCCGCGCCGCGCACGCTGACATCGCCCTCGACATCACCGATGACGAGCGCAGTGCGTACGCCGCGCGCGCTGAGATCGCCGCGGACGGTTCGAATGTTGATCGCGCCGACACTGCCCATACTCACATCGCCATCAATTCCATCGGCGTCGAGTTTTTCGATGCCGCGCAACGCGACATCACCATCCCACACGCCTTCGCCGCGCAACGCCGCGACGTCTTTCGCGACGAAATCGCCGTCGAGATCGCGCGCCAGCGCGTCGGATAACGCGCGCGCGATCACATCGCCTTCAATGTTCGCGAGCTCGACGCGCCCGGTGATATTTTCAACACGCACATCGGCAGTGCAATCCGCGATGCTGACGCGCGCCGCGCGCGGCATGTGCACATTCGCGCGCTCGGAATTTTCGACGATGATCGTGTCGCCGTCCTGGCGCGCGGCATCATCCGCCGTGACCAGGTTTGTTTCATCCCAGCCAATCACCGTAACGCGTTCGCGGCACGCGCGAATTTGAATGTGCGCGTTTTCGGAAACGTGAAATGTTTGACGTGACATTATCTCCTCCAAAAGCACAACAACGAATTAGGAATCAATCGAATTTTGGCTGAGCATCGGATTCGACGCTTTAGCGGGTTGCGTGTCTGGCAACAACCGCGTAAACGCTCGATTCCGATGTTCGTCGTCCAAATTATTCGATAAACACTTCGACGTGTTCGCCGCCCTCGGCGTCTTCGACATCCACGACTTTGCCTTCGCCGCCGGTCTTGATCGCGGTGAGAATTTGATTCACGTCGAGTCCTTCGATTCCGGCGGGCGCGAATTTCGCGCCCATCTTCAAACCGACATCCACCAAGCCGAGTGGAATGTTCACGTTGACTTTGCGTTTGCCGGTGCGGAGATCGGTTACGCGCACGCGAAACCATTTGCCGCTCGCGCCGGGCGGTGGCGGCGTAATCCTGGGATCGGCGCGATCCTTTTCGCCGAGCGCGCCCAACAATTTCGCGCCCTCTTCCGCGGTGATTTGTTTTGCTTCGATCATTTTCAAAATTTGCATGCGTTCTTCTGCGGTTGCCATATCACACCTCCACGATTGATACTCCCGGAAACGCGCGCTACGCGATCTGCGCGCGTTGTGCGCCGAGCGATTCGAGACGATTCCCAATGAGCACGAGCCAGTGTCCGAGTCGTCCCAAGCCATAACGCGTCCACCGCGCGATCGGATTGGGCACGCGTATTTCCGCGTCGCACAACAAGCGATTGATTTCCGCATCGTATAAAATCCGGCGCACTTGCGCGTCGAGTTCGATTTTAACGATCAGCGGATTCATGGTTGGGTTGATCATATTTTTCTCCTTAAACGATGTACACTTGAACACGTTCATCGTTGTCATTCACCTCCACCGTTACGCCGCGATGCTCGCGCAGTTCGCGTTCGAGTCCGTCGAAAAACGCGTCAAGGTCTGCCCAGTCCAAATTGAAATCTTGTTTGCGCGAACGAAACGTCATTTTCGCTTTCGGGTGGCGACCGAAAAATTTTGCGATCCACAACGCGCCGCGCGCCAAGCCGAGCGGAAACGGTATTGCAAAGCGAACTGTGTGTTTGCGTTTGCGCGAACTTTGCACATTCACGTACAGCCAGTGTCCCGCGGTCGCGCTCGCGCCCAACGCGAGAATAATCGAACTGAGCAGGACGATCGGCAAGCCGCACAAAAACCACAACACGTTCGCGTGCACAGTCGCGATGATGATCCAGGTTCCAATCGCGACGCCGACCAAACCGGAAATCACCGGATAGATCCACAATTTGCGAATCCAGTTTGGCGCGCCCTCGAATGTCAGCGGCGGCTCTTCGATACGTTCGACTTGCGGCGGCGCGTTCAAGCGCGCATCCGCTTCCGCCGATGAAATCTCGCCGCGTTCAAGTTGTTGCAAAACTCCGAGCGTGTCTGAATTATCCATCGTTCCTCTTTTCGTACCGCAAATTTCCAATTTGCGATCCCGCGTCCCTCGTACCGCAAATTTCCAATTTGCGATCTACCATCGCAATTTGGAAAATTGCGCTACATCGTCATCGCCATCAACATCAAGCCGTTCAAAAATTTGAAACCGTGTTGCTCCAACGCCGCGATCATTTCGGGATAGGTGTCCGTCGCCGAGACGCGCAGTTCGCGCGCCGGGAATCGCGATAACTCGCGCAGTGCAAACGCGATCAACTCGGTTTCGATTTGACCGCGAAAGCGCGGATGCGTTTCAAAATGAATGCGATGCGGCGCGCCGTACTTTTGCCCGCGCGTCAGAATCAACGCGGCGAGCCGATCATTGCGCTCGACTGCCCAGCGCCGCGTGCGTTGCCCGGTCGCGAGATCAATCAGCCATTCGAAAAAACGATCTTCAAGCGGAAGCGTGAACTCGCTATGCAAGCGCGGCCGAATTTGTTCGACGCTCGCCGGAGTTACCGCGCGCAGTAATTCTGCAATCGCGCGATCATCCGTGCGACGCACCGGACGAATCGTTGCGTGCGCTTCGATCAAATCGGTTGGCGCTGTGGTCAGCGACCACTCGCCGCGCATTTCGATTTCTTGAAAACCTAAATTCGCGTACAGTTTGATCGCGCCCGGCGCGCTGGGTCGCGCGTTGAGAATGATCGTGTGCGCGCCGCGTTCGCGCAATTCATCGAGCGCCACCATCACGAGTTGCCGCGCGATGCCCTGCCGCCGATATTCCGGCTTGACCGCGACATTCGAAATCATAAAGCGATCCGCGCGCCCTTCGTCCTGGTTCAGCGTCAAGTCACCGACCATGCGCCCGTCCTCACCCCAGACTAGCCCGGTCATTCCCGGTGGAAACGTGGGCGTGTAACTCAACGTCCACAAAATAATTCCCAGTTCGCGGAACAGGGGCGAAGTGGAAAGCGGGAACACATTGTCCGGGCGAAATGCTTCTTCGAGCAAGCGCGCGGCGGGATACAAATCGCGCGGCGCATCGAACGCGCGCGCGCCGCGCATCGGGATCGAGTTTGTCGCGTGAGCAACCATCACGAATCACCTTGCAATAATTTGATCGCGTCATCGGCGGAGAGTTTGCCGCGCGCAAGTTCATCCAGAATCGCTCTGCGCTTTTCCGTTGCGACGGCGGGTTCTTCTTTCGGCTCCGCGCCGGGTTCGTAACCCATCGCGCGAATAATTTCGGTGAGCCGCGCGCGCACGGTCGAGTACGGCATTTCCAATTCTTCGCCAACCTTGTACGCGTTGCCGCGATTTTTCACGAACGTTTCGATGAATTGAATTTCGTCCGCGCTCAATCGTGACAATCGTCCAATGGCGAACTGCCCGCCAATTTCGGTGCCACACGCGCGACAATCGAGTCGGGTAACAATCATTTCTTCGCCGCAAACCGGACATTTTCCAAAGACTGGGTGCATTTTTCAAATCCTTGTGTATTTACATCAATTATTTTATTCAAAACGCAAATTTTGTCAATAGTTTTCAAAAATCTTTAATAATTTGAGTAAAAATTGATTGACAATAAAAAACCTCCCGGAAGGGAGGTCAAACGAGTGGCAAAAGGTCGTTGTGCGTCGCAATCGGTCCGCCAAGCCGCGCGATGTTTTCCGGCGAGTGTCCCGCGCGCGCGAGCGGCTCGACAACATCGCGACGCAAATCGGGAACGGACGCGCGCAAAAATTCGCAGTGCGCTTTTGTCGCGATCGAATACGCGCCGAGTCGCGCAGGAATTATAATTGTTTCGCCGCGCGCGATCGCGATTTGTTCCGATCCGAACTCGATCATCGCGTCGCCCGCGATCATCGAGACGATGTGAAAGTGATCGAGTGTCGCGCGCGCGCGTCCGCGCAAAATAATTTTTTCGAACGCGAAATACCGGCACGCGATCAAAAATTGTTGATCGAACTCCGCGTGCTGAATCGTCAACGCCGGAATTTTTGGATCGGCAACGCGATTGAACGACGCGACGCGTAAGGATTGTTCGATGTGCAACGCGCGATCGGTGCCGACGCGATCCCAATCGTACAGCCGATAGGTCGTGTCCGAATTTTGTTGAATCTCCGCGAGGACGATGCCTTTGCCAATCGCGTGCACCATTCCCGCCGGCACAAAAATCACATCGCCGCTTTGCACCGGCAAAAACGCGAGCAGATCGGTCAATGTGTTTGCGCGAATGTGCGCGGCAACCGTCACGCGATCCACCTCGCGATTGAAACCGTACACCAGCCGCGATCCTGGTTCGGCATACAAAATCAACCACGCTTCCGTTTTACCGAACGGACGATTTTCGATTTCACGCGCGCGCGCGTCGTCGGGATGCACCTGCACCGAGAGATCGTCCTGCGCGTCAATGAATTTGAAGAGAAGCGGGAAATTTCCGGGCGCGCCTAAAATCCCTTCTGCATCGCGCGCGATGACATCGCGCAACAATTCGCCACGCGCCGCGCCATTCTCAATCGCGAGTCCGTCCCACGCTTCCCAGGTCTCGCCGATCATTTCATGCGGCGGCAACACCTTGCCCAAAATTTTTTCGAGGTTCCGCCCGCCCCATACTTTGGATTTTATTTCCGCGCGCAAACGCAAAGGGTAATTGGTCATTGGTAATTGGTTCACTAGTTATTGGGATTTGGGATTTTAGAATTTGTCATTGCTTCATATTCTTCGCGCGTAATGAACGCGCCCTTTTCAACCGTCTGCTCGACGATACTGCGGCGATTATCAAAGCGGACGCGCGCGTGCATCAGCGTAAAACATTTGCCGTCCATCATTTCCTTGTGCAGAACGTAACCGCCGTTGTCGTAATCCACGCTCAACTCGTTTCGCAAATCCACGCGCACCGCGAGTGGCGCGCCGCACCGCGCGCATTTCACGTACAACCACAACGCGTTCGGATCACCGCCCGCGCGCGCGCCGAACAAGAGTTTGAGTTTGTCCAAAAGATTCATCCCAACACATCCTTTGAATGTCCAAAAATTCCCGGCGCGCCGCCGGTGTGCCAGAACACGATTGTTGATCCGCGCGTGATCTCGCCACGTTTGATCAGATCAATCAAGCCCGCCATAGTTTTGCCAGTGTACACCGGGTCGAGAAAAATTCCTTCGAGTCCCGCGACCAGGTGAATTGCCGCGCGCGCGTCGGGTGTGATCTTTGCGTAACCGGGTCCGATGTAAGCGTCGTTGACGATCACGTCGTTCGTGGTAAGTGGTAAGTGGTGAGTGAGTAGCTCGGATGTTTTTTGAACGAGCGCGGGGATGCGCTGGTCACATTCACTTTTGATGCGGCTGACCGTGATGCCATACACCGGGATCGCGGCGTTGTAAAATTTCATCCCGGCGAGAATGCCCGCGTGCGTGCCACACGAGCCAGTCGTGATGAACACATAATCCGGCGTAACGCGTTGCGCGTTCAACTGTCCCAGCAATTCGCCGACCGCGAGAATGTATGCCGCGCATCCAAGCGCGGTCGAACCACCGACTGGGATCAGGTACGGCTGGCGTCCTTGCGCGCGTAGTTCATCGGTTACGCGCACCAGGATGCGATCCGTTTCGATTTTATCATCGGTGTTCGCGTACATCATTTGCGCGCCGAGCAATTCATCGAGCAATAAATTTCCGTTCACCTCCGGCGGCGGCGCGCCAAAGAAAACGATCTGGCAATCCATTCCAATTTTGCGCGCGGCGGCGGCAGTCATGCGCGCGTGATTCGATTGCGGACCGCCGCCCGTCACGAGCATGTCCGCGTTTTGCGCGAGCGCATCCGCGACAAGAAATTCCAACTTGCGCGCCTTGTTGCCGCCAAGCGCAAAGCCGGTCAGGTCATCGCGTTTCATCAACACGCGCACGCCGAGATCGCGCGACAAGCGCGGCAGTTCGTCGAGCGGGGTGGGGAGCGTGGCGAGTTTGTAGCGAGGGAGGGATTCGAGTTTCATAGATCACCAGAGATTAAGAAATTGGGCTCTTCAGGAATTAGTGGGGCAGCATAGCCCCTTGTGGGCGTTGAAATGGAAAAGTACGCGCACAAGGCGCTATGCTACGCGACTAACCCCACTAATTCCCGGAGAACCAGAAATTGGAGATTGGACGTTGGACGTTGGACGTTGGACGTTGGACGTTGGACGTTGGAATTACGCTTTGAGTTGTGGAACGATGAACCAGAACAGGCAAACAACATCTAGCGCGACGAGCGCGACGTACAGCATCGCGAAAACAACGCGCCGAAATACATGCGGAATTAGCTCGCGCAAACCGATCACGAGAAAGAGCGCGATGGGTACGAGCGCGGGAAAAAGATAGCGACCCTGGAATTGCAAAAATTTGAAATTATAGAGAACGTAATCCGCGACGGCGACGCCAATCATCGCCGAGAGCAGACCCACAGACCACCACTGCGCGGGCGAAAGCAAATCGCGCTGGCGCAGAATTTTTGCCGCGTGAAGAATGTGTCCCAGGATCGCGATGACGGTGAGCGCAGTCAGCGCGAGATAGATGCGTTCGTGCACCAGCACGCCCATCCAACCGAATTGCGCCCAGAAGGATTTGAACGTAACGACAAAAAAATCGGAAACGATTTTGGTCAAGCCAAACCTGGCGATCATCTCCGCGGTCGTCGGCTGACCGATCACAACGCTATCGTGCCGCGTGATGCCGAGCGGATCGGTGATGCCATAGGTGAGCGCGTTGCGAATGAACATTGGCGAAGCGATGATTGCGGCAATGACAAAGAGTTGAAGTAAAACGTAAAACGTACTGCGTAAGGCATCCTGAGCGGAGCGAAGCGGAGTCGAAGGATGGGTGATGCGTTGGTGCGCGATCTCCGCGCCAATCAGCACCACCGCTCCCGGCACGTACGCGGTCGTTTTCGTGAGCAGTGCCGCGCCGAACGCGATCCCGCCGAGAATCGCGAATCGCGAATCGCGCAATGTGCCGTTGACGCGTTTGATCGCGAGCAACAAAATCAACGCGAGCACAACTTCGGCGGCGAGATCGTTGCTGATGGACGCGCTAACCGCGATGTGTTGCGGAACCGTCGCGATCGCGCCCACGGTTGCAAGCGCGAGCAGATGATCGCCGGAGAAGATTTCGCACACAATTTTATTCGCGACGATCAACACAATCCCGCCGAGCGCGACGGAAAACAATCGAAGCGCGATCACAATCGCGTCTAGTCCCGCGCCCCGCGCGATCAAATACACCGGCGTCGCGGCAAGATAGTAGAGCGGCGGCTGGTACGCTTCGTAACGAATCGCGTCAATGCTCAGCGTCGCTGGAAATTTCGCGGCTTTAATTTTTTCGAGATAATCTTGATCGTAATCGCCACGTTGCAAAACGGGCAGTGTGCCGGTTTCCGCGATGTGGCGAATGTAGTTGAAATGCGCGGGCTCATCCGGCGTTTGCCATTTGGGTGTGTTGATGGTGTAGAGGGTGGCGATAACGAGATAAATTAAAATAATTGTGGCGAGAAAAAATCGTTGCAAAGAATTTGCCTTATCGAGTTTTTCGTTTTGTTTGATAGACCGGTCGCGCTTCACGCATCGTGCGTTTTTCCGCGCGCCACGCGCGCTCAAAATCATCCACCGCGTGTGGTTCTGGAAGATACTCGTCAAAAAACTTGAGCCATTTACGAATATACGCGGTATCGAGATTATTTCGTTGGCGAATAATTACGCCCGCAATGTCAATCAAATCTTGCGGACGCCCCGCCACTGATTTGAGAATAATCAAAAGTGAAACGTCAACATCACACTGATTGGATGCTTTGATTTTAACGACGCGATTTTGACGCGCAAACGCGAGGGCATCTGGATCACGCGAAGTAAAACGCGTCAACAATAAACGTACAAATGGTGCGACGCCTTCTTCAAGCGATGGGAGTACGGTCAAGTCAACATCTTTGGTAAAACGCGGTTCACCCCAGCGGGGTAGCGCCGTTCCACCAATGATCGCGTAGGTAATTTTATGCTTGGTGAGAAATTTATGAATTTCCCAAGCCGCTTCAAAACGCGGATTCATTTGTTTCTCCGCTGTGCCATGCGAGTAAAGATCCGACGCCCTCGAATTTTACTTGCGATACGACGCGCTTCTAGTGACTTTAAATCACCGCCGAATTTTTTCCAATCGTTCATGTTTTGATTGAGTTCGTCAAAAATTCGCCGCGCGTCGGCAACAGTCAAACGCGCTAACCATTGCCGTCTTTCGCGCTGAATGGATTTATCCGCGCGCGCATAACCTTCAAGTGTTTGCCGAATCAATTGATGGTTCACGACTTGTTTTTCTTCGCGTTTATTTTTCACACCTCCATTCTACCCCATTCCGCGCAAAAATCAACACGCGCGTACCCCCATTGACGAAACACGCGCGCGAGCATACAATTCGCGGCGAATTTGCTGACGCTGGCAAATTCCCAGAAAGTGGTTATGTCCTCGCGTGTAACTGATCGCCTAAGCGCGGCGCGCCGTCAACGTTTCGTCGGACGCGCCGCGGAATGTGCGCTGTTTGAATCTGCTCTCGCCGCGACCGAACTTGGCTGGCAAGTCCTCCACATTTCTAGTCCGGGTGGAGTTGGCAAAACCACTCTGCTCCGCGAATTTGCACATCGCGCCGATCAAGCCCAGGTGCCCGCGCATTACCTCGATGCGCGCAATTTCGATCCCGCCCCCGATTCATTTCTTGCCGCGCTGAATGTCGCACTGCCGACGCTCGCGCAATCCGCGCGCCGCGCGATTTTGATTGACACGTACGAATTGCTCGCGCCGCTCGACGCGTGGTTGCGCGAAATTTTTCTGCCCCAACTTTCTGATCAAGTGGTGATCGTGATCGCGAGCCGTGACGCGCCGACTGCGCCCTGGTTTGCCGATGCCGGTCTCGCAAGTTTACTGCGCGTGATCGCGCTCCGCAATCTCAGCCCCGCCGAAAGCCGCGCGTACCTCGACAAGCGCGATGTGCCCGCGCCGCAACACGACGCGGTGCTCGATTTTACACACGGGCATCCGCTCGCGCTTTCGCTCGTCGCCGATGTGTTCGCGCAGAGACCGGGTTTTGAATTTCAACCCGAACGCGCCCCCGATGTGATCAAAACTCTGCTCGAACAATTCGCGCAAAAGGTTCCTGGTCCCGCGCATCGCGCCGCGCTCGAAGCGTGCGTCCTGGTTCGCCTCACCACCGAATCGCTCTTGTGCGAATTGCTCGCGATGCCCGAGCCGCGCGAACTGTTCGATTGGTTGCGCGGCTTGTCGTTCATTCAAGCCGGACCGCAAGGCATTTTTCCGCACGATCTCGCGCGCGAGGCGATGGCGGCGGATTTGCGCTGGCGCAATCCCGATTG
>JACRPR010000116.1:0-8848 GCA_016223105.1 Chloroflexota bacterium | reverse complement strand
AATCCCGATTGGTACCGCGATCTGCACAAACGCGCGCGCGATTATTACATCGCGCATTTTCAACAAACGTATGGCGCGGAGCAACAACGCATCTTGACTGATTACATTTTTTTGCATCGCGATAATCCGGTCGTGCGTTCGCTTTTTCAATGGCAAGAGAGCGGCGCGTGGATCACCGACGCGTTCCAAGATGCGGATCGCGCCGCGTTGATCGAAATGGTCACGCGTCACGAAAGCGCGGCGTCCGCGCGCATCGCCGCGCATTGGCTCGCGCGGCAACCGCACGGCGTGATCGTTTTGCGCGAACCGGGTCAAGCGCCCGCCGGTTTTTTGCAAATGATCGCGCTCGATCAAGCCGCGCCAAGCGATCTCGAAATTGATCCCGGCGCGCGCGCGGCAATCGCCTATTTGAAAGACCACGCGCCACTGCGCCCCGGCGAAATCGCGACGCATTTTCGTTTTTGGATGGCGCGCGATACGCATCAACACCCTTCGCCGATGCAAAGTTTGATTTTTATTTTGATCGTGCGGCATTATCTCACGACGCCGAAACTCGCGTTCACCTTTATTCCGTGCGCGCAACCGGAATTTTGGGCGGCGGGTTTCGCATATGGCGATCTGCCGCGCTTGACCGGCGCGGATTTTGAAATCGGCGGAAAAGCGTACGGCGTGTACGGGCACGATTGGCGCGCGCGTCCGCCGATGGCGTGGCTCGCGTTGATGGCGGAACGCGAAGTCGGCGCGTCCGCGCCAACGCCCGCGATGACGCGCCCGTTGATCGTGTTGAGCCAGGAAGAATTCGCGGCGGCAGTCCGCGTCGCGTTGCGCGATTACGCGCAAGCCGAAGCGTTGAGCGCGAGTCCGTTGTTGCAATCGCGCGTCGCGACGCCGCGCCACGCCAAACTTTATCGCGCGCTGTATCACACGTACATACAACCCGCGCCAACGCAAGAGCAAGCCGCCGAATTGATCGATGTTCCGTTCAGCACGTTTCGCCGCCATTTGAAAGATGGGATTGATCACATCGTCGAACAATTGTGGCAAAAGGAAATCGGCGAGTAAATTGAGCAAAAAATGAGCACCTTTCGGTCTGGCAATTGAACACACAAAAACGGTACACTGCGGTTGTCGAAAACGATGACCGCAATTTTATTTTTGGAAAAAATAATGACGCAACCCATCGAACAATTTTTGAACAATTTGATCAGCGCGTGGAACTCGCACGACCTCGACGCGGCGGCGCAATTTTACGCGGACGATTACGCGGGGATGGATGTCGCGCAACGCGAACCGCATCGCGGACCGAATGGCATTCGCGATTTTCTTACGCGCTATCATCGCGCGTTTCCCGATTATCGTTTCACCGCGGACGAGATGATCGTCGAAAATAATCGCGCGGTGTTGTTGTGGACGGCGCGCGGCACGCATCGCGGTAGTGTGATGAACATTCCACCGACCGGGCGCGCGATCAATGTGCGCGGCGTGTCGGTGTTGACGATTGAAAATGCCAAAGTGAAAAACGCGATTTACATTTGGGATGTCGCGGGTTTGCTTCGCAACATTGGTTTGTTGCCGGAGCTGTAAAGGAGAAAAATGTCAATCGAATTGAATAAAACGATCACGCGGCGTTATTTTGAAGAGCTGTGGAACAAGAGCAACGCCGCGTTGATTCCCGATCTTGTCGCCGCCGATGTGACCGGGCATGTGTTTGAAGGCGGCGAACAGATTGTGCAAGGCGCGGAGTTACTCAAGCAACGCGTCGGTAATCTGCGTCAAGTGTACAGCAACGCCAATTTTCGCGTCGAAGATCAAATCGCGGAGGGAGATCGCGTCGTTGTGCGCTGGACGCTGAACGCGACCAACACCGGCGATTTGATGGGACGCAAGGCGACCGGAAAAAATATCGCCGTTACCGGCACCAACACCTTTCGGATCGCCAACGGCAAGATCGCGGAAATCTGGGTCAACGCCGACGACCTCGCGGAATTGAAACAACTCGGCGTTTCGACCATTCAATAGTAGGATTTTTGCTCCGGTGTTATTTCGAGCGATTTTTGCGACACAAAGCGTCTCGCTCCGGAAACCGAGACGCTTTGCGTCACTGCGTTCGAAATGACAAGCAAAAGTCCTGAATAGAAATGCCCGAAAGAAAATTTCAGAAAGGAGAACCAGGATGAGCAACGAACAAAATAAAGACCTGACGCGACGTTTCGTCGAGGAGGTGCTGAACACCGGCAACCTCGACCGAATGAGCGAGTTTCTCACGCCAGACTTTGTCGAACATGCCGCGCGCGCCGGCGTGCCGCCAACCGTCGAAGGCGTCAGGATGTTCTTTCAAGGACTCAGGAGTGCGTTCCCGAATTTCAAATACACGGTCAACGACGCGATCGCGGACGGCGACTTGATCATTCAACGCACAACCGGGCAAGGCACAATGACCGGCGAATTTGCGGGAATGAAACCGACCGGCAAAAGCGCAACCTGGTCGGAATTGCACACGGTTCGCATCAAAGATGGCAAAATCGTCGAGCATTGGGCAAACGTGGATCAGCTGAGTATGCTGATGCAACTTGGGCTGATGCAACCGCCCGCCGCGTAAAAAGAAAAGGAGAACTGAAAATGTCAGGACACACCAGTGACTCGGTCGCGCAACGCTTTGCCGACGAGTGGAATAAGGGCAACCTCGAAGGCGCGATCGCATTGTTCGACGATAACTATGTTGACCACAATCCGGCACCTGGACAAAAACCTGGGAAAGCCGGCTTGCGCGAATCGCTTGAAATGTTCATAACCGCGTTTCCCGATTTGAAACTGGAACACGCGCACGTCGTGATGGAAGGCGACCGCGTGGCAGATCACGGTATCGCGCGCGGGACGCATCGCGGCAATTTCCTCGGCATCGCACCAACTGGCAAACCCATCGAGGTCAGTTACACGGATATTTATCGCGTCAAGAACGGCAAAATCACCGAAGCATGGCACATCGAAGATATTCCGGCGGTGATGCAACAAATCGGCGCAATGCCCGACCCGACCAAAGTCCATTAAGATTGACGGGGCGACGCACGCTACGTCGTCCTTGTTTTGATTATGCGATCCATCATCGCGAAAGGAAAATTACAATGGCTACCGTGATCATTCGGTTCCAGGTTCAAGATTTCACGAAATGGAAACCGACGTTCGATGAGTTTTCAACTTTGCGCCGCGAACACGGTTCGCAAGGTGGACGCGTTTTTCAAAGCGCCGAAAATCCGAACGCGGTAACCATCGAACTCGATTGGGACAATGTTGAAAACGCGCGCCGGTTTTACGCAATGGATAACGTCCGCCAAGCAATGCAACGCGCCGGCGTGCAAGGCGCGCCAGAGTTTACGTATTCGACGCAGGCGCATCGCGCGAGCGCATAACAACTCGAATGTCCATCGAAGAATTTTTAACGGCGTACGGTCTCGCCGCGATTTTCGTTGTGATGCTGGTCAAGGGGATCGGAATTCCCATTCCGATTCCCGGCGATCTCATTATGATCGTCGCCGCCGCCCAGGTCGCGATCGGGCGTTTGGTGTTGTGGCAAGCGTTCGTCGTGATCCTGGTCGCGATGGTCGCGGGCGGCTCGGTGCAATTTTTACTCGCGCGCGCGCTCGGACGAAAATTTTTGTACCGCGTCGGCGGCTATGTCGGCTTGACCCATGATCGCCTCGACCGCGTGTCCGCGACGATGCAAAAAAGCGGACCACTCGCGCTCGGCATCACACTCGTTACGCCGGGAATTCGTTCGGCGGCTGTGCCAGCCGCGGGACTCGCGGGCTTGCCATATCTCACATTTTTCATCGGCGCGTTGATCGGAAGCGCGTTGTTTCTCGCGTTGCATTTCGCGATTGGTTTGATCGGCGGACCGCTCATCGCGTTTGTGATGAGCGCGATCAATCTGCCGCTGATCATTTTCATCGCCGCGTTTTTCGCGATTGGTTTGATCGGCTGGATGTTGATGCGCCGCCGCGCGCGCGGCGCGACGCTCGAACGGCTCGGCGATTTCGCGGATGCGGCGTGCCCGGTCTGCCTCGCGATTGGCGCGACGGAACATTTGCGGCACGCGGCAATCCGACCACAGACGAACATTTAGAAGGAGGCAATCGGGAAAAATCGGTGATGGATTTCGCACGATTTAAAAACCGCGACTCGCAACCGAGTCGAATTTTGCAAGGGGAGGAATACCATGCAAGGACAGATGAATGTTTCGCGCCGCATATTCGAGGAAGTGTGGGACAAGGGCAATCTCGCGGCGATCGATGATCTCGTGGACGCGAATCACGTCAATCACGATCCCAGCGCGGCGCAATTGCCGCCGGGTAGAGAAGGTTTCAAAATGTTCGCCGCGGCGTACCGTTCCGCTTTCCCCGATCTGAAAATGATGATCGAGGAACAGGTCGGCGAAGGAGACCGCGTTGTCACGCGCTGGCGCGCGCAGGGCACGCACAAAGGCGCCTTGCCCGGTCTGCCCGCGACCGGCAAATCGGCAACCGTTACCGGCATCGGCATTGATCGCATCGTGAACGGCAAGATCGTCGAGTCGTGGGCGAACTGGGATCAGTTTGGAATGTTGCAACAACTCGGCGCGATTCCGCCGGAACAATAAAGGTGAGACCTTCCAGGTTGTGCGACCTGGAAGGTTCTTTCAAGGACGGCAATGAATTCCACCAACGCAATCGCGATGCGAAATTTTGATCCGCGCAAGATCGCGTATTACGAAAAAGAAAACTGGGTCGCGTACTATCAAAAACGTTGGGCGCGCTTGCTCGTCGTTTCGGTCGCGATGGTCAAAGCAACGTTCGGCTTGAATTGGGTGCAAGCGATTTACGGCGCGTACCTCGTCGCGCGCGCCGAGATTGCCGCCGCGCCGTTTCCGAACAATGACATTCCGAAAGCCGAAAAATTTATGCGCCGATTTTACGCGCTGATCAAGAACGCGCATCGCGCCGATTTCGACATCAACGAGGTCGCGCGGCTCGAAGTGAATTGGTGGGTTGTGCATCGGCGATTGTTCGGCAAATCGGATAGCCCCGAACTGATCGACGCGCTCGCGGATTTGTACGCCGCGACGTTTGGCGTGCCGCGCGAACGCGTGCGCGATGCCGCGTATCATCGCGCGCTCGCGATGGTACATTCGGATCGCTGGGTCAACGAAGGACGCGCGAACGACAGTCCGCTTCTCGCGCAAGAGGAAGAGGAATTGTTCAAATCGTACCGCGCGTTACGCGCGGCGATAGCATAACAATCATTCGTCAAAAAATTTCCACTGATGCAAAGGAACACGGATGAATAAACGCGTAGCATATCCGTGTTCTTTTGCATCTGTGGGGAAACATTCCGTTCGCGTTGGAATAGGCGAAGGAATTTCAAGAAGGTGGGATTCTCTTTTTTCTGAACTCGTGTTACACTCACGGCACAAGGAGGTTCTCAATGAAATGGATCACTCGTTCGCACGTTCACGTTGATCGCGTCGCGTGTCCGTGGCTGATCACGCGGTTCGTGGACAATCAAGCCGAGTTTTTGTTCGCGCCGAAAAACCAGGTTGAGAAGATCGCCGCCGAGACCGGCGCGATTCCGTTCGATGTCCCCGGCGTCGAACTCGGGCATCACGAGGGGCGCTGTTCGTTCGAGTCTATCATCGCCAAGTACGATTTGCGCGATCCCGCGCTCGCGCGCCTCGCGCAAATCGTTCACGCCGCCGATGTCGCGCCCGACATTGATCGCGACCCAATCGCGCGCGGACTCGAAGCGATTGCGACTGGTTTCAGTTTGCGCTTTCCGAACGACGCAGATAATCTCGCGCGTCAATTCGAAGTGTACGACGCGCTGTACGCGTGGTGTCGGTTGCAAGTCGCGTAGGACAAATTTTCAAATTTGTCCTACTTGAACCCGCTCGCGCCAAACACCAATCGAAAAATTTCCGCGCGTTCCGCCGGCATCGCCCAACGCGGTTGCACGTAATCTTCGAGCATCGTCGTTAGCAATTCGGTTTGAATCAATTTGCCGCGATGAAGCGTGTGGCGCGCGACCAAACCCTGGCGCACATTGTCGCCAAACATCTGATCGAAAAATAAATTGCCCAAGCCGTACAAAATAATTTTCGATCCGTCCGCGCTAAATTCCAACGCTTGCGGTTGATGCGCTTGCGCGCCGGTGATCACATCCGCGCCCGCGTCCAGCGCCGCGCGAAACAACGCGCGATTCCCCAAGTACGGCACGTACTCGTACGTCTCCTCCGCTTGAAATTCGATGAACACCACATCCGCGCGCGCGCGCGCCTCCGCAAGATCGCGTTTGATTTCATCCGCGACGTATTTGCGCGCGCCTGGTTTTGTCGCGGTTGCCCACACGCTCGCGGGACCAAAACTATTCGCGCCGAGAAACGCGAGCCGGTTGCCATTGTGTTCGACGTACAAAATTTTGCGCGCTTCGATCTCGTTGCGCCCGCCGCCATAGTAACGCAGTTTATTCGCGTCGTACAGATCGAGCGTTTTGAGAAACGCGGGCTGTCCGTAATCAAGCAAATGATTGCCGGTTAAACCGATGATGTCCACGCCGGCGAGTTGAAATGCGGCGAGATATTCCGGTTTACTGCACAAGGTTACAACGCGCAGAACCGGTTTGCAATCCGCGGTGAACGCGACTTCGTTGCTGACGTGCGTGAGATCGGCGGACGCGAGAATTTCCGCGACCTGGCGCGCCGCGAATGTGGGATCGCCGCGCTCATCTGTTTTTTGCGCGCTCGTGCGCGCGATGGACGACGAGCCGGTCATGATTACCGTCGTCAGTCGCGACACATCGCGCGTGGGCGCGGGCAACTGTTTGCGGAGCGTGGCGATCAGCGCGGGGTCGCCGCTCGCGTAAATGTGCCGCACGAGCGGGTATGCGCCGAGCGCGGCATCGCGTTGCAACAGATTGATATTGTCGAGCGCGAGCAAACGCAATTTCGGTGTGAGCGCGTCGAACGGCAAAACTGCGAGCGCGTTGTGATTCGCCCAGAGTTGCGCGGACAGTTCATTCGGCGCGACGCGCTTCACGTTCGATCCCGGCGCGCCGAGCATCGCGACCAGGTCGGCGTACGCGGCGTCGCTCACGATCAGCGCGTTGACGCCGTCGCTCATCGCTTTGCCCTGCCACAACGCGCGCAGATCGTTCGACGCGATGTTCGCGCGCGCGCTCGCAAACCAATCCGCGACGACGTACACGCGTTCGCTGATCACCTGCGCGCCCGCGGTTTCGAGCGCGCTGATGCGCGCGTCCGCGCTCGCGTCGGGATTGATGAGCGTGAGACCCAGGTCGCGCGCGGATTGCGTAATCGAAATTCGCAATGTGCCGGTGATCTCGTCGCCAATCGCGATGCGCTTGGCGATCACCGGCGTCGGCGCGCGCGTGGGCAAAGCGAGCGTCGCGATTGCGCTTGGCTCTGGCGCGCGCGCGATTTCTGCGCGCGGGAGCGCGGACAGGACGTTCAACAAAATGCAAATTGCGATCAGCGCGAGCGCGATCATTCCGATCATCAAAACGAATTTACGATCCTGGTTACGGCGTTCGCGTCGCCGCGCGATTTTGCGATCCACTGTTACACCTGTGGCGCGACCTTTCGTGGCGCGACCTTTCCAGGTCGCCAGATTCGGCGGGCTAAAAGCCCGCCCCACGCAAGTATATTTACAATCTTTATTTGCACAATCCGCGCCCCTCTGTTAAAATTTGCGCGATGACAAATTTTTCCGAACTCACTTTTGCGCGCGCGTTGACCACCGACGGCTGGTTATTATTTTCGACGCGCGCGTTGCGTTTGTTCGCGTACGGATTTCTCTCCGTCATTCTCGCGTTGTATCTCGCGCAAGTCGGCTTGCGCGAAACTGAAATCGGTTTGCTCCTCACGCTCACGCTCATCGGCGACGCGGCGATCTCGTTGTGGATCACAACCTCCGCGGATCGGATCGGCAGACGCAAAATGCTTTTGCTCGGCGCGGCGTTGATGATTTTTGCCGGGATTATTTTCGCGCTCACGCAAAACATTGTGCTGTTGATCGTCGCCGCGATCATCGGCGTCATCAGTCCGAGCGGCGGCGAGATCGGTCCGTTTCTTTCGATTGAGCAAGCCGCGCTCGCGCAAATTATTCCGAATGATCAACGCACGCGCGTTTTCGCGTGGTACAATCTGGTCGGTTCGTTCGCGACCGCGACCGGCGCGCTATGCAGTGGCGCGCTCGCGCAGATATTGCACGCGAACGGGATCGCGCCGCTCGATAGTTATCGCGCGATTGTGTTGGGGTACGCCATGCTCGGCATCGCGCTCGCGCTGATGTTCGCGCGATTATCACCTGTGGTAGAGACGCCCGGGCGGGTCGTCTCTACCAAAATTGGCTTGCATCGCTCGCGCGGGATCGTTTTGAAATTGAGCGCGCTCTTTGCGCTCGACGCGTTCGCCGGCGGATTTGTCGTGCAGAGTTGGTTGGCGTACTGGTTTCAAATTCGCTTCGGAATCGAACCCGGAATGTTGGGCGCGATTTTTTTCGGCGCGAACATTCTCGCCGGCATTTCCGCGCTCTCCGCCGCGCGCATCGCCGCGCGGGTCGGACTGATCAACACGATGGTGTGGACGCACATTCCATCGAACATTTTGTTGATCCTCGTTCCGCTGATGCCGAACGCGCCGCTCGCGATCCTGGTTTTGCTCGCGCGCTTTAGCATTTCGCAAATGGATGTGCCGACGCGCCAATCGTACACGATGGCGGTCGTCGCGCCGGACGAACGCTCGGCGGCGTCCGGCATCACGACGATTGCGCGTTCGGTCGGCGCGGCGTTGTCGCCCTCG
>JACRPR010000115.1 GCA_016223105.1 Chloroflexota bacterium | reverse complement strand
GCAATACTTGTTAGTTTTATCCACACCAGAGTTGGGTCTGATTCGCAATCTAAGCTCGGGGCTTTTGAGCGGTGGTAGACTTGTTCAACTCTGGTTCGACCACACACATTATAAGTCTAATGGAGCGGAGCGAAGCAATCTCCACGTTGCAGATCCGGAGCGAAGCAATCTCCAACATGGTTGTTCCGGAATTGTCGCACGGGGATTGCTTCGTCGCACACCTGCACTTGCGTAACCGCAGGTGCAAGTGTCGTTCGACTCCGCTTCGCTCCGCTCACGATGCTCCTCGCAATGACAGGGTGAGCAGTTGAAAAGACGAACATCCGTCAACGTTCGTCGCCCGCCTTGTCGCGGTACATTTGACGGTCGGCGAGTTTGAACACTTGCTCCAACGCGTTTCCTTTTTCTGCCGTCGCCGCGCCAATGGCGAGCCGGAGCGGCGGGTCGCTTTGCGCGGTGGTGTGCGCGGCGAGGCGTTCGCGCACGCGCGCGATAATTTCGGCGGCGGTGGCGGCATCGGTGTTGGGCAAGAGCGCGGCAAATTCATCGCCGCCGATGCGCGCGACAATGTCTTCGGCACGAAAGGTCTCGCGTAAAATGCGCGCGGCGTGTTTCAAGGTCGCGTCGCCGGTCGCGTGCCCTAGCTGATCGTTGATTTGTTTCAGCCCGTTCACGTCGGCAACGACAATGGTGATGGGAAACAACCGGCTGTGTTCGAGCCGCGCGAGCGCGTCTTCGAAACACGCGCGATTGTGAATATCGGTCAGCGCGTCGTGCGTGCTATAGTATTCCAGTTTAGCTTCGGCGAGTTTGCGTTCGGTCACGTCGCGCGCGATATGAAACGTGCCGATCACACGACCTTGTTCCTGCAG
This sequence comes from Chloroflexota bacterium, assembly GCA_016223105.1. Lineage (GTDB taxonomy): Bacteria > Chloroflexota > Anaerolineae > UBA4142 > UBA4142 > JACRPR01. The sequence continues at coordinate 9,760 of JACRPR010000115.1, read as the reverse complement.
AATGCGCCCGCGCACTTCGATGATGACGCGCCGCCGGTCTTTGGTCAGCACCTCGACCTCCATCTGCACAATGTCTTCACCGCCGAAGATGGCGGCAAGCGCAGATGTGGCTTCCGCCAATTTATCCGGCGCGACCAAATCAAGTGGACTCTTACCCAGCAATTCTGCCGCGCGGTAACCCAGGGCATCGCACGTCGCGCGGTTGACGAGCGTGATCCGCCCGGTCGCGTCGAGCGCGAAAATCAAATCATTCGCATGTTCGATGTAGGTTCTCCAGCGTTCTTCGCTCGCGCGCATCGCGTATTCCGCGCGTTCACGGATGAGGACGTTCGCAAAAATTTCGCCGGCTGTTTTGAGCAGAGCAATGTCTTCGTCCATCCACGTTTTTTCCTGACGCACCACGTCAAACCCCAAATATCCAATCAAGGTTTTTTGGTAAATCAACGGCACGGCGAGCATCGCCAGGACGCCGTGCTGTTCCAGCATTGCTTTTTCCGCGCGCGCCTCGGCTGGCAAATCGGCGACCCGCGGAATGTGGACGATTTCAAAGCGCCGCAGAATTTCCATTCGCCACGGCGCCTGGTCGCTGGGAATGTTTTGTAAATAATTTTTCTGCGGCGCAATTCCTTCCGCGCACCATTCAAACGTATTGGAATGAGTCTTGCTATCCTCGGAGAAATTAAAGATGTAACTCCGATCCACATTCGCAAACGCGCCGATCAAGCCCAGCGCGTCGATGATCGCGCGATCAATCTGCCCCGTCGAATAATTAAGCAAATCGGTTGAAATTTTTGAAACCAGTTTTTCAAATTCGACGCGATAGTGCAGGGCTTGTTCGACTTGTTTGCGCTCGGTAATGTCCACCGCCGAGTCGATGTAACCGGCAAACGCGCCGTCGGGCATCCAGCGCGGCGTGCCGTGATCCAAAATCCAGCGCGGTTCGCCATCCGCGCGCCCAATCCGATACTCGAGCAAAAAATCGCGGCGCGCGTGAAACGCGGTTAGGTATTCGCTCACCACGCGATCAATATCGTCGGGATGCACGCCTTCCAACCAACCGTTGCCAATTTCTTGCTCCAGCCTCCGACCGCGAAACCCGAGCCATTGTTTGTTGAAAAATGTGGATTGGGTATCCACACCGGATAACCAAATCATCACCGGCGCTGAGTCCGCCATCACGCGAAAGCGTTCTTCGCTCTCGCGCAGTTGTTGCTCAACCGTGTGTTTGTACAGCGCCATCTCGATTGTCGAGTGCAGTTCGCGATCTTCGAACGGCTTGAGGATGTACCCGTGCGGCTCGGTTACTTTGGCGCGCGCGAGCGTTCGCGCATCCGAGTACGCGGTGAGATAAATCACCGGAATGTTCAAGCGCTGGCGAATCTGCGCGGCGGCTTGGATGCCGTCCAGCTCGCCTTTCAACACAATGTCCATCAACACGAGATCGGGGTGAAACGCGTCCGCTTTTTCAATCGCCGCTTCGCCCGAAGGCACGCTCGCGCACACCGTGTACCCCAACGCGACGAGGCGGTTCTTTAAATCCATCGCGATAATGTTTTCGTCCTCGACGATCAAAATGTTCCCCGGCATTTTGCCTCCTTTACGCGGATCCAGACGTTGAAAATATAACCGTGAACTGGGTCCCGTGTTCGCGCGTCAATTCGATGCGCCCGTTCAATTGGTTGACCAACGTGGTAACGAGTTGCAAACCGAGCGAAGTGGTGTTGCGAAAATCCAGGTCTGCCGGAAAACCGATGCCGTCGTCCGCGACGATCAACCGCACTTGGCTCGCCGCGTCCGCGCGCAGTTCGACGCGAAGCGTGCCGCGCCGTTCGCCGGGAAACGCGTGCTTGACCGCGTTGGCGATGAGTTCGTTGAGAATCAGCCCGCACGAAATCGCGATGTCAATGCCGACGAGAACGGAATCCGCGTTCGCCGCGAGCGCGATCCGCTCCGTCGTCGCGCCGTACGAACGTAGGATGTTCGCGGACAAACCGCGCGCGTACTCGCCCAAATCTACCCGCGCCAAATCTTCCGCGCGATAAAGCCGTTCGTGCACCAACGCCATCGAGCGCACGCGATTCTGGCTATCGCGCAAAACCTCGCGCGCCGTCGGATCTTTGATCTGCGCGTTTTGCAAATTCAACAGACTGGAGATGATTTGCAAATTGTTCTTGACGCGATGATGGATTTCTTTGAGCAACACTTCTTTTTCAGCCAGCGACACGCGGATTTGTTCGGTGACGCGAATCCGTTCGAGCGCGCCGCCGCAATGATCCGCGAGCGATTGAAGCAGATCGAGCGATTCCTGGGAGTACGCGCGCGGGGTGTAACTTTGAATGGACAACACGCCCAGGGTTTGGAGCCCATTGCGAATCGGCACAAACATTAGCGAGGCAGATTGCCGCGCGGTGTCGCCAAAACGTTGCATCGGCACGGCTGGCTCGGATTGATCGCGATTGATCAGCCACGCGCCGCGTTCCAAAATGCGGCGAAATGCCGGCGTGGGTTTGATCACGCGATCGGTCGTTACGTTCGCGCGCGCGCCGGCAAGCACATCGAATTGCAAAATGATCCGAAACTCGTCGCGCGCCGTCGAATACAAACTGAAAAAGCACGCGTCCCAACCGAGCAGGCGGTCGGCAATGTCCACGATCATTTGCGCCGCGCCGGCGGGCGTGGACGCCGCATTCAACTGCTGACCCAGCATCGCAAACGCCGCACTGCGCGCGCCCGCGATCGCGACGCGTTGATGCAAGTGCGCGTTTTCAATCGCCGCCGCGGCTTGATTCGCGAATGCCGCAAGCAGATCGCAATCGTCGGCAGTGAACGCCTCCACGCGCGTCGCGTTGTCGAGCGAGAGCACCCCGATCACCTTGTCCTGAAACCGCAACGGCGCGACGATTGCCGATTGCAACGCGTGGGCTTCGGTCAACGCGGCTAATTGATCCCATTCGCCGGTGCGTAAATTCGCGAACAGAATCGGCGCGCCCGCCTCGAGCGCGCGGCGCGTATACCCGATCCCCGGCGTCAACCGCAAATGATGGATGCGCGGATCCGTGTAGCCGACGCTCGCGCGCACACACAAATCGCCGGTCGGTTCGTCCACGAGAAGCACGCTCCCTTTTTCCGCGACGGGGATCGCTTGAATCGCCGCGCGCAAAACATTTTCGAGCAAGGGCTCGAGTTCCAAGGTCTGCGATAAAACCGCCGTCGCCTGCGCGAGCGCTTCCGCGCGGCGGCGCTGATGTTCTTCCGCTTCCAGCGCGCGCGCGTTCCGCATCGCGATCGCGGCATGACTCGCAATCATTTCCAACACTTCCACGTCGGCTTTTTGGAACGGGCGCGCCGCATCGCGTCCGACGGCAAGCACGCCGAGCAGATCATCGCCCCAGCAAATCGGCGCGCCCATCGCGGGTAGATGCGCCGCGGGATTCGGGAGCGGCGAATGTCCCGGCAATTGCGCGTAATCGTCCACGATCAGCGGCGCGCCGGATTCCAAAATTTTGCCGGTCAGACTTTCGCCGCGCTGGCGCACCGCGCCCACCGCGACAAACGCTTTGCCCGCGCTCACGCGGCGCACGAGCCGATCGCGCGCGGCATCGTACAGATACAATCCGCCGCCGGCGGCGCGCGTCAATTCGACCGCGCGCTGGGCGATGGATTGCAACAAGTCATCGAGATGCAATTTCGCGGTGAGTTCCAATCCAATCTGGCGCAGAGATTCTAATTGCGCCGTGCGCTGACGAATTTCTTCTTCCGCGCGTTTGCGCGCGGTGATATCGCGCGCCACACCCAGCACGGCTTGAGTCGCGCCGTTTGGATCTTTGAGCGGAACGAAATGAAGATCCAGCCAAACGATGGCATTCGGAAACTGGGTCTGGGTTTCGGCGCGGAGCGCCTGCCCGGTTTCAAACACCCGCGCCAGATCACGCGCTTGCGTCGGGTTTGTGTTTGCCGGGAAAAAATCCGCGCGCGCTTTTCCAATCACATCTTGCGGCATTCGATTGAGCATTGCCGCGGCAAAACTATTGACGTACGCGATCTGATCCGCGCGCGTGATGATAAAGATCGAATCGGGGATCGCCTCCGCCAAACTGCGATAGCGTTCCTCGCTCGCGGCTAATTCGGCTTGGCGCGATCGTTCGACCAGGTTGCGATAGTACGTCATCAGCAAAATGATGAGCGACGTAATGACGACGAAACTAAACGGACCCAAATACAAATCGTCCGCCGGCAATTGGGGAAAGAAAAACGGCATCAAACCAATGCCGCATAAATCAATCACGCCGACAACGCACGCGAGCCGCGCCGAAAAAAAGATGCTGGCAAATAGCACCGGCAAGACGAGGTAATAGAAACCCGCAAACTTGGCGGATGCCGCGAGCGGAAGCATGGCAAAGAAAATCGCGACCGTTGAAAGCACGATGAGCCCGACTGCCGCGAGCGCATAATAGCGCGTGCGCGTCAAGCCATACGCGATGAGCACAAAAACACTGACGGCGACCATCGCCTGGAATTCGGGCAGAATCCAAATCGTTCCGCGCGCGGGTTCAAGGAGATTCGGCAGAGCGGCACGGATCAATCCGATCGGTATAATCAGGATAAACAACGCGGCGAGTAAGCGCGCCTGGCGTTTTTGATCCGGCTCGCGCACGAGCGCGGAGGGTTCGGTGAGCCAATTCCACACACGCCGACAAAATTTCGCGATGGATCGATCGCGCATCGCAAACTCCTTGCACGTCGAATATTTCGACAATGCCGGGGTTATTCCCAACTCTAAATTCTTGCAATGAAATTGTACCGCAAAAAACCCGGCAAGGCAATAGTTCGCTATTGCCACTCGCCCAGCCACGCGGCGCGCAAAAAAAGAACGCCCATCCGAATCGGAGGCGTTCTGATCGAAAACGTCCAGCAGGGTTGTCGCACAGCTCCGCGTGGGCGTTGTCCGCGAAAAAACGCGCCCACGGCGCGATGCTACTTTATGGATCGAACACTAGTTTTCTTTTAGCGCGCGCGTGATCGCGACAAGCGCGGCGTCAATGTCCGCGCGCGCGATGCCGGAATGGGTTACGACGCGCACGCGCGTTTTGCCCGCCGCGCCGATCAACACATTCGCGCGCGCGAGGCGTTCCGCGAGTTGCGATGCGGTGATGCCGTTGCACAAATCGAAAAAGACGAGGTTCGTTTTGACGCGCGCCGGATCGAGTTCGATCCCCGGAATGTCCGCGAGTTGTTCCGCGAGATAGCGCGCGTGCGCGTGATCTTCCGCCAATCGTTCGATCATCGTTTCGAGCGCGACGATCCCGGCGGCGGCGAGAATCCCGGCTTGGCGCATCCCGCCGCCGACCATTTTGCGATTGCGCCGCGCGCGCGCGATAAACTCGCGCGTGCCGCAGATCAACGATCCGACCGGCGCGCTCAATCCTTTCGACAAGCAAAATGAAAGCGTGTCCGCGAATTGCGCGATGGCGCGCGCGTCAATGCCGAGCGCGACGGCGGCGTTGAAGATGCGCGCGCCGTCAATGTGAATTTTCAAATCGTGCGCCCGCGCGAGTTCGGACACCGCGCGATGGTACTCGACCGGCAACGGCGCGCCGCCACAGGCATTGTGCGTATTTTCGAGCGCGATCAAACGCGTGGGGGGCCAATGATCGTTGACGCCGCGAATCGCGTTTTCGATGTCTTCAAGCGCGAGCGTGCCGTCCGGTTGATTGGCCCGCGCCGAGCGCGGCGATCCCCGCGACTTCGTTAATAAACATATGCGCGCGGTCGCCGACGATCACTTCATCGCCGCGCGCGCAATGCGTGAGCAGTGAAACCAGGTTGCCCATCGTGCCGCTCGCGACAAAGAGCGCAGATTCTTTTCCGGTTTTTTCCGCCGCAAGTTCTTCGAGCCGGTTCACGGTCGGGTCTTCGCCGTACACATCATCGCCAAGTTCCGCGTTTGCCATTGCCGCGCGCATTTGCGGTGTGGGCAAAGTTACCGTGTCGCTTCGCAGATCAATTCGTTTCACCTAAACCTCAATGCTTGTCAGTTGGATAGTTAGATGGTTGGGTAGTTGGATAGTTCATCCAACTACCCAACTATTCAACTATTCAACTATCCAACTATGCAACTATCAAAACTATTTCCAGGTTGCGCTAATCGCCGCGCTCCAATCCGCGGTCGCGCTCCGCAGGGCAATTTTTTGTTCGATGTGAATAAATTTGCCGGAATAATTTGTCGCGGGCAATGTGCAGACCTGGTCGCTCGGCACGCCGTTGAGCAAGCGTCCTGAAACATTTTCGGTCGCGTACAAATTGCACGGCGGAGTTTCACCGAAAACTGTAACCGCCCATTTCGGTTGTTGTTTCAAAATGTTCGCGCGTAGTTCCAAAATTTTGTCGCCGGGCTTGGGCGCGAGTTGAACGCCGTAACTCAAAAACGCGTCCACGTTTGGGCAGGTCGTCGCCGCCATGCCGTGAAATTGAATCGCGTGCCACTCTTTGGTTTTGTAAAAATCGGCGGCGGCTTCGACGGCGGATTGAAAAAACATTCCCGCGTTGTGCGTCGCGTCCGCTTCGCCTTCGTTCACATTCGAGCAGGTACTTTTTTTCGTGTTCGCGTCGCGATGCGAGCCGGCGAGAATATAACTGCGCGCGCTGACTGCTTTGAACACGCTGATCGCTTGCGCGTCGGTCGCAATGTCCGCGAGCGGATGCGGCGCTTGAATGCTCAACTCGCGCGTCGCGTTGGGATTGACGATGAATGTGCCCCAGCCGCGATCAATCGTGCCGTTCGCGTTCTCGTCTAAAATTTCGAGCGCGGCGCAATAACCGGAATTGTTTTGTTTGTCTTTGAAGATCGCGACCGAATAAATTTTTGCGAGCGACGCGGGAAGCGCGAGGTCATCGCATTTGCCGGCGAGCATTTGCGCGGCGACTTGTTTGAAATCGGCGAGGACGTTCGCGGGCGGCACCGCGTACCCTTGCGTATCGCGCCGCGGCATTTTCGCGACGATGCACGCGATCAAACTTTCGAGCGTGTCCTGGTTCGCGCAGATCGCGTTTGGCGCGAACGTCGGCGCGGGCGACGCGGTTGCCGCCGCCGCGACCTGGGTCGCAGTCGCGGGCGGACGCGTCGCGGTTGGCGCGATGGTTGGCGCGGTCGTCGCCGTTGGCGCGAGGGTCGGAACCTGGGTCGCGGTTGGCGCGGGGCGCGTTGCGGTTGGCGGAACCTGGGTCGCGGTTGGCGGCACGGGCGTTGCAGTTGGCGCGGGCGCGCACGCGGCCAAGATCGCGACAAACAGAATAAACAAAATGCGTTTCATTGATTCGTCTCCATTTTGAGTCACAACTTGCGTTCACTCTAATTCGGGCGCACCCGCGATCAGTTCAGCGAGCGCGCGCGCAAAGCGCGCCGCGGGCGCGCCATCCACAATATCGTGATCCACACTGATCGTTAGATCGAGATACTCGCGAATTTCGATGCGTCCATCCACCACGCCGGGTTTTTCCACAATGCCGCCCAGCGCGAGCCCGAGCGTATGCATCGGCAAAATTCCCAAGCCCCAGCCGCCTCCACGCGCAAACATTCCAAAAGATGTGATCACGACCGTGCCGCCAATATTTTTCAGCCAGCGCGGATGCTTCATAAACAAGCGAATGAAAAACTTGCGAACAAAACTGGGCACGATCCAGCCCAACCACGCCCAGCCGCCGGATTCCTGCGCGCTTGTCGTCGGCGCGGATTGAACGGCGCGAATTTCGTCGTGAATCGCGCGCCAGGTCTTGGTGTTTGCGGCGCGAATAATATGCGGCACGGCGACCTGGTCAACGCGCGGCTCGACCATCACCACGACATCCACATCGTCGAAAAGAATCAACCGATTGCGCCAATCGCGGCACGCGTGGACAAGTTTATTCGCGTCCACCGCGCGCGCGACGCACCGCGCGATGAACGCGGTGAACGAAAGCGTCTCGCCGGTTTTGGCTTGATGCGCGCGAATCGCGCGGCGCACATTCGTTACATCTATTTCGAGTAATCCATGCACAATGTGTCGGCGCGCGCCAATCTCCAAACTATCCACGACAACCTGGCGGCGCGCCGAGAATGGTCGCGTGGTAAATGTGTCATTGCTCATAATTCCATTTTCTTCTGTTTCGCGCTCGCATCCTTGACGCGTTCGGCTTGCTTGAACGTGCCGCGCACAATCGGCAATTTCGGTTCGGCATCGTTGAGCAATTCTTCAATCGTTAGGATTTGCAGTTTCGGAAAATCGCGTTGCACGAGCGCGCTGTGATAAAAACCGGCGGCGACGGCTTCTTTTTGCATTTCGCGCGTCGCCGGTTCGAGCGTGATAAAAATTCCGATTGCCGCGTCTTCGCGCTCGATGGTGCCGCGCAGATCGCGCACATCGCCGGATTTGACGTGACCACTTTTCACTTGCACGAGCGCGCGTTTCGGTTTTTCGCGCGGATCGTCAATGAAGGTGATCACGCCGTCAATGCCCTTGTCGCTTCCCTTTTTGCCTTGCTTGCTCCCCTCCGCTCCGCCGAGCGGACGCGCCTGCACAAGCGACAATGCCCAGAACTGGAATTGATAGCGCGAATCTTTAGCAAGTTGTTGCGCGCTGGCGAGGTCTTGCGGTTCGCCGATGACCTGGTAATCTTTTCCCGGTTTGAGCTCGAACATATCTTTGAGCCGGTTTTTTTGGAGCGCAATTGAAAGGTGCGTGATGTCAATGCCGATCCATTTGCGATTTAATTTTTGCGCGGCGGCGACGGCGGTGCCGCATCCGCAAAATGGATCCAACACAACATCGCCTTCGTTACTGCTCGCGTTGATAATGCGTTCTAAAAGCGCAAGCGGTTTTTGCGTGGGATAGTCCATTCGTTCTTTTGCCGCAGAGTTTAGCCACAAGTCGGGGCGCGCCCAGACATCTTGCAAAGGTTTGCCTTCCAATTCATCAACGTAGATTTTCAAGCGAGGCATCCCCGTACTGGAGTATTCGATTCTTCCTTCAGATTCCAATTTTTCCATGTTGGCTTTGTTGTATGCCCAATGGCGACCACGCGGCGGTCGTTTACCTTTCCAGTCATATCGTCCGATGTCAGTACTACCTTCTCCGGCGGCAGTCAGATCACGATAGCGGTAAATTCTACCATCACTTCCTTGTTTGAAATCGTGGGCAGTAAAGTACTTTTCATCTTGCGGATCGTGTTGCTCGTTCCAAATATATTGATCTGTCTTTGAATAGAATAACAGGACATCGTGTACTCTGCCATATCGTTTGGGGTCATTATGCGCCGATGTTCTTTGCCATATAATCTCGTTCCGAAAATTCGTTCCATCAAAAATCGCATCTAGCAAAATTTTGAGATAATGACTCGCGGTTGGATCGCAGTGCAAGTACAAACTGCCGGACGATTTCAAAACGCGATGCAATTCGACCAGCCGCGCCGCCATCATCACGAGGTACGCCATCATTTGGTTCGCGCCGATAAACTGACGCAACGCACCAATCATCGCGCTCACGCGTTCCGGCGAATTTTCGACCAACTCTTTGTACGTGTGTTCCGCGCTCGCGCCCCAATGCCAGGTGTCGTCAAACGCTTCGATCTGCGCGTCCGCTTCCGCGCCGCGCTCGTCTTTGAACAGCACGTTGTACGAGCGATTCGAGTTGAACGGCGGATCGAGATAAATCAAATCTACCGATTCGTCCGGCACATACTCGCGTAGAATCAACAGATTGTCGCCGTAAAAAAGTGTGTTGGTGAT
>JACRPR010000048.1 GCA_016223105.1 Chloroflexota bacterium | reverse complement strand
CGCGAATCAAATCAAACAAATGCAAGACCAGGTAAAAAAATTACGCGCCGAGAATACGCGTCTCAAACGGTTGTTGCGCCAACGCGCCGGAAAAACCAGGATAGGTTTTCCGGTTGCCCGTCGCGCCAAGCGGATTATTAAACTCGGCGGACTGTGGGCAGGCACGCCGGAAATTACTGAGCAAGACATCGCGCAAGCGCGCAAAGAAATGTGGGGTAAATTTGGAGATCGCGATCTATGACACGCTACGCCGCCGACACTCACGCGTTCGTATGGTATCTCCAAACCAGCCCGCGTTTATCTGAAACCGCGCGAATGATCTTCGCTGACGCGGATATGGGAAAGAACGAAATCATTGTGCCCAGTATCGTATTGGTCGAGATGGTCTATCTTGCCGAACGCAAACGCATCGAATTCGCGTTGCTCAAAAAAGCATTCGATCGGTTGAGTCCGGCTCCGCAAAACTATCGAATCGCACTGCTCGATATCAAGATCGCGCGCGCACTGCAGGAAATTGCTCGCGATAAAATTCCCGAAATGCCGGATCGCATTATCGCGGCAACGGCGAAGCATTTGGACATCGCACTTGTTACGCGTGATGAAGCGATTACGTCCAGCGGCGTCGTGAATGTCGTCTGGTGAAAATTAAAATGTTGCGCGCGGTGGGAAAATAGAAATTGGAAATTAGAAATTGGAAGTTGGAAATTGGAGAGATGTCCGCGCGGATGTCTCTCCAATTTCTATTTTCAATTGTGCCAGGATCACAAATGGAGTCGAGCGTTTACGCGGTTGTTCGCACAGAAACACAACCCGCTGAAGCGTCAAGTCCGGTCGCGTCATTCCTTCCAACCTCCAACGTCCAATTTCCAACCTCCAATCCCTAAAAAATTGACAATTCCTGAAAACCAGAGTATTCTCTAACTGAAAATCGCCCCCAATCTTTCAAGATTTTCAGAAAGAGCAATTTTTTGTGAGCAAAGACGCTTCACGCCCCAAACTGCTCGATGTCGCGCGCCACGCGCGCGTTTCTCCCGCCACCGTTTCGCGCGTTATTCATCACACCGCGCCGGTGCGCGCCAACATTCGCGCGCGCGTCCTCTCCTCGATGACCACGCTCGGTTTTGAGACGAATCGTTTTTCCATCGTCGCGCTCAAAAATCTCATCGCGGTTTTGATCCCCGATATTCTCAATCCATTTTTCGCGCAAGTCGTGCGCGGCATTCAAGACCAAGCCGCCGCCGACGGCTTTATGCTTTTGCTGATTGATTCGACCGAAGACGCGCAACGCGAAGATCAATTACTGCGCGCCGCGTTGATGAAACCGATTGATGGCGCGATTGTCGTCGGCTCGCGATTATCGGACGACGCATTAATCGCGTTGCGCGAACGTCACGCGGTTCCGCTCGTCGTGCTCAATCGTAACATCGCACATTCCGCGATTCCGTGCATCCTCGTTGATTTTGAAAACGCGACGTATCGCGCCGCGCGCCATTTGCTTCGCTTGAACCACACGCGCATCGCGTATCTCGCCGGACCCGCGCAATCGAACGCGTCGCGATTGCGCCGCCGCGGCATCGAACTCGCGCTGAACGAAGCCAAATTGTGTTTGCGCGAGGATTGGTGTCTCGCGAGTTTTCCAAACGAGGACGGCGCGTTTCAAGCGATGAGCGCGATGTTGGCGATTGACCATGATCGCCCGACTGCGGTGATCGCGTATAACGATGTGATGGCGCTGGGTGCGTTGCACGCGATTCGCGCGCATCGCTTGCGCGTGCCCGAAGATATTTCGGTGATCGGTTTCGATGATATCGCGATGGCGGCGCACGCGAATCCGCCGCTCACGACCATCGCGCAACCGAAATATCGAATGGGCAAACTCGCGATGCAAATGTTACACCAAATGATCGCGGGGCAAGTAATTTCCGGCGATGGCTACACTCTGCTCGAAAGTCCGTTGATTGTGCGCGAGTCCACCGCGCCGTACATTGGGAGCGAAAATAAATGACACCCTGGGATCGTTTTGCCACGGTCGCGCGCGGCGGCGTTGCGGACCGCGTGCCGGTCGCGTTGATCGTGGATTCGCCCTGGCTTCCCGGTTACGCGGGCATTGACACGCTCGATTATTTTTTGCGCGAAGAATTATTTTTCAAAATCAATCGCGATTTGCTCGAACGTTTTCCCGATGTCGCGTGGATTCCGGGTTTTTGGATCGAGTACGGTATGGCGGCAGAGCCGACCGCGTTCGGCGCGCGCGTGTTGTGGCATCACGACCGCCCGCCTTCGATTGAGCCGGTGCGCGGCGGACTCGCGTCGCTCGCGGACATTGAGCCGCCCGATCCGCGCGAGCATGGTTTGATGCCGCTCGTGCTTCAACGTTACGCGCAACTCGAAGCGCGACTCGGCGTGCGCGCGAAAATAGTCGCGGCGCGTGGACCGTTTGCGGTCGCGAATTGGGTGCTCGGCGCGACCGATTTGATGCTCGCGCTCGCGATGGAACCGGACGCGATCGCGCGATTTCTCGACACGGTAACGACGACGATCATCGCGTTTCTGCGCGCACAACTCGACACGCTCCGCGAACCGGCAGGAATTTTATTGCTCGATGATCTCGTTGGAATGATTTCGCCGGAAATGTTCGAGCGATTCGCGCGTCCGCATTTCGCGCGCATCTTTGCCGAGTTCAACGGCTTGATTCGCGTCTTTCACAACGACACGCCTTGCCCGCATTTGTTCAAACCATTTTCCACTTTGGGTTTCGACGTTTTCAATTTCAGTCACGAGACCGATATCGCGTTCGCGCAAAACGCGATGCCGGGCATCGCGCTAATGGGCAACGTGCCGCCGTTTACGTTGATGGCGGAAGGCACCGCCGACCAGGTCGAACAATTTGCGCGCGAGTGCATTCGCAAAACCGGCGGACGCGGATTGATTTTGTCCGCGGGTGGTGGCGTGAGTCCTGGGACACCGGCGCGCGCGATTGATGCGTTGTGTGCGGTAATTGGTAAATAGTAATTGGTAATTGACCGGACGATTGAGTAATGCAGAACAAATTTGTTTTTCACACAACCGAAACAATTCGTTATCGCTTCCCCACGCACGTCAACGACCTGGTAATGGATCGCGCGGATGCGACGACATCCGAAGTGTTTATCGTCGTGCTTGAATCAGGACAAGCGCCGCCTCTGCACGTTCATCACGACACCGAGCAAATTTTTTTCGTGCTCGAAGGCAAAGGGCTTTTGCAAATCGGCGAAAGCGCGGAACGATTCGCGGTTACGCCGGGCGATGTCGCGCGAATCCCGCCGAGCACGTCTCATCGAATTTTTTGCGACGGCGACAAACCACTGCGCTATTTGAGCGTGGATTGTTTCGTGAATGGCACGCCGCAAACCGAACCGACCTGGGATTCGCACGTTCGCGCAATGTGCGCGCAACATGACTGGGATTTTGATCAAGTCCGTGAAACATAATTACCAATTACCAACGATGACACTCGATTTCTCCGCGCTCCACGCGCAATACCGCGCCGAACTCCTCGACCGCACGATTCCGTTCTGGCTCACGTACGGATTGGATCGCGAGTACGGTGGCATTTGCACTTGCATTTCGGACGACGGCAAAATTTTGAGCGGCGACAAGTACGTGTGGTCGCAGTTGCGCGCGATTTGGACATTCGCCGCGCTCTACAACAAAATTGAAAAACGCGCCGAGTATCTCGACGCGGCATCGCAGATTTTCAATTTCATCGCGCGGCGCGGACGGAATGAAAAAGGCGAGTGGTTGTTTTGCGTGAATCAAAAAGGCGCGCCGCTCTTCAACGGCGCAACGACGATTTACGCGGACGGTTTCGCGATTTACGCGTTCACCGAATTTGCTCAAGCGACCGGCAACGCGGACGCGCTTGGCATCGCGCGTGAGACCTACGCGAACGCCCAAGCGCGTTTGGCAAAACCAGGTTCGTACCAAACGCATCCGCTTCCGATTCCGGCGGGAACAAAGGCGCACGGCATCTCGATGATCTTTTCGCTCGCGTTCGATGAATTTGGGCGATTCGTCAACGATGACGCGATCATTCGCGCGGGGCTCGCGCACGCGAACCAGGTGATGGATGTGTTTCGCCGTCCCGATCACAAACGCGTGTTCGAGTTTGTGAATCTCGATGATGCGTTGCTGACCGCGCCGCCCGGACGTGCGATCAATCCTGGTCACGCGATTGAATCCATGTGGTTTATGATCCACATTTTCCAACGGCACAATGATCGCGAACGCGTGCGCCAGGCGATTGAGGTGATCCGGTGGAATTTGGAATTGGGGTGGGATGACGCGTTCGGCGGAATTTTTCTCGCGCGCGATGCGGACGGATCGTTCTGGGAGAAAAACGCGGACACGAAAATTTGGTGGGTGCACACCGAAGCGTTATACGCGCTCTTGCTCGCGTACTCGATCACGCGCGAACATTGGTGTCTCGATTGGTTCGCGCGCGTGCATGATTATTCGTTCGCGCATTTTCCGGTTGCAGAGTACGGCGAGTGGATTCAGAATTTAGATCGGCGCGGCAATAAACTCGAAACGACGATTGCCTTGCCGGTCAAAGACCCGTTCCACCTCGCGCGCGCGTTGATTTACAGTGTGGGTGTGCTCGAAAAATTATCGCGCGGATTGGACTCGACGCTTTAGCGGGTTGCTTGTCCGGGCAAACCACCGCGTAAACGCTCGACTCCGCAGAGGAAATTTCTAATCAATGACCGGCAGAGAACGCATCCTTGCCGCGTATCGCGGCGACAAAACTGATTGCGTGCCTTTCGCGCCGAATGTGTACTTGTGGTTTTACTACCATCACTACAAGGGCACACTTCCGCCCGCGCTCGCGCACGCGCAACATCCGCTCGATGTTCTGCGCGCGCTCGACGCGGACATGCTCGTGCGCTGGGACACGCAATGGGCGACGCACGAAATTTACACCGCCGGCGAATACGTCGAGGAGTACGTCGGCGAAAACTGGGATCGTGAAACGACAACCGCGTTCAATCATTATCCGCCGCGCACGAATCAACGCCGCCGCAAATTTATCACGCCGCACGGCACGTTGACGCAATCGTGGACGTTCACGCCGGAAACCGCGACTGATTTCGAAGATGAGTATTGGTGGAAAGACTGGGACGAGTATCCCGCCGTGCGCTTTATGGTCGAAGCGACCGATTTTGTTTTCGAACGCGCGATGTTCGACAAATGGAATCGCACAGTTGGTGATGATGGCGTGATGATGGTGCATCTCACGCAATCGCCGCTCAAAACCTTGCATTGGCTCGCCGGTCCCGCGAACGCGTCGCTGTTCATTATGGAACATCCCGACGAAATGAGAGCTTTGGCGAAAATCCACGAAGAAAAAATTATCGCGCTGTTGGAAAAAATTGTGGACACGCCGGGCGCGGAAATTTTTGTAACGCTCGACAATCTCGATTCCGCGTTTCATCCGCCGAAATTTTACGCGCAATTTTGTGATAGTTTCTATTCGCGCGCCGCCGAAATTATTCACACGCGCGGAAAATTTTTGATGGCGCACGCGTGCGGCAGAAATCGCGCGCTCTTGTCCCAGGTCGGCGCATCAAAACTCGATGCGCTCGAAGGCATCACGCCGCGCCCGATGGGTGATGTGGATCTCGGCGCGGTGCGCGCGCTCGTGCCGTACGATCGTTTCACCGTGAACGGCGGAATGGATGTAGCGCATCTCGAAATCGAAGAGGATGCGGAGGCGCGCCTGCACGCCTACGTGCGCGAGTTGTTCAACTCGATGGGCGACAAATCGCATTTTGTTTTTGCATCGTCTTGCACGACCTCGCCATTGACGCCCTGGGAAAACCTGGTTTATCTGCGCGACGCCGCGCGCGAGTACGGGCAAATGTAAATTCCCCACAGACAGAATGGAACACGGACAAATTCAAAAAACGATAGTGACAAAATTGCGAATGTGTGTTTGGATTCAACGCTTCAGCGGGTTGCGTGTCAGACCAGAAACCGCGTAAACGCTCGATTCCATCACCCAAAAAATATCCGTGTTCCCTTCCGTCAGTGGAAAAATATGTCTCTTAAAACTTTTGATTTCACGACCAAAGACGCCCAAGCATTGCCGGTAACGCCGGCCGAGCCGCGCGATTTCGATCTCGCGCGCTTTGAAGATCACGCGCGCGCCGCCGATGCGCGATTCGCGGAATTTTTGCGCGCGCCGTCCGGCGTCGCGGTGTGGCAACGCGTGCGTGTTGCGGATGTGTTTCGCGATGGCTGTCGCGATCTGCGCGCGTCTCTGCGCTGGCAACTCGGCGGCTTGACCAAATCGCTCGACTATTTGACCGACGCGCCGAATTATCTCGAACCCTGGTATGGCATCGGCACGACCGCGTCCGCGTTTGGCGGACAGTACGAATGGCTCGAGGGTCAAGCCCCGGCGATGCGCGCGCAATTCAAAACGCTGGACGAGTTTGTTGATCTCGCACCGCGCGATTTTGCGCGCGTGCCGATTATGCAGACCACGCTCGCGATGATCGAGTACTTTCTCGACGCGACGCGCGGGCGTGTGCCAATGTCGTGGTCGGATTTGCAAAGCCCGCTCAATGTCGCGACCGAGATCGTGGACATTAGTAATTTTTTTCTAGGGATGCTTGATCAGCCGGACAAGGCGCGCGCTCTGCTCGATGCAATCAGCGATGTTGTGATCGCGTTCACGCAACAACAGACCGCGCTCATCGGCGACGCGCTCGCGCGACCAGGTCACGGATTCGCGAGCTCGCGCGTTGCGTCCGGCATCGGCGTTAGTTGCGATAACCTGGTGATGGTGTCGCCGCGACTGTACGCCGCGCACTGTACTGAATTTGACGCGCGGATCGGCGCGGCGTTCGGCGGATTCGCGATTCACTCGTGCGGCAACTGGGCGCGCTGGATTCCGGCGGTGAAACAAAATCCGCAATTGCGCGTGGTGGATGGCGCGTTCACACCGCAAACCGATCCAGGGTATAATAGTGACGAAGCGTTTCGCGACGCGTTCGTCAACACGAATGTCATCGTGCATGCGCGGATGGTCGGCGAGCCCGACGATGTGATCGCGCGCGTCAAACAATTGTGGAGACCGGGCTTGAAATTGATTGTCGTTACCTACGTTGATGATCCGATCGCGCAGAAAAAACTTTATCACGACATCCACGCGTTATGCGCGTGAACAAGGAGGTGATGCGAAAGTTGGAGTCGAGCGTTTACGCGGTGATTTGATCAACCAACAACCCGCTAAAGCGTCGAGTCCGGAAATTACAAATTAAAGATCGAAATTCAAATCGTTCAGTGTGAAACAACTCGAAGAGGAGGAATGAACGTGAACAAGAATTTGCGACGACTGTTGCTCGTGATCAGTTTGATCGCCGTGTTGATTATCGTGGTTGCGTGCGCCGCGCCCGCGACGCCGACCAAAGCGCCTGAGCCGACCAAAGCCCCGGCGGCGGCAGGCAAATACAAAGAATCCCCGCTTTTCGCGGAACAAGTGAAAGCCGGCAAATTACCGGCGGTTGATATGCGCTTGCCGGAAAAACCACTCGTCGTCGAAGGCGAGACGGTTGGCGTCTACGGCGGCGTGTGGCGCCGCGGTTTCACCGGACCGGCGGACTATAACAACTATGTGCGCGTGGTGTACGATGCGCTCGTGCGTTTCTCGCCGGACGGATCGAAAGTCGAACCCAAGATCGCCGAAGGTTGGGAAGCGTCCGCCGATTTCAAAGTCTGGACGATCAAACTTCGCAAGGGCGCGAAATGGTCGGATGGTTCGCCCTTGACCGCGGACGATATGGTGTTTTGGTACACCGATGTGTACATGAACAAAGACCTGACGCCCGCGCCGCACAAATGGCTTCGCAACAAGGACGGCTCGTTTGCGAAATTTGAAAAGGTGGATGATTTCAATGTCAAGTTCACTTTTGCTGAATCGAACACCTTGTTCTTGTACGAACTTTCGAACCAGGACGGTGGTGATCGCACGTACGCGCCGTTCCTGCCGGCAAAGTACTTGAAGCAATTCCACGCGACCTACGCCAAGAAAGATGATCTCGACAAGATGGTCGCGGACGCGAAATTCAAAACGTGGCCCGAATTGTTCGCGGCGAAGAACGCGCCGTTCGAAAATCCGGATCGCCCGACGATGGCGCCCTGGACACCGGCGACGCGCATCAGCGAGCAAGTCTTTACGTTGAAACGCAATCCGTACTATGTCGGCGTGGACAAGGAAGGCAATCAACTGCCGTACATGGATGAAGTGCGTTTCACTTTCTTCGCGGATATCAACGCGTTGAATCTCGCCGGCATCGCGGGCGAACTGGATCAACAAGATCGCCACATGAACATGATGAACTATCCCGTGCTGAAAGAGAACGAAGCCAAGGGCAAGTACAAGATCATTACGTGGCCCGGCTTTGGCGGCGCGGACGCGGTGATCATGTTCAATCAAACGTACAACAAAGACACAGACCTCGGCAAGTTGATGCAGAACAAGGATTTTCGATACGCGATGTCGTACGCGATCGATCGCAAGCAGATTCAAGAATCCGCGTTTATGGGCTTGGGCGAGGCGCGTCAAGCCGTCGCCGCGCCGTGGCATCCGTACTATCCCGGCGATGCGCTTGCCAAGACGCGCACCGAGTTCAAACCGGACGAAGCGATCAAATTGCTCGACAAGATCGGTTTGGACAAGAAAGATTCGGAAGGATTCCGCTTGTATCCCGGCACGACGAAACGCGTAACGATTGAAATTTCCTGGGTCAACGCGTTCGGTCCCTGGGGCGATGTCGCGACGCTCGTCGGCAAAAGCTGGGACAAGGTCGGCATCAAGACGATCGTGCAAGAACGTCAACGCGCGCTTCACTTCCAGATGCGCGATAGCAACGAAATCCAAACCGAAATCTGGAACGAAGACACCGGCGGTTTCCCGTTCACCGGCGCGCCCAAGTACGATCCGCGCACAAGCCCGGGTCTCGCGTTCGCGCCGCTCGCGCGCACCTGGCTTCAAACGAGCGGCAAGGAAGGCGTTGAGCCGACCGCCGAAATGAAAAAGATCATGGAGCTGATCGATCGCGCCAAGACCGTCGGCACGGACGAGCAGGTCAAGATCGCGAAAGAACTGTACGCCTTGTGGGTCGAACAAGGATACGAGATCGGCATCATTGGTTTGACGCCGATGGTGCAAGGCGTCGTCGTCGTCAACAACAACCTGATGAACCTGCCGAAATCGCTCGGCAATGATTGGCCCCTCCGCACACCCGGCAACGCGCGTCCCGAAACGTGGTACTATAAAAAATAGTCAGTAGTCGCGTAGTCGAATAGTCAAATAGTCAGGTAGTCGTTATGCCGCGCACGCTGATGGACGGCATTGTCAACATTCTGGATTCGACGCGTTAGCGGGTTGTTGGTCTGATCAGGCAACCGCGTAAACGCTCAAATCCAAAAATGTACTCTTCGTGAACGGCATACTCCGACTACCTGACTATGAGACGACAAGACTGAAGGACTGATATGCTTCGATTTATCGCGCAACGTTTGTTGCTCTTGCCCGTGTTGCTATTTTTATTTTCCGTCGTCGTGTTTATTCTGGTCGAAGCGCCGCCCGGCGATTTCTTGACGAGTTATATGGCGACGCTTGCCTCCGGCGGATCCTCCATTGAAACGGAGCAACTCGAAGCGTTGAAACAACAATTCGGTTTGGATCAACCGATCCACATTCAATACTTGCGCTGGATGGAAAGTTTGTCCAAAGGCGACCTGGGTTTGTCGCTCGAATATCAACGCCCGAATATTGATCTGATCGGCGAACGGTTGTGGTTGACGATCGCGCTCGCGCTCTTTGCATTTTTCATCACCTGGATCATTGCGATCCCAGCGGGCATTTATTCCGCGACGCATCAAAATTCTTTGCTCGATTATGTGCTGACCGTGTTGAATTATATCGGCGTGGCGACGCCGAATTTTTTGCTCGCGCTGATTTTGATGTGGGTCGCGTACGCCCAGTTTAATGTGAGCATCACCGGTTTATTCTCGTCCGATTATATTCAAGCGCCGTGGAGCGTGGCGCGCGTGATTGATCTGCTCCAACATATTTGGTTGCCCGCGATTGTGCTGGGCATCGGCGGCACCGCGCGCTTGACGCGCATTATGCGCGCGAATTTGCTCGACGAACTGCACAAGCCGTACGTTGTGACCGCGCGTGCCAAAGGTTTGTCCGAGTGGAAGGTTGTGCTGAAATATCCGGTGCGGCTCGCGATCAATCCGCTCGTCAGCACGATTGGTTGGTACTTGCCGCAATTATTTTCCGGGTCGCTGATCGTCGCGACCGTGATGAGTTTGCAAAATGTCGGACCTCTGCTCTTGCGCGCGTTGACGCAACAAGATATGTACCTCGCCGGCAGTATTTTGTTGATCTATTGTTTCCTCACGATCATCGGCACGCTGATCTCGGATGTTCTGCTCGCGATTGTGGATCCGCGCATTCGGATGGAGGGCGCGTAAAATGTCTGAATCAACTCTCGCTCAGCCCATTGAACAAGCGTTAAAATCCAAAGCCGAAGATCGAGTCTCGGTCGCGTCGAACTGGCAATTGGTGTGGTGGCGGTTTCGCAAAAACCGGCTCGCCGTTCTCAGCGCGCTTGTGTTGATCGGATTTTACATCGTCGTCCTGTTCCCCGATTTCTTTTCGACCCAGGATCACGAATTTACGGACGCGAAACTCGCGTTTATCCCGGCGCAAGGATTTCATTTTTTCAATGGGCTGACGCCCAGCCCCTGGGTGCCGGCGGTTGTCGGCAAACGCAACCTGGTGACCCTCCGAATGGAATGGAACGTGGATGAAACGAAACAAGTGCCGGTGCGATTCTTGACCCAGGGTTACAAGTACAAACTGTTTGGATTGATCGAATCCGATCTGCATCTGATCGGTCTCGCCGATCAGAAATCCGAGGATCGCATTTATTTGCTCGGCACGGATCGGCTCGGTCGCGATCAATGGTCGCGCTTGATGTTCGGCACGCGCACTTCGATGACCGTCGGCTTGATCGCGGTCGCGTTGAGCGTGATCCTCGGCGTTTTGCTCGGCGGCATTTCCGGTTATTTTGGCGGCTGGGCGGATTTGATTATCCAGCGGTTCATCGAACTTTTGCAATCGCTTCCGACGATTCCGATCTGGCTCGCGATGACAGCGGCACTGCCGCGCGATTGGGGTCCGATCGAAGTGTTTTTCGCGATCACGGTGATTCTCGCGTTCATCGGTTGGACCACGCTGGGGCGCGAAGTGCGCGGGCGGTTTCTTTCTCTGCGCGAAGAAGATTTTGTGCTTGCCGCCGATCTCGCCGGGTGCAGTCAGTTGCGAATCATCCTGCGGCATATGGTGCCCGCGTTTATGAGTCACATCATTGCGACGAGCACGCTCGCGATTCCGGTAATGATTATCAACGAAACGTCATTGAGTTTCCTGGGTCTGGGCATTCGTCCGCCCGCGATCAGTTGGGGCGTGTTACTGCAAGAAGCGACGAACATTCAAACGCTCGCGCTCGCGCCCTGGTTGCTGACTCCTGGGATCGCGGTGATCGTCGCGGTGCTCGCGTTCAACCTGGTTGGCGATGGTCTGCGCGACGCGGCGGACCCGTATAGTCGGTAGTCGTTTAGTCGAGTAGTCATCTAGTCGCGAATGATACGACCGGATTCAACGCTTTAGCGGGTTACTGATCAGACGCGAAACCGCGTAAACGCTTGACTCCGAAAATTTGGATTCATCAATGAATAATTCAACTCCAATACTTTCTGTCCGCGATCTCAAAGTGCATTTTCCGCTTGACGAAGGCACGGTCAAAGCGGTTGATGGCGTAACGTTCGATGTGTACGCCGGTCAAGTGTTCGGCATCGTCGGCGAAAGCGGGTGCGGCAAAAGTGTAACGATGAAAGCGGTTTTGCGAATCGTCGAACCGCCGGGAAAAATTGTCGCGGGCGAAATTATTTTGCGGCGCAGTGTCGCGGGCGCGAACGGATCGCAAATGGACGATCTGATCAATCTGACCGCGCTCGACGCGAGCGGCAGAGTGATGCGTTCGATTCGCGGCGCGGAGATCGCGCTCATTCCGCAAGAACCGATGGCGTCGTTCAGCCCGGTGCATACCATCGGCGATCAGATCATCGAAGCGATCATGTTGCATCAAGCGGTGAATCAGCGCGAGGCGCGCAAAATCGCGTTGCAAATGTTAAAAGATGTCGGCATCCCGATTCCCGATCAACGGCTCGACGAATACTCCTGGCAACTCTCCGGCGGTTTGCGCCAACGCGCGATTATCGCGATGGCGTTGTCGTGCAATCCGCGTGTGTTGATCGCGGACGAACCGACGACGGCTGTTGATGTAACGACCCAAGCCCAGGTTCTGCGCTTACTGCGTCGCCTGCAACAAGATCGGAATGCCGCGATCATTTTCATCACGCACGATCTCGGCGTGATCGCGCAAATGGCGGATTACGTGATGGTGATGTACCTGGGTCTCGTGATGGAACAAGGACCGGTGGATGAAATTTTTCACGCGCCCAAGCATCCGTACACGCAAGCGTTACTGCGCTCGATTCCGACGATCACAATGACGCCGCGCGAAAATCTGCCGACGATCACCGGCTCGATTCCGCATCCGTTCAACAAACCGCGCGGCTGTCCATTTCATCCGCGCTGTGAAAAATCCATCGCGGGCAAATGCGATCAAGCGGTTCCGCCTCTGCGACGAATCGGTGCGAATCAAATGGTGAGTTGTTTCCTGTACGAGTAGAGACAGTCAACAGTAGACAGTCAACAGTAATCAGTCAACAGTAAACTGTTCACTTTTGACTGTTGACTGACCACTGACGACTGTTGACTAACCGACTAACCCGGAGCAAACGCGTGGCTGAGACAAAATTGCTCGAAATAAAAAATCTCAAAAAATATTTTCCGATTCGCCAGGGATTTTTCCGGCGCACGGTTGGCAATGTGCGCGCGGTGGACGATGTGAGTTTCTTTATTAACGCCGGCGAAACGCTCGGACTCGTCGGCGAGAGCGGGTGCGGCAAAACGACCGCGTCGCGGTGCATCTTGCGCGCGTTTCCGCCGTCGTCCCCCACTGCGTCCGCAAATGCAAATGATTTTTCAAGACCCGTACGTATCGCTCAATCCGCGCATGACCTTGTTTGATATTGTGGGCGAACCCTTGCTCGTCAACGGAATGACGAATCGCAAAGAGCGCGTCGAGCGCGTCGCGGAATTATTGCGACTCGTTGGTTTGCGTCCCGAATATATGCAACGCTATCCGCACGCGTTCAGCGGCGGGCAACGCCAACGCATCGGCATCGCGCGCGCGTTGTCGGTGAACCCGCGTCTCGTCGTTGCGGATGAGCCGGTTTCTGCGCTCGACGTTTCAGTGCAAGCGCAAATTCTAAACTTGATGCTCGATCTGCAAAAGCGCTTGAATCTCACGTACCTTTTCGTCGCGCACAATTTATCGGTTGTGCGACATATATGCGATCGTGTCGCGGTGATGTACGTCGGCAAACTGGTCGAGATGGCGGACACGCTCGAACTGTACGCCGCGCCCAAACATCCGTACACCGCCGCGTTAATGTCTGCCGTGCCGGTCGCGGATCCGCGCATCAAAACCGGGAGCGTTGAATTAAAAGGCGAAGTGCCAAGCCCGGCAAATCCGCCGAGCGGTTGCTACTTTCATCCGCGTTGTGAATTTGCAATTGACGCGTGTCGCATTGACGCGCCGGCGTTCCGCGAAATTTCACCGAATCATTTTGTCGCGTGCCATCGCGCGGATGAGTTAAAGTTGCCGGGGATTGCATAGTGTGAAAGAGATCCAGAAGGTTTGTGTAAATCTTCTAGGTCTCGACGAAAAAGTGGAATGGATTCTTTGCATATCCAAGTGGGTTGGTGCACAACGGTTTTGTCACCAACATCTGAAAGGAGAAAATCCTATGCCAGACCTAAACAAACGTAATCTTCTTTATTTCGAGTCATCCTCAATGCGCGGGCTGTATGACCTCATGGAAAACTGGCAGAATACTAATTACAAACGTCTTCTCTCAATAAGTATTCAACAGGATAATGGGAACTTTTGTTGTATTGCACTAACGAATCCAACGGAGGTGGTGATTACTGATGCTAGCGGTCGAAATACCGCCGAAGTGTCCAGGGGAAAATTGTTAGTGTATGACAATGCTAGATGGGAATAGGTCGGTTGCGTTATTTTTCGCAACACACCACTGTAAATCAATTTGGAATCTGCTCTAAAATTAACCGAGATTGAATGAACATCCTTTTCCTGTTCCCCGATCAACTCCGCGCCGATTTTCTCAGTTGTTACGGCGCGCGATTTATCGCGACGCCGCACATTGATCGTTTGTGCGACGGCGGCGTGCGCTACGCGCGCGCGATTGCGCCCGCGCCGTTGTGCGTCGCCGCGCGCGCGTCTCTGCTCACCGGCGTCAACGCGATCAAGCACGGCGCGATTGACAACTATTCCTGGTTGCGCCCCGATCATTTTGCGTGCGGTTTACCCACTCTGCCGGAATTACTCCGCGATGCCAGGTAATACACCGAAGCGATCGGCAAAATGCACTTTTATCCCTGGGATGCGTCCGAAGGATTCGCGCATCGCGTCATTTCCGAAGACAAGCGGCACATTTTCGTGCGCGATGACTACGCCGATTATCTCGCGCAAAATGGTTTGCGAAAATTTCACGGCAACGAGCACGCTGGCTATTTCGAAAACAAGGGCGCGATCATCAGCAAAATTCCGGCGGAACACCAGGTTAACAAGTTGGTCGCGGATCAAGCGATCCACTTTATCGAAAATTATCGCGACGCCAAACCGTTTTTTGCAATGGTCGGATTTCCCGGACCGCACGATCCGTACGATCCGCCGCTTGAGTTTGCGAATCAATTCGATCCCGCGCAAATGCCCGCGAGCATTCCTGCGACACCCGAAAGCGAAATGTTTCGCGCGTATGTGATCGCATCGCACAAGCGGCAGTGGAACCAGGTTGATTACACTGATTTTTCCGAGACGCACAAACAAAAAATTCGCGCGCACTACGCCCCGCCCGTCGCGCAGATTGATCACCACATCGGGCGCATCCTCGACGCGCTCGCGCGCGCC
>JACRPR010000125.1 GCA_016223105.1 Chloroflexota bacterium | reverse complement strand
TCCGTGGCGACAGTTTCGCGCGAACACTAAACCGCCGCGCATCCAAAAACCAGGTGACATTTCTATTGAGCAGAAATAGGTGACATTTCTATTTGGTGCTAACAGCTGGCGGAGTGAGCATTGACGCGCGCATCTTTCCAAGTTATACTCGATGCGAGAGGTGACAAATGGTGATGAAAACGCTTGAGGTGCAACTTCCCGATCAAGTCGCGTTCGAGTTGGATGCGTTGATAAAAGGCGGCTGGTTCGCGAATGAAAATGAAATCGTCCGCGCGGCGTTGATGGAATTTGCCCGCCGCAATCGGTTCGCGTTGATCGAACAATTCCAACGCGAAGATATTGCATGGGCATTGCAACAAAAAGGAAAAACGGCTTGAGACGCGTGGTCTGTGATGCCGGTCCGCTCATTCATTTGCACGAAGCCAATGCGTTGCACCTTTTGCGTTTGACCGGCGAAATTTTTATTCCCGCCCAAGTTGCAAACGAAGCCGCGAATTATTTGGCGCGCGCACATTTTCTTGGATGGATCAGCATTGTCGCGTTGAACTCAACACTTACGGCGGAATCTTTGGCGTGGCAACAAGCCGGCTTGTTGGACGCGGGCGAAGCCGATGCGCTTGCCCTGGCGCGTCAGCAGAACGCAGATTGGTTTCTGACCGATGATGAACGCGCGCGTCTGCTTGGCGCACAACTCGGACTAGAAATTCACGGCTCGTTAGGCGTTATTCTTTGGACTGCGGCAGTTGGATTGATTGATCGCCAAGAAGCAGAAACAACGATCACGCGTTTGGCAAATTCATCTCTCTGGGTTTCTTCTGCAGTACTGCGCGAATCAAAAGCCGCGCTGAAAAGAATTTACGGAAACTAAAAAGACCCGAAGGACATTTGTCCTTCGGGTCTTTTGGTATTACTGCTTCTTCAACGCAATCGGTTTGAGTTTTGTTACATCCGGATCCTTCGTGTCCAACTCCAATTCCAACACGCGGCGTTGGTATCCTTTTTGTCCGACGATCAAAATGTACGTTTCACCGCGTGCCAAGCCCGGCGCGGTCTTGTAATTGCCGGACGAATCCGCGACGCCGACCGCGGCAAGAACCTCATCTATATCCTCCGCCGCGTCGTAATCCGTGTCATCCATCCCAGGAATGAGAATGTGCATAATCGCGCCGGGAATCCCGCGTTGCGTATCCGCGTCCACGATTTGCCCGGTTAACAGAATGCCTTGCGATTGTTGCGGCGGCGGTTGCGGCGGCGGTGTCGCGCTCGTGCCAATCGCGAATTCCACTTCGCTGATCGGGCGTCCTTGTAAAAATAACGCGTACTTGTATTTGCCATTCGGCAGTGCCGCGCCCTCATTCGCCAACGTGTTGCAAAAAGTTCCGTCCGCCGGATCTTTCCAACTGCGCCCGGTTTCTCCGCCCGCGACCGCTTTGCCATCAATGAACCACACCGAACCCCAGTCCATCCCGGTTTTCATTCCACTGTGCGGAAAAATCGCCGCGAGCGTTTTGGTGCCAGCCGGAAATGTTACGCCGGGATTGTTGAGCGGCGCATCCTTGCACGCGGTTGACAATTGAATTTTTCCGAACGCGCTATTTCCGGTCGTCGTGCCACCCGGCGTTTTCGTCGTCCCGGATTCGCCGCCCGTTGTCGAACTGCCGATCTGTTTCGCTTTTTGAATCAACGGCTCGGCGATGTTGACCATTTTGAAACGATCAATTTTGCTCGCGCCGGAAACGCGCCCCCAGGTCGAGATGCCGATCTGTTCGCCGTTCTCATTCATCCCCAAGCCGCCGCTATTGCCCGGCGCGATCTCGGCATTCGTTTTGAACGAATCCAAATTGCCATCGCCGTCTTGATCGTGAAAGCCGGAAATTTGTCCCGGCAAATACGAAATCAAATTGCCGCCCACACTCGGATAACCAACGGTCGCGATAAATTCGCCAATCCTGGCTTTGTCCGAATCCACGCGTTTGATCACACTCAACGGCAACGCGTTCGGCAATTTTTCGGTTTCGTTGTACATTCGAAAAATTTTGACAACCGCGACATCCAACTTGGGATCGCCCGCGAGATATTTCGCGATGTACGTCGGCGCGGGCGCTTTGCGCGAATCTTTGGTCGGACCGACAATGACCCAGCCCTGCGGATGATACAGATCGCCGTTGTTGAGTTTGAAGCCAGAATCATCTTTGCCGTACAGATTGGTGTACCCGACACAATGAAAATTCGTCAGGATGTATCCTGCCGGATCAATCACGGTACCGGAACATCCGCCGAATGCTTTACCATCGGGTCCGAGAATCCAGATTTTCACAACCGCCAACATCGCGTTTTCGATTTGATCCGTCGTTGGGTCTTTGGCGAACGCGGTGGGCGACCCCGCGATCAAACCGGCAAGCAGGGTCAACGCGATCGCGATGATGGTCACGCGCAAAATATGTCGTTTCATTTTGAGCTCCTTGTGGCGCAAATTTCCAGATTTGCGTTACGGCACGCGCCAATTCGCGATGATGCGCTCGCGCAGATTGGCAAGTTGATCGGACTCATTGCTCGGCGCGGCAAACGTCAACACATAGACCTGGTCGCCGCCGACGACCAGCACATCCACCGCGCGCATCAGCACCGGCATCGCGCCTGCCGCCGATCCTTGCGGCGAATCGAACAAAAAGACGTACTCGATACGCGTCGCATCGCGGCTTTGCCATTTCGTTTCGCTCACTTCAAGCAAACGATACGCGGTCAATTCTTTACCGCGCGCGAGCGACCAATTGAGCGCGGCGTCCGTCAAGCCGCCGCCCGCGGAAAAAAGATCCGCGCCCGCGCTTTGGCGCACACTGACGCGCGCGCCGAACACGCCGCCGCGCGCGCGATCCGTCGCCGCGAAGATCGCGCCGGGTTCATTCGCGCGCGACCAGGTCGCGGGATAACTGATGCTGACTTGCCCGACCGTCGCGACGCGCGTTTGATCGAGAATGTTGCCGCGCACGAACCACGCCGCCGCCAAGCCAATCGCGACGACGAGCCACACGATCCATTCCGGCTCATCGGCGGTCGTCTCTGTCTCGATTGCACTGGGAAGTCGGTTCATCAAGCGAAACAAAATAAAAAATGTTCCGCCCGCGATGACAACGCCGGCAATCAGACCATACCAGGAATTGACATTCAAACCGCCGCCGATGAATGGAACCTGGAGCAAAACGAGATCAATAACGCCGTTCAAAATCGCGGCGAGGACGAGACCCAGTGGCAGCCAGAGCGCGCCCATTTTGTCGAACTTGGCGCGTC
>JACRPR010000106.1 GCA_016223105.1 Chloroflexota bacterium | reverse complement strand
GGGAACGACGATGGTGTTTGAAAATTTCCGCGACCAATCGCTCGATATTGATCTCACATTTGCGGTCGCGTCCGAAGATCTCGCCGCGTTGATTCAAGCGATTCGCGGGCTGAAAGACCAACTCGCGCTGAATGTAGAGCAAGTGTCGCCAGGAGATTTCATTCCATTGCCGCAGGGCTATCACGAGCGCGCTATTTTCATCGGGCGATATGGTCAACTCGACGTTTTTCATTTCGATTTGTACAGCACGGCGCTAAGCAAAATCGCGCGTGGGACGGAAGAAGATTTCGCCGATGTGATCGCATTGCTCCGCGCAGACCGTATTGATCTCGCGACCTTGGAACAATACGCGCACGAAATCCAACCACGGCTCGCGACGGACAGTTTGAAGCAAGACCCGGACGAATTTGAACGAAAATTCCAAGCATTGCGCGATCAATACACGCGCGCGACTTGAGGTAACTCAATGACACAGACACATCGTTACGATGCCGTCATCGTCGGAGCATGCGGCGCGGGATTACGGGCCGCGCTCGAACTCGCGAAAAGCGAAGCGAGCATCGCGGTCTTGACGAAAATGTCGGCACCGCGCAAGGCGGCATCGGCGCGGCGCTCGGCAATCTCGAAGAAGATCACTGGGAATGGCATATGTTCGACACCGTCAAAGGCGGAGACTATGTGACGGATCAGGATGCGGCGGAGATTCTCGCGCGCGAAGCGATCGAGACGGTGTACGCGTTGGAGCATATGGGCTTGCCGTTCAATCGCACACCCGAGGGTAAAATTGATCAGCGGCGATTTGGCGGGCACACGCATCACGAAGGCAAAGGTCCGGTGCGCCGCGCGTGCTACGCGGCGGATCGCACCGGGCACATGATTTTGCAAACGCTGTATCAGCAGTGCATCAAACACGAAACGCATTTTTTCAACGAATACCAGGTTCTTGATCTCATCATTGACGGCGGCGTGTGCAGTGGCGTCGTCGCGATGGACATCGCGACCGGCGAACTGCACATCTTTCACGGCAAGGCGACGATCATCGCGGCGGGTGGGTTCGGCAAAATGTTCAAGGTGACGTCGAACGCGCACTCGCTCACCGGTGATCCGGTCGCGCTGTTGTATCGGCACGGCTATCCGCTCGAAGATATGGAGTTTTTCCAATTTCATCCGACCGGCATTTACAAGATGGGCATCTTGATGTCCGAAGCTGCGCGCGGCGAAGGCGGTGTGCTCATCAACGACAAGGGCGAACGATTCATGGAACGCTACGCGCCGACGATGCTCGACCTCGCGCCGCGCGATATGATTTCGCGATTTATGCAGATGGAGATCAACGCGGGGCGTGGCATCGGCGGAAAAGATTTTGTGTACCTCGACATTCGACCCGAATCAATCAACAAATACAAGAGCGCGCCCGGCGGCAAGACCGTGACCGAACACGAATTGCGCGCGAAATTGCCGGACATTATCGAGATGATGGAATTGTATCTCGGCGTGGATCCGATGAAAGAGCCGGTGCCGACGCAACCAACCGCGCATTACGCGATGGGCGGCATCCCGACCGACATTGACGGACGCGTGGTGATCGACGCGAAGAACACCATTCTGCGCGGTTTGTATGCCGCGGGCGAGTGCGCGTGCGTTTCAGTTCACGGCGCGAATCGGCTCGGCACAAATTCACTCGTGGATATTTTGGTGTACGGACGACGCTCTGGTCGCGCGGCGGCGCAGTACGTTCGGCAAGCCGATTTCGCGCCAATGCTGGCGAACGCGGACGCGAATGTGCGCGCGGAAATCGATCGCTTGACAAACGGCACCGGTAAAGAAAACGCCGCGCAGATTCGTCGCGAGATGCAAGAAGTGATGACCGCGCAGTGCGGCGTGTTTCGCACCAGCGCGGGTTTGGAAAATGTGAAAAAGGTGATCGCGGATTTGAAAGCGCGTTATCAAAACATTGCGATCACGGACAAGACAAAAAAGTTTAACACCGAATTGCTCGAAGCGTTCGAACTCGGTTACTTGCTCGATCTCGCGGAGGCGACCGCGCACAGTGCGGCGGCGCGCACCGAATCGCGCGGCGCGCACGCGCGCGAAGATTTTCCGAATCGCGATGACAAGAATTGGTTGAAGCACACACTCATCGCGCGCAAGTCGGGCAAACTCGAATTGAGTTACAAGCCGGTCGTGATCACGCGGTATCAGCCGAAGGAGCGCAAGTACTAGAAACCAAAATGCAAGCACTCACTTTTTGGAAAACAATTACTGTGGATAAATCGAATCTGCTCGAACGCTTGCTCGCCTTGCTCGATGAAAACGCGATTCGCTTTTGCGTGATCGGCGGTCAAGCGGTCAATGCGTACGTCGAGCCGCTCGTCAGTCTCGATCTCGATTTGGTGGTGGCGACTGATCAGATGATCCAGGTCGAATCGCTTTTCGCAAACGCATTTCGCGTCGAGCGATTCGAGCACAGCATTAAGGCGTCGCTTGCCGGTTCGGATTTGCGCGTGCAGATTCAAACCGATCCGCGCTATGCTGATTTTGTCGCGCGCGCCG
Source organism: Chloroflexota bacterium (assembly GCA_016223105.1). Classification (GTDB taxonomy): domain Bacteria; phylum Chloroflexota; class Anaerolineae; order UBA4142; family UBA4142; genus JACRPR01. The sequence goes on along the minus strand of JACRPR010000106.1, from coordinate 11,826 downwards.
CGACGCGCCAAGTATTGGGATTGGATTTGCCGGTTGCGCGCATCGAAGATGTCCTGCGCGGAAAAATTTGGGCGGCGCAAGACCCAACGCGCCGCAAAACGAAACAGCAAAAAGATTTGCTCGACATCGCGCGCTTGCTCGAAAGTTATTCGCAATTGCGCGCGCTCATTCCGCCGGATATTCTCGCGCGGTTGGTCTAGCGCGAATGTGGTTTGTAATCGGTCTCGTCGTCGGTCTCGTTATCGGCTTGGTGTTTGGCGTGTTCATCGGATTCTCGTTGTATAAACGCGCGGGAACCTGGGACTAGCCATTTCAGATTTCAGATTTATGATTTAAGATTTCCCAATCTGAAATTTGAAATCTGAAATCATAAATCAAAAATGTTCGACCTCACCTGTCTGCTCGGTCTCATCATCGGTCTCGTCATCGGCACTGCCATCGGCATTTGGATCGGAATGAAACTGTATTGGAAAACCGGACATTGGTGAAATATGGACGTTAGAAATTGGAAATTGGATGTTGGATTGTCGCGTCCAACTTCCAACTTCTAACATCCAGCTTCCAATCTCCAATCTCTCAATCTCTCAATCTCTCCACGCAGAGGACACAATGCAAGTTCAATTCAAACTCAAACGCTTCAATTCCGAAACGAACGCGAAAGCATATTGGAGCGATCATACCGTCGAGATCGAACCGACCGATCGCGTGCTCGACGCGCTCAACTTTATCAAGTGGAATCTCGATCCGACGCTCGCGTACCGGCGTTCGTGCGCGCACGGCATTTGCGGATCGGACGCGCTCGTGATTAACGGACGCAACCGGCTCGCGTGCAAATTTTTGATGAAGCAAGCACTCAAAGAAAGCAAGGTCATCACCGTCGAGCCACTGCGCGGCTTTCCCGTGCTCAAAGACCTGGTCGTGGATATGGAAGGATTCTTTGCGAAATATCGCGCGGTCAAACCGTACCTGATCAATCACGAGCGCGAACCGGAAAAAGAACGCGCCCAATCCGCGGAGCAACACGCGCGCTTTGATTTCACAACGCCGTGCATTTTGTGCGCGGCATGCACAACTTCGTGCCCGACATTTTGGGCGGACAAGGAATATCTCGGACCGGCGGCGATTGTGCAAGCGCATCGTTTCATTTTCGATTCGCGCGACCAGGGCGGACAAGAACGGCTCGCGATTCTCGCCGACAGCGGCGGCGTGTTCACCTGTCGCAGTATTTTCAACTGCGTCGAAGCGTGCCCGCGCGGCATTGACATCACGCGCGCGATTTACGAGGTGCGCCAAAAAATGTTGTTCGACAAAACGTGAGTCGTGATGCGTGATGCGTGATGCGTAACTGCATTTCACGCATCACACATTGCGAACAAAAATCATGCAAGGAGATTTCGATGCCTCTCTACGAATACGTTTGCTCAGACTGTAAAACCAAATTTGAAATTCGCCGCGCGATGAGTTTAATTGACGCGCCGACGAATTGCCCGCACTGTCAGGGCGATCACGTCGCGCGCCAAATTTCGCGCGTCGCCGCGTTCGGTCGCGATGACAGCGGCAGTGTCAGCTCGGTCGGCGGCGGCGGTTGCGGCTCGTGCGGCGGTGGCAGTTGCGGTAGTTGCGCGAGTCGGAATTAATGTGGCACGGGCTTTCCAGCCCGTGAATTTGCGGACTACAAGTCCGCGCCACACCGCAATTGACAGATTGCGCGGAGTGAATAGAATAGCGATGACACGCGCGGGGCGCATCGCCCCGCGTTTTGCTAGCCAAGGTTTTTGTAAAAATATAAACGGAAACGATTGGGAGGAATTGGATGCCAAACAATGATCTGACCGTGCGCGTCGGCGGCGACTCGTCGGCGGGCGGGATTGTAACGACCGGCGAAGTGTTCGCGCGCATTGCCGCATACGCCGGCTTGGAAGTGTACACCACGCGCACGATTCCCGCGGAAATCAAGGGCGGGCATGTGATGTTTCAGGCGCGCATCGCGCCAGAAATGGTTTGGTCGCAGGGCGATGATTTGGATATGTTGATCGCGTTCGATCAAGAATCCATTGATCGGTATTCCGCATTGATTCGCAAGGGCGGAATTTTGATTTACAATTCAAACGATAGTAAACCGCCGGAAGCGAACGGCGTGAATCAATATCCTTTGCCGTTGAACGAGCTCGCGAAACAGATCAATTTTCAGCGCGGGCGCAACATCATCACGATTGGCGCGATGGTGAAATTATTCGGCTTGCCGTTCGAGACCGCGACGCTCGTCGTCGAAAAACAACTCGGGCGCAAAAAAGAAATGCTCGAACAAAATTTGCTCGCGCTCAAAACCGGGTTCGATTACATCGAGCAAAACGTGACCAAGACTGCACCATATCATCTCACACCGCGACCTGGCGCGGAGAAAGAGGAACGGCTCGTCATCAGCGGCAATCAAGCGTTGGCGATGGGCGCGATCGCGGCGGGCTGTCGCTTTTACGCCGGTTATCCGATCACGCCCGCGACCGACATTATGGAATTTCTCGCCGGCGAATTTCCGCGCCTCGGCGGAACCGTGATTCAAGCCGAAGATGAAATCGCCGCGATTGCAATGGCATTGGGCGGATCGTACACCGGCGTGCGTTCGATGACCGCGACGTCGGGTCCCGGTCTTTCGTTGATGGTCGAGTTGATCGGGCACGCGACGATGGCGGAATTGCCGGTCGTGATCGTGGATGTGCAACGCGCGGGACCTTCGACCGGGATGCCGACCAAAGTGTCGCAAGGCGATCTCCGCATTTCCGTTTTCGGCGCGCACGATGACGCGCCGCGCATCGTCGTCGCGCCGGTGTCGGTCGAAGATAATTTTTTCCAGATTATCAACGCGTTCAACCTCGCGGAAAAATACCAAGCCCCCGTGATTTTCCTCAGCGATCAAGATATGTCGGTGCGCGTGCAAACGATTCAACCGTTCGATTTATCGCGCGTGAATCTCGTGCCGCGTTTGTTGTGGGACCAACACGATCCGGAAAATTTCAAACGCTACGCGCTCACACCGAGCGGCATTTCGCCGATGTCCATCCCAGGAATGAAAGGCGGGCAGTACGTCGCGGAAGGATTGGAACATTCGCAAGAAGGACATCCGTCGTACACCGCGCAACAACACGCGGCGAATATGGACAAGCGCGCGATCAAAGTGCGCTCTGCCGCGCGCGACGCCGCGCCGATGGGGATGCTGGAATACTTTGGCGATCAAAACGCGCGCGTCGCGATCCTGGGTTGGGGTTCGACGATCGGTCCCGTGCGCGAAGCGGTCGAACGCGCGCAGGCCGAAGGGATGCCGGTCGCGGTGATGTACACCAAAATGATCTTCCCCCTGCCGCGCAAAGAGATCGCCGATTTCATCGCGCAACGCGATGCGATCATCGTGCCGGAAATGAACTACACCGGGCAATTCGCGCGAATGATCCAAGCCGAGTACTGGCGCGAAGTGATCTCGCTTCGCAATTACGGCGGCACACCGTTCGCCACGCACGATATTTACGCCGAGATCAAACGCGTGTACGGCACGCTCGCCAAATCGAAAAAAATCGCGACGAAGAAAAAATCCGTCGCGAAAAAACCGGTCGCAAAGAAAAAAATCGCGGCGAAGAAGAAATCGCGCAAATAGAAATGTCATTGCGAGGAGCGAAGCGACGAAGCAATCCCCACACTGCGGCGATTGCTTCGCTTCGCTCGCAATGACAATCGTGTTTCGGAGAAAATAAAAAATGATTCAAACGATTGACTTGCCCCAATTCACATACGAACCCAGCAACCTGGTCGCGAACGATTACAAAAGCGAGGTGCATCCGATCTGGTGTCCGGGATGCGGCGACTTTGGCGTGCTGTCGTCATTCTACAAAGCCGTGTCCGATTTGCACATTCCGCCGGAACAACTCGTAATCGTTTCCGGCATCGGTTGTTCGAGCCGGTTTCCGGCATTCGTCAACGCGTACGGATTTCACGGCACGCACGGGCGCGCGCTTCCGCTCGCGACCGGCGTGAAAATGTCGCGCCCCGATTTGCACGTCGTAACTGTCGGCGGCGACGGCGACGCGTTCAGTATCGGAATGGGACACCTTCCGCATGCGATTCGCCGCAACGTGGACATCACGTACATCATTATGGACAATGAGATTTACGGTCTCACCAAAGGTCAGCCCTCGCCGACAAGTCCGCGCGGGATGGAGAAAAAAGCGTCGCCGTTCGGCACGATTGAACAACCGATCAATCCGTTGATGCTTTCACTCGCGAGCGGCGCGACCTGGGTCGCGCGCGGTTTTTCGAGCAAGCCGAAAGATTTGATCGAACTGATCAAGCAGGCGATTCAACACAAAGGGTTTTCGTTTTTGCAAGTGTTGTCGCCGTGCACCACTTTCTATGACACGTACGATCATTTCAAAAATATCACAAAGCCCTTGCCCGCCGATTACAATCCGCTCGATAAGGCGAGCGCGATGCAATTCGCGATGGACGCTCAAACGATGCACCTGGGATTGTTTTACAAAGAAGATCGCCCGACGTACGATCAGGGGTACGCCGCGATGAACGAACGCAATGCAAAACCAGGTTACGGCTTACCGCAAATCTTGAGCAAGTATACACGCTGACACTGTTGAACCTTGCGAGGACGCAATGCTTCGCAAGGTTCATTTTTCAAAATGAGCGAACTAATTACACTTGCCCCACCGCGCCCGCGTCATCCGCAATGGATTCGCGTGCGTGCGCCGTTCGGCGAAAATTATACGCACCTTAAAGGACTCGTGCGCGGTTTGAAATTGCACACGGTTTGCGAAGAGGCGATGTGCCCGAACATCGGTGAATGTTGGGGCGCAGGCACGGCGACCGTGATGATTCTCGGCGACACTTGCACGCGCGCGTGCCGCTTTTGCGCGGTGAAAACCGGCAACCCGCGCGGCATCGTGGACGCGCAAGAACCGATGCGCGTCGCGGACGCGATTGCGGAACTGCAACTGAATTACGTCGTCATCACATCGGTTGATCGCGATGATTTGCCGGACGGCGGCGCGGAAATTTTTGCCGAGACGGTGCGCGCGATCAAAACGAAATCGCCGCGCACTAAAGTCGAAGTGCTCACGCCGGATTTTCGCGGCAATCGCGAGCAGATCGCGCGCGTCGCGATGGCACAGCCGGACGTATTTGGGCAGAATGTCGAAACCGTGCGCCGACTCACGCACATTGTCCGCGACCGACGCGCGGGGTACGATCAATCGTTGAACGTTTTGCGAATGGTGAAAGAAATTGATCCGACGCGCAAAACCAAATCGTCCATCCTGGTTGGCTTTGGTGAAACGCCGGATGAGGTGATCGAAACACTGCGCGATCTGCGCGCGGCAAATGTGGATTTGCTCGCGATTGGGCAGTACTTGCAACCGACACATCTCAAGCGGCATTTTCCGCTCGTCGAGTACGTTACGCCGGAACAATTCGCGCGGTACAAAGAAGCCGGATTGCAACTCGGTTTTCGATACGTCGCGTCCGGTCCGCTCGTGCGGAGTTCGTACAAGGCGTGGGAAGCCGCGTTGGTGTTGAGTGATGCGTGAACGAAGAGGTGAAGCGATGGCAGTGAATCTCAAAGCCAAACAATTGGCGCGCGAGTGGACGCGTACAGAGATTGAAAGCATCGTGCAAAATGCGATGCGCCAGGTCTTGCGTGAAGAAATCAATTCGGTGCGCGTGGACACGCGCGGTTATTTGATTTTTCCAAACGAAACGGAATACGCGGCGTATCTCAAAACGCAACCGGATAAATTGCCGAGCGAGATCAAAGCCGTCTACATTGATCCGCAGGGGTTTCGCGTACGGTACAGTGATTACGAACCAACGCCCAAAAAAGCGCGCGCGTTGGATGCCGCGCGTAAGGAACGGACTGTATCGTATAAAAAAATACGCGCGACGCTCAAATCACGCGGAGTTGATCTTTAATCTTCCGCGTCGAGTAGAAATAAATCGGAAACACTGCGATTGGATTCGACGCTTTAGCGGGTTGCTGGTCAGACGAGAAACCGCGTAAACGCTCGATTCCATCATTCACGATCAAGTTCTGTTTCGAATCGAACAATCCAATTTCCAACTTTCAATCTCTCAATCTCTATTCTCTAATCTCTAATCTCCAGATGTCTGCAACTTTTTCGGACGAACAATTAGTGGATGCGCTTGCGCGCGGCGAGTCCTGGGTGATGGCGGCGTTGTATGATCGCTATGCCCGACTCGTGTTTTCGCTCGCGTACCGAATTTTGAATGACCGCAATATCGCGGAAGAAGCGGTGCAAGAAGTTTTCGTCAAAGTGTGGCGGCGCGCGCGCGATTATTCGCCGGCACGCGGCAAGTTTTCCTCGTGGCTCACCGGCATCACGCATCATCACGCGATTGACGAATTGCGCCGCCGCCGCGTGCGCCCCATCGCGTCCGAAGATGAAACCGCCGCGCTCGAAATTCCCGATGGCGCACCCGCGCCGCTCGAAATGGCGCTCCAATCGCTCGAACACCGGCGCATCGTTGACGCGCTCGGCGCGATTCCGCGCGATCAACGCCGCGCGATTGAAATGGCGTATTTCGAGGGCTTGACGCAACAAGAAATCGCGGACAAGTTGAGCGAGCCGCTCGGCACAATCAAAACGCGGATGCGTCTCGGCATGCAAAAACTAAAAACATTGCTCGACGACGCGCATTGAAAATATTTGGAAATACGTGGCGCGGACTTTCGAGTCCGCATTGGCGGCTTGGAAAAGCCGCACCACGGTCACTTGGCATATTAGAGAAATCTAATTTTGTGATTCTTACGTAAGATTGATTGAAGGACTGCTATGTCAATCTGTCAAGAAATTCAAGACCTCGTCCCAACCTATGTGTTGGACGCAATAACCGATTCCGAGCGCGCACAAATCGAACGGCATTTGCCGCAATGTCCCGACTGCGCGCAACTCGTCGCCGCGTACCGCCCGGTCGCCGATCTGCTCGCGTTCGCCGCGCCGCCGGTCGAACCGAGTGCCGAGCTTAAATCTCGCGTGCTGTCCGCGACGATGCCGAAACAAATCGCGCGCGCATCGCGTCCAACGTTCGATCTCCAATCTCTAATCGCGAATCTCTTCCGCTCACCCGCGTTCGCCGCGGCGACGATGCTGTTGATCGTCGCGTTAGCGATTTGGAATTTCGCGTTGCAAAACCAGGTCAATCAACAAGCCGGGTTCAGCCGCGAGGTAACGCGCGAGATCGAACATCAGCGCGAGTTTCTCAACATCGTCGCGTACACCGATGGTCAGCCGCGCCGGATGCAAGCGACGGATGCCGCGCCCAAAGCGGTCGGGCGATTGTATGCCGCGACGGAGTTGAACGCGTTCGCGTTGGTCGTGTACGATTTGCCGACGCTCGACGCGAATCGCGCGTACCAACTTTGGTTGATTGATCCGAACGGAGAGCGTACGAGCGGCGGCACGTTCACGGTGGATCACGAAGGCACGGGCTCGTTGGTGGTGCACGCGCCGCAACCGCTCAAGTATTATCAGGGCGTTGGCATCACGATTGAACCGCGCGGCGGCAGTCCCAAACCAACCGGCGCGCGTGTGCTGGCAACGAGTTTGCGCGATTAAAAACACATCGCGGGAGAGATTCTCTCCCGCGATGTGTTTTTGAAAACTTGCGGAAACTACGCCAAAGCGACCTGTGTCGCTTGAATTCAGCCGACGACGGTCGGCTTTGCTTTGCGCGAAGCGTGCCGCGAATTTACACCTGCCCTTGCGGGCGGTGTAAGGGTTCGCCCGAACGCGACTTTGGAAAAGCCCCGCCGGTTTTTGCTGGGCATTGACGCTGTGCGCGCGCTGTGCTACACTTTGCGCCACTCAACGAGGATGCACATCCGCGTTTTAATTGGCTCATCCCCGCGTGACGATGCGCGGGCTAGAACGGTAATGGCTGTATGCGTTACGCCATCCGCACAATTTTTATCGCGGTGATCCTGTGGTTCATCGCGATTTTTATTTTCGTGTTCGACCAACCCTCCGCGCGCGCGGATCACACGCGCGCGCGATCAAATTTTTCCCCGCCGATCCACCGCGCGCCCAAAGCAAATGAATTGCGCGTCTGTAACAGTTCCGGAATTTATTCGCAAACGATCCAAGCCGCGATTGATGCCGCGCAACCCGGCGACATCATCAAAGTCGCGGGTGGCATTTACATCGAATCCAAACCGGCGGTGAGCGCGAATCTCTACATTTCCAAAACTGTGCATCTTTACGGCGGTTACACTTGCAATGATTGGGCAACCCAGAATCCGGCGTTAAACATTTCGACGATTCGACCAACCACGCCTGATATCGCGGTCGTGTGGGTGAACGGACAATTCGGACAAACCGCGCTGGTCGCACCGACGGTGGATGGATTTACGATCACGGGCGGCGGCGGCGGCAATCACGGCGGCGGCGTGCGCGTTACAAACAGCGACGCGATCATCAACAACAATATCATCACCGGCAACATCGGCTATTTGTTCGGCGGCGGCATCTGGGTTCAAAACGGCGCGCCAATCTTGTCGAACAATCGCGTTGAAAATAATCGCGTTACGCCGAGCGGTAATGCGTTCGGCGGCGGGATTCAATTGGAGAGCACGCGCGCGACGATCAGCAACAATATCATCGCGAACAATGTGGTGAGTGCCAGCGTTGGCGGCGGCGGTGGCATCGCGATTCAGGGTGGCGGTCCGGTCGTTCTCACGAGCAATTTAATTTTCAGCAACACTGCCGCCGGTCTCGCCGGCGCGGCGACCGATTCCGGGTACGGCGGCGGCATTTGGGCGCAAGGCGTAACGCTCACGTTGACGAGCAACACGATTCAACAAAATACCGCGCACACGTTTGCGCGCGGCAGTTCATATTTGTTCGGCGGCGGCGCATTGATCGAAACGACCAAAGGTCGCTTGACCGGAAATCTCATTCAAGCAAATCGCGCGAATCGCAACACGATCTTTGGCAACGGCGGCGGCATCGCGGCATACACCAGCACATTGACGATCCAGGGCGGACAAGTTCTCAATAACTCGACCTCTGTAAATTGCGAGGGCTATGGCGGCGGAATTTATTTTTCCAACGGCGCGCTCACGCTCGATGCGACGCGTATCGAAAATAATTGCGCGGCGAATACGCCGTTCTACGGTTTGGGCGGCGGACTCGCGTTCATCAATTCGCCGTACACGTTGACGAACGCGGTCATCGTCAACAATTATGCGTTCGGCAATGACACAGCGGTCGGCGGGCTGAGCGCCGGCATCAACAGTCCTGGTCTCGTCGTCAACAACACGCTCGCGAACAACCGTGGGCAAGCGATTCGCGTTTCATCCGCGCTTACGGTAACGAACAACATCATCCTGGGACACACAACCGGGATCAGTCTCACCGCCGCCGTGCCGATCAGCGCGACGTTCAATAATTTTTTCAACAACACAACAGACACGCGCGGCTTTTCACTCGATTCAACCAACATCGTGATCAATCCACAACTCGACGCGAATTACCGGCTCAACACCGGTTCGCCGGCGATTGACGCCGGCACGCGCACGAACGCGCCCGATCACGATTTCGATGGCGAGGCGCGCGCAATGATCGGCACATCGGGATTGTATCGTATTGACATCGGCGCGGACGAGCGAACCGGGACGGCGCAACGCGTGATCAATCTCGATACAACTACGGCGGATTTAACGATCATCGGTCCGGGCGGGTACGCGCCCACGCCGAATGGCGTGAACGATTGGATCGGCTCGTCGGTGATGGCGGACGATGTGAACGGCGATGGACGCGCCGACCTGGTCACGTCCGCGCACGATTGGGCGATTGACCCGGACAATGCGCCGCGCACGACCGGACAAATTTTCGGGCTGTTCAATTTTGGCACGCGCATTACCGGCACAATTGATTTGTTGACAACCGCGCCGGCGCTCACCGTCGCGAGCCAATTCAATTTGCAACACATCGGATCGAAAATTGTCGGCGGCGATTTGAACGGCGATGGCAAACGCGATTTGATTTTTGGATCGTCCCAGGATGATAACGCCGGCGGCGGCACGGTAACGCCGACGGTGTACGCGCTGTGGGGTGGATCATCGCTCGCCGGGACGCGCCCGCTCACCGACACGAGTCCCGCGAATTTTACTTTGCGCGCGCCGGGTCAGGATTTTTTCGCGTTCTCGATCATTAACGCGTTGGCGACCGGCGATCTCAACAACAACGGCGTAATTGATCTTGTCGTCGGCGACGCACTCGCGAACGATGGCGGACTCGCGCAAGCGGGCGCGGCGTTTGTGATTTTCGGACGGAGTAATTTGCCGGCGCAGTGGAATTTGGCGACGACGCCCGCGGACTATACGCTGTACGGTCCCGCGATCAATTCGCATCTCGGTTTCGTCGCGCTCGGACGCGTCAACAACGATTCGCAAATTGACCTGGTCGCGCGCACGGACACGGACGCGTACGTGATTCTGGGCGCGCTCGGCGGCGGCGTGCGCCATCTCAGCACGACACCGGCGGACATCAAGATCACCGGTTTGCAATTCGGCGGCGTCAGCGTTGGCGATTTGACCGGCGATGGGCAAGACGATCTGATCCTGGGATCGGGCGCGACGATTTTTGTAATCCCCGGTCCATTGGTTAGCGGGCAAACGTACAACGCGAGTACCGCGGCGATGCTCAAAATTTCCGGCGTGCCGGCGGTTTCATTCGCGCTGGGCAATGTGACCGGCGACGCGAAACTCGATTTGATTATCGGCGCGCCGACGATTCGCCAAGCGTTCGTGATTCCGGGCGGCACGAGCGCGACCGGCACATTGCCGATTGGCGATGTCGCGCAAGTGATGATCGCGGGAAGCGTGCTGACAAAACTCGGCGCGGATGTCGCGGTCGGCGATCTCGATTTCGACGGCAAGTTGGATTTGATCGTCAGCACGTACGGCGTGGACGCGCTAACGCATCCGATCAAATACCAGGATGCCGGGACGGTTTATGTGTTCTACGGTACCGGCGCGTCCGGTCCACTGCCGCCGCCGTCATCGTTCAACCAATATCATTTGCCGTTCGCCGCGAAATAATTGGCGAATTTATTCGCCCCTTGACGCGGTTAGAGATGTGTTGTATCTTGCGCGCAAATCCCGCGAACAAAGAGGTTCAAAATGGACACGGAAAAATTCCTCGGCATTTGGAAATTATTGTCGTACGAATTTCGTTTGTCAGATGGGATCGCATTGCGTCCATTCGGCGAAGGCGTGCGCGGTATTTTGATTTACGACGCGAGCGGCGCGATGGCACTGCAAATTATGGAAGCCGATCGTCCGCGCTTTGCCGCCGACGATTGGCATCGCGGTACGCCTGACGAAATCAAAGCCGCGTTCGAAGGCGGTATGGCGTACTGGGGCACGTTCGCGGTGAACGAAATGAAGCAGTGCATCACGCATCACGTCGAAGGATGCACGTACCCGAATTGGGTCGGCGCGGATCGCGAACAATTTTACGAATTCGACCGCGACCGCTTGACGTTGATGACGACGCCGATGACGCTCGCCGAAGAAACGCTCGTCGGCTACTTGATCTGGCAACGGCAACGTTGAATGTAAACCTGGAAGGTTTCCTAAACCTTCCAGGTTTTTCTGTTTGACAAATTTTTGAAAATTGGTAATATCATCATACCAATTTTGAAACGTCATTTCGAGCGAAGCGAGAAATCTCCGCCCCCACCTCAACCCTCCCCCGCGCGCGGGGGAGGGCAGGGTGGGGGATTTATCGCTTTGCTCGGAATGACCGATGT
>JACRPR010000105.1 GCA_016223105.1 Chloroflexota bacterium | reverse complement strand
GACGCGCTTTCAATTGTTCCGCGTTGCATTGTGGCAGAGGCATGGTCACCATTTGCATATACCACTCCATTGAGTCTGGACTCAACGGGGTCAAGTTCCCGAGTGCCGCGATTTGTTCACGCGTATATTGGGCAAGCATGTGGCATTGGGCGCGGACTTGGTCCCAGTGATGGTTTTTGTAAAAACTAATCGCCTCTGGCGTTGCAAGATATGCGGCAATGTCGCGCGTGCCGGTCCACTCTTGTTCATCAATGAATCGTGATGGACTGGGTTTCTCTGATGCGTACCCCCAACTGACCACCAATGGCTCGACCAAGTTTTGCATTTCTGGACGCACATACAAGAATGCCGAGCCTTTCGGACAGCACATCCATTTGTGCAGATTGGAACTGTAGAAATCCGCGCCGAGCTCTTCCAGGTTCAGGGCGATTTGCCCGAGCGCGTGCGCGCCGTCAATAATGCTAATGATCCCGGCGTTTCGTGCACGCCGGCAAATTTCTTTGATCGGAAAAATCAACGCGGTTGGCGAGGTGATGTGGCTCAAGAAAATGACGCGCGTACGCGGCGTTACACCATCCCAGAATCGTTCGATAAAATCTTGCGCGGTTGTTACCGGGACAGGAATCGGGACGCGTGTATAGATTGCGCCGGTTTTGTTGCACACAAAGCGCCATGTGCGATCCAACGCGCCGTACTCGTGATTGGTTGTGAGGATTTCATCGCCAGGATTCAAATACAAACTGCGCGCGACAACGTTCAAACCGGTCGTCGCATTGGGCACATAAACGAGATTGTCAGCAACCGTTTGAAGGTATGCGGCAAGCCCCGCGCGCGCTTTGTACATTAGATCATTGAAGCGTCGTCCCAGGAATTCAACCGGTTGACGTTCTAATTCGCGTTGCCACCATTGGTATTTCTCGAACACAGGTCGAAGCGTTGCGCCGAATGAGCCGTGATTGAGGAAGACAACGTCTGGATCGAGCAAGAACAGATCTTTTGCGAGTGGAGCTTGATAAGTGAATGTCACTTTTACCTCGGCAATATTGATTTGGCTAATAATAATGCCGTAGAGATTCAAAAGCAAATGTGAAAAATTGCTTATTGGACAGACCGACAACTTGGAGTAGAATACAAGAGACGGTATCTATTTTCCAACATCCAAGTTCCAATCGTCAATCTTTCAATCTCCAATCTTCCAATCTCTAGACACGATGCAAACAAAATGGCTCGTCCTGCTCGCGGTCGGCGTCGGCACGCTCATGTCCGCGATGAGCACAAATGTCGTCAATGTTGTTTTGCCGGTCGTTACGCGCGAGTTTGGCGCGGAGGTCGCGACGATAGAGTGGGTGATCACGGTTTACCTGCTCGTCGTCAGTGGTTTGCTCTTGAGTTTCGGACGCCTCGGCGATTTGCGCGGACACAAGCCGGTCTATGTCGCCGGATTTTTTGTGTTTATGATTGCATCGCCCTTGTGCGCGCTCGCGCCGAACGCGGTCGCGTTGATCGCGTTTCGCGGCGTGCAGGCGTTGGGCGCGGCGATGCTCTTTTCCAATTCGCCCGCGATTCTCACGCGCAATTTTCCGGCGGAGCAACGCGGTCAAGCCCTGGGTCTGCAATCTATGATGACCTATCTGGGTTTAACGCTCGGTCCTTCATTCGGCGGTTGGCTCACAAGTCAATTCGATTGGCGCGCCGCGTTCTACATCAACATTCCGTTTGGCTTGCTCGGATTGGTGCTGAGCATTTATTTTATTCCGCACGATCCGCCGGAAAAAAATACGGAACGCTTCGATGCCATCGGCGCGCTGACGTTTATGATCGCGCTCGTCGCGCTGTTGCTCGGATTGAATCAGGGACACGCGTGGGGTTGGACTTCGGCGCCGGTGCTGGGGTTGATCGCGTTGGCGATTTTGTTCGCTGTGATTTTTGTGCGCGCCGAAAAACGCGATGCCAGCCCGATGCTCGATCTCACGTTATTTCGCCAACGCTTATTTTCGGCGGCGGTCGCAAGCGCGGTGTTGAATTATATTTGCGTGTACAGCGTTTTATTTTTGACGCCGTTCTATTTGATCCAGGGACGCGGGATGTCGCCGGCGGAAGCCGGGTTGATGCTGACCGCGCAACCGCTCGTGATGGCGATCACCGCGCCGCTCAGCGGCACGGTGTCGGATCGGATCGGCTCGCGCGCGCTCGCGACGCTCGGAATGATCGTGCTTGCGGGCGGATTGTTTTTTCTCGCGCAACTCGCGCCGGATTCAACGCAAAACCAGGTCGCGTTGGGTCTCGCGATGGTTGGACTCGGCACTGGGATTTTCACCACGCCGAACACGAACGCGTTGATGGGCTCCGCGCCGCGGCATCGGCAAGGCGTCGCCGCGGGCGTGATGGCGACCGCGTGCAATACCGGGATGGCGCTCGGCGTCGGATTAGCGGGCGCGATTTTTTCGACTGTGCAATCGTCCGGCGGATCGTTATTCGATGCAATCAGCGCGGGATTTTTCGCGGCGGGGCTCGCAGGCATCCTCGGCGCGATCACATCGGCAGTGCGCGGAAGCGGCGCAAGCGCGCAATAAAAAAAGGAACACGGACATTTTTTATCCGTGTTCCTTTGCAGCAGTGGGGAGCAGATCAGGTTTGATTTTCAAAAACGATCTTGTCATACAGATCACGAAGCGCGATTTCACAGCCGATTGAGGTTAATCCGATCCTTGCATCGCGGTCGTCGTACATTTCAATCATCCATTGCTTGTTCACCACGCGCAAAAGGGTCGCGTGGATTCGTTCCGAATCTACCAGCAAATACTCGCGCAACGCTTCGATAGGTTTGTAGAGCGCGAATTTTTTTACGCGATCGTACGAATGGGTTGAGGGTGACAACACCTCGACGATGACAATCGGGTTGAGGAGTGTGTCATTGCGCTTGGCGACGAATTGTGCCTTGCCGCAAACGACCATCACATCGGGGTAGGTGTACAGTCCATTGGGCTTGACGTGCAAGCGCATATTACTGTCAAGCACGCGGCACGGCTTGCCTTTAAGCGCGATGCTAAGCACGGTGATGCAATTGCTGATAATCGTACTGTGATTGAACGATCCGCCTGCCATCGCGAAAATTTCACCTTGAAGATATTCGCTCTTGGATTCCGCGCGTTCTTCCATCGCGAGATATTCTTCCGGCGTGATAAATTTTTTTCTGGCTTGTGCCATTTGCCACCTCCGACGATTGGATTATATCACGCGCTTGCTGGACGCGCAATATGTTTTATCTGCGTTACAAAAGGAGAAAATTCGATGCGTTCGATCAAACTGGGATCGCTTTTTGGATTGGAGATGCGCGTCGCGCCGATTTCATTTCTGATCGGCTCGCTCGCGTTGTGGATTGTGCTGATCATGATCGCGATGAGTTTGCTCGCGATGCTCTGGTTCGACGCGCTGATCGGCAGTTTGCTCGCGGTGATTTTGCACTGGGTCGGTGAAATCGCGCATCAGTTCGGGCACGCGTGGGGCGCGCGGCGGATCGGTTATCCGATGTTTGGAATCCGGCTCGGCACGCTCGGTTTGTTTTCGACATCGCTGTACCCGCGCGATGAACCGCCATTGCCCGCGCGCTTGCACATCACGCGCGCGCTCGGCGGACCGTTGGGCAGTTTCATCGTTTCACTCGCGACAGGTGTGATTGTGATCGCGCTTGATCCCATCGGTGGAATCGCGCGCGCGCTCGCCTGGTTTTTTCTGCTCGAAAACTTTTTCGTGTTCGGGCTCGGCGCGTTTCTGCCACTCGGTTTCAACGACGGCAGTACGATTTTGGAATGGTGGAACAAAAGGTGATCCGCGAATCACGCGAATTTGCGCGAAATATTTCTTTTATTCGCAAAGATTCGCGTAATTCGCGGATCAAAAATTTTTATTGTGTTATCGCAACCACCAATTTGTCTACGCCCGATTCCGCGCCCCACACCTCGCCGCGTCGTCCCAGGATTTGGCGCACGTTTGCCGGCGAACTCGCGTGCGGAAACAGATCGAACGTTTCGCGCGCGGGATCAAATCGCGCGAGCGTGTTCGCACCCCATTCCGTAACCCAAACAATGTCTTGATCGTCCACGAACACCGCGTATGCCTGCGGACGCGCGCCCGGTAATTTCCATTCGCGCCACGCGTTCGTTGTTGGATCGTACAGCCCGAGTTGTCCCACGTTCCACTCGCTCACCCACACGCGATTTTTTGAATCCGCCCACACGCGCCGCGCGCCTTGGCGCGGCGTCGGCGGTTCGATCACGGTTGCCCCGCCGGTTTGCGTGTCAATGCGCGCGATGTGATTGCCCGCGAGCGACGCGTAATACACTTGCCCGTTCGGGGTCGTCGCGATCCCGTACGGTCCTGCGCCGCGCGGCGCATCGAACACCTCCAGTTTGCCGGTCGCCGGATCGAGTCGTCCATAAATCCCGGCTTGCCCGGTGAACCACAACACGCCGCGATTGTCAAAGGTCGCAGTGTTCAAATTCGCGCCGCGCCGATTGGCTGGAAGCGGAAATTTTTGCACCGCATTTGTTTTTGGATCGACGCGCACGATCGCGTTCAAGCCGCTGTCGGTGATCCACGCCGCGCCGTCCGCGCTCACGATGACGCCGTGCGGTGCGGAGCCATCGCCGAGTTTGATGTGGCGCGTCGAGCTGGTTTTTGGATCGAGCCAGCCGAGTTCGCCGGAACCTTGCGCGGTGTACCACACGCCACCGTCGTGCGCGGGCGCGACATCGTGCGGACGCGATCCACGCGGCACGGAAAATTCCGTGAGTGTGATTTGGGTTGGCGCGAGTGTGAAGGTCGGAAGCGGGGATGTGGGCGCGCGCGTGAAAGTTGGAAGCGGGGATGCGGTGGGCGCGCGCGTTGGGGAAATGTCCGCGCACGCGGTTAGCGCGAACGCGGCAAGGAGAAAAATAGATCGAAGCATCGTCACCTCGTTTTTGAATCGCGTTGGAAAAATCAGCCGCGCCCGATATTCTCGGCGTAAAATTCTGCAAAGTGTCCGGCATTAATCGCCGCGCGCAATTCGCGCGTAAAGCGCATCAACATTCTCAAGTTGTGAATCGAGGCAAGCCGGTAATAGGTCAATTCTTTCGCGCGATGCAAGTGATGGACGTACGCGCGCGAAAAATTTTTGCACGCGTAGCAATCGCACGTTGGATCAATCGGCGCGCGGTCGAGCGCGAATCGCGCGTTGCCAATGTTGAGCCGCCGTTCGGGATTCTCCGCGATTTCACGCGAGACGATCAACGCGCCGTTGCGCGCCCAGCGCGTCGGCGCGGCGCAATCGAAGAGATCGATCCCGCGCGCGACGCCCTCGACAATATCTTGCAATTCGCCGATGCCAAGCAGGTGGCGCGGTTTTGCATCCGGCAAAAGTGGAATCGTCCAATCCAAAATCGCGTGCATTTCTTTTTTCGATTTGCCGAGCGATCCGCCGATGCACAACCCATCGAACGGCAGACCACCGATCACGCGCGCGCTCTCTTCACGCAGATCGCGATATGCGCCGCCTTGCACGATGCCAAAGAGCGATTGATAGTCGCGCCGCGTTTTCGCGTGTTGCTCGAGACAACGTTCCGCCCAGCGATGTGTGCGCGCGAGCGCGACGCGCGTGTACTCGTACGAATCGAGCGGCGAGGTGCACTCGTCGAACGCGACGACAAAATCCGCGCCGAGTTGGTGTTGAATCGTCAACGAAATTTCCGGATCGAGTCGCATCAGTGCGCCGTCGAGGTGCGAGCGAAAAGTTACGCCGTCGTCGTCTATTTTGCACAGTGGTGTTCCTTTGGATTTTGGAGATTGAGAGATTGAGGGATTGAGAGATTGGCTCTCCGTAGAATTTTCTTCCGGGAAAATGTCCGCGATTTTTCCCACGCCGTCGCGAATCGCGGTGCCGAGCGAAAAAACTTGAAAGCCGCCGCTGTCGGTCATCAACGCGCGTTGCCAATTCATAAACGCGTGCAAGCCGCCGAGCTCCGCGACCTGGTTCGCGCCGGGACGTAGCGCGATATGGTATGTGTTCGCGATCAATAAATGCAAACCGATTTGTTCGAGATCGTCCGGCGTCAACGCTTTCACGGTTGCTTGCGTCGCGACTGCCATAAACGCGGGCGTCTCGATGTCGCCGTGCGCGGTGTGAATGATTCCAGCGCGCGCGCGGGTGTGTGAATCGCGTGAGGTGATTTCAAATGTGAGTGGCATAGGTACGATTTTTCAGCGGATTGCCTGCGGCGAAACGGAAAGCGGATGGATGTCGCGCAAGACCTGGATTCGACGCGTGCAAGTTTTGATTTTAAAATTCAAGTTTCTGGATTCGAGCGTTTACGCGGTTGCTCGACCGGACAAGCAACCCGCTAAAGCGTCGAATCCGAAAATGCAATTTGCGAATGTGATCCGTTGGGCTGTTCCTCAATAATAAATTGTGCGAACGCGATGATACGGTTTCATTCCGCCCAACGCCTGGCTCGCTTCCCACAAAATCCAATCCACCTGCAAACTCATCAACGCGCGTCCGCGTTGCGCGAGCGCGGCGCGCAAAAATTCGACCGCCCACAGCATCGCCGCGCGAATCTCGATTTCTGCGCGACTGCCCGCGGCGAGTTCGATCTGCGCGTCGACTTTTTTCGCGAGCGACGGCGTGTACTCTAAAATTTTCCACGCGCGCAAAATTTGCGGCAGTTTATAATCGGCGAACGCGGTGAGCGCGTCAATGTTTTCAAACGCGCCCCAGTCTTTGCCGCCGAACGCGCCCCAGAGATCGGTGACCAAGATTTGCGCGCGCTTGAAGATGTATACCGCAAGTTTGGTCGCGGCGCGATGCGAGGGGGCGATTTTCTCCCCTGCGCCCCTGCGCCTCTGCGCCCCGGCGCGAATTTCGTACACTGCAATATCATTAAACGACGTCAAATTCTCAACGATCATCCGCGCGAGCCGCGCCGCGTCTCGATCCGCGCACTCGACCAGGTGCGCGGCTTGACCATTCCACAAATTTTTCAGCGCGGTGCCGAGCTCGCGCGCACTGCGCCAGCGTTCCGCGAAAAGTGGTATTTCGCCCGTGCCGCGCAACGCGTCCGCGAGTTCCTGCGGCGTGATCTGCGCGAGAAATTCCGCGGCGAGAAAATCGGGATTGGTTTCCGCCGCGCGTTTCAGCGACGCCGCGAGCGCCCAATAGCCGTCCAACGTTTTGCCGCGATACTCGACGCGCCATTTCGGCTTGCCCCAAAAACAAAAATTGAGCGCGTCGAGCAAAAACAAATAATTGACCGTGCGTTCGGTGCCGTCGTGATAATGCAATTCGTAATTCCACGCGGGCGGCGCGACAGGATTTTGTGCGAGCGTGTCCGCCGCGCGTTCCAGCGCGCGCGAATTGATGCGAACGAAGCGCGCGTGTTCGACGACGCGCGCGGCTGTTTTCAAGACATCGAGTGGATCGGGGCGCGAATCGAGAATGATCTCAAAGTTATTGCTCATTGTGCAATTCCGTGACGGTTGTTTGCTCGATCAAAAATTCGTACTCTACGGTGCCCGTAAATAGATCGGCAGGAATTTGGCTTAATCGCTTTCTGATTGTTTCAATGGCGTGGGGCGATTCGTCAATCCCGATCCAACTCCGTCCCAATGCCTGCGCCGCGACGAGCGTTGTCCCCGAACCGCAAAAACAATCCAACACGAGCTCGCCCGCGTTGGACGATGCTTGAAGGATAAACTTGATCAACTCTAAATTTTTTTCGGTGGGATAGGAAGGGTACTGGGGATCCTTGAAATCCCAAATGTCTTGCATCTTTTTGTTTTCGCGCTGATCGGCAAATATCTTTTTGCGCGGCACGCCGGTCGCCGACCATTCGATCAAACCTTGCTGATCTAATTCATCCAGCAAAGACGGAGCGGTTCGCCAATGCCGACCTTTGGGTGGCTTGAGTCCTTTCCAGGTTTGCCCGGTTTTGCCGTTTGTTGTTTCGCCCGGGGCGTGCAAAGGTACGGTTGTGTACCGTCGCCCATCCTTATCTATTTTTCTAAAGAGCCGTTCGATGTCGTCTTCGGATAACGGGATCGAAGGATCATTCCACGTTGGGTTGTCGGATTTGGAATAGAAGAGGATCAGATCCTTGATATTCCCAAATGCTTTTCTTTGAAAATTTTTTGGATTGCACTTGATGCGCGTAATGTCATTCCGAAAATTTCTTTTACCGAATATTTCGTCCATAATCACTTTGACATAGTGCCCAATTTTGTAGTCAATGTGAAGATAGATCGACGCGCTGGGCGACATCAACTCGCGCAAAAAAATGAGTCGCTCGCGCAGAAATTCAAGATAATTTTCGCCAAGCATCGTGTCGGCATAAGCAACGGCATCGCTATTGCTTTGGCTGATGGTGCTGGTACGTTCCACGCCGATCCTAAATTGGGTATTGGTGGCAAACGGCGGATCAATATAAACCAGCCCGATTTTTCCTCTCAAGTTGTCATCGTTCGCCAACGCGTCAAGCACAAGCAGATTATTTCCTTGAATGAGCATGTTTTTTGACGCGCCAGTTCCGGCGATGCGTTTGAGAATTGCCAGCGGAGTTTCAGTTAAAATCTGTTGTTCAGTTTTTTTGCCGGCGTACTCGATTATCATATCGCCGTTGATTACAACGCCTTCGCCGCGAGCCGCTTCAAGCGCTCGCCCGCGTCTTCCCAGGTAATTTTCGACAAGCCAAGTTTTTGGCGAATGTGATCGTCGTCAATGCCGCTTTCGAGATCGCGCAAGGCGCACGTCCAGCGCAAACTCTCGAACGAGACTGTGTCGCCCAAGCCGGTCGCTTTCGCGAAATCCGCGAGAATGTATTCGAGATTGCGCGCGGTGCACTCGAAGAGATGTTCGCGCGGCGCGTACTGCTCGCGATAACGCGCGAGCGAATCCGCGAAATCGCCGGGCAATTTTAGTTTGCGTTCCTTGTGTCGTTTCTTCGCGTCGTCGTACCGAATGTACAACACCGGTTGTTGCGCGTTCGACAGATCAATGTCGCTCAAACGAATCGCGAGCGTTTCGCTTTTTTTGATCCCGGTCGTGAGCAAAAGTGAAACGAGCAAATACGGTCGCACGTCCGGCTTGTGCGCGTCATCGCGCGCGGCGCGCACCGCGTCGAACAATTTCGCGACCTGGTCGGCGCGCAACACTTCGGGCAGGGGCGGGATCACCGGTTGATGCGCGATTGGCGCGGCGGGATCGCTCGCGAGCACTTGGGTTTGTTTGAGCCACGCGAAAAAAACTTTGAGCGTCGTCAGTCGGCGTTGATACGTTTTGGGTTTGCACGACACGCCGCGCTCGTAGCGCAACCAATTCAAAAACTGATGAATCGTTTCACTAGAGATGTCATTAATCGCGATGTTCATTCCGATGTGATTGCCAAACAATTTGAGGTCGCCGCCGAATGCTTCGAGCGTGTACTTGGACCAACCGCGCCGAAGCATTTGCTCGTGAAACGCGCCAATCGCGGTCGCGAGTGGCGCGGTCGGCGCGAGCGGCGCGGGTTCGCGTTTTTCCGGCTCGCGCGGCTTGGCTCCGGGTGGCGGAAAGAGAGACAATTGTTCGTTTCGCATAGATGATTTTTACCACACTCCGCGCGGGCTGTCAAGCAGATATGCGATTTATGTATAGCGCAATATCGTTAAAATTTCGTTGTTTTAAGCCAAAATTAGCAAATTGATACCCACAACTCACTCTAAATCAGTTGACGAATCTACGCGAATCGCTTATACTAAAGCCGTTCAAAAAAGTGCTTGCAATCCCGATGTTTTTTAGATTCGATGTCAACGTTCTTTTCGTGAAAAGCGTTGGCACAAATCCAAATGGAGGTTAAAGTGGCGGAACGAATGAGTAAATCCGATTTTGTCGGTGCGGTTGCCGATAAAACGGGCATTGCCAAAAAAGATGTCAAAGCCGTGTTCGACGCGATGAATGAAGTGGTCGCGAAGGAACTCGGCAAAGATGGTCCGGGCGAAGTAGTTGTGCCGGGCTTGCTCAAGTTGAATGTTGCCATCAAACCCGCGGTGCCGGAACACGAAGGTGTCAATCCGTTCACCAAACTGCCGACGGTTTTCAAAGCGAAACCGGAACGCAAAATCGTCAAGGCGCGTGTGCTCAAGGGCTTGAAAGACGCGTTGAGTTAGTCGGTTGTCGAAAAAATAAGCACGGAACAACACGCGGCGAGTCAGTTTGACTTGCCGCGTGTTTTATTGACGTGGCGCGGGGATTCGCTTATACTGACATATGCAAACGCGGGAAGGTGAGGCAACGCCCATTGGCGAAAAAAATTTATCTCGATAATTGCAGTCTCCAACGTCCTTTGGATAGCAAAACTCAAATTCGATTGATTCTCGAAGCCGATGCCATCCTCGGTATTTTGACTTTGGTCGAGTCGAAGACAATCGAACTGATTGCTTCGGATGTCTTGCTGACCGAAATAAATCGCCAACCCAATTTCACGCGCCAGGAATATGGTTTGGAAGTGCTGGCAAAAGCGACGACATTTGTTCGTTTTAACGCGCGTGTTGAGAGACGCGCGGGAGAATTGCAAATGTTCGGCATCAAACCGCTAGACGCGTTGCACTTGGCGTCGGCGGAAGAAGCGCAAGCCGATTATTTTTGCACTTGCGATGACCGATTGCTCAAGAAAGCAAAAGCGATTCCGAATTTGAATACGCGCGTGGTCTCACCGATTGAGTTGGCAGAGGAGGTTGACCGATGATTGAAATGCGTCCATTAGCCGAGGTAACGCATTTGGCGTTCAAGGCATTGTACAAAGAGATTGGCATTGTGAACACAGTCCGATTTATTGCCCAGTTCACACCGGGATATGGTGATTATACCCAGGAGCGCGAGCAATTGTTCGCTGATATGACTTTGCAAGATTGGATTGTCGAAATTAAACGCAGACAAAATACTGCAACCAATCGCGACGAACGCTAATCCCGTTCCAACAATTGTGAAACGCGCGGGGAATCGAAAAGGATTCGCCGCCCGTTTTTTGTTTGCAGAGCTCTAACTTTTTTTGGAAGGGGGATTGACCGTAACCTGAACTCTCATTATACTTTCGCCCCAAATCAAAATCTCGGCGCTGACCTGCCGACATTGCTCTGATGATGGAGCGTAAAATGAATTACCCCCAAACGTTTCTTGTGCTGTTTTTCCTCCTTGTTTTAGGTGCGGGATTACTGCTTGCACCTGCGCCGGTTGAAGCATTCCAACCACCCCCACCCGGTTTTCGATTGAACGCGGAAGGCGACGAGTGGATTCGAATCAATCCGAATCAAGTCGAACCGCGACCGCGCGCACCGGCAGGTCAATCCGCGCAAAACGAAAATCGCGCGCCGGTATCAGCTGTCCCGGCGCCGCGCGACGCGGACGCGCCGCTCGCGATCGCGCTCGACCGCGCGCGCAACGCCGGTCCCCAAGCCGTGCGCGATTTTGTCGCGCGCCAACCCAATCGCAATCATCCTCTGCTCCAAGCCGCCTTGCTCGACGCGCAAAATGATTTGCAGTCGCGCACGCCGCGCGCGCCCACCGCCAATCAGATTAGTCGCAATGCCGGTCCGTGCGCGTACGCGACGATTCAAGACGCGGTGACCGCCGCGGTCAACGGCGATACGATTCGCGTCGCGGCGGGCTATTACACTGAGACGGTGGATGTTACCGCCGGCAAAATCATTACGATTGAAGGTGGATACGACGCGACGTGTACCACGCTCAATCTCAGCTTGACGCGCGTGCACGGCAACAATACCGGCAGTGTGGTTGACGTGTCGGGCGCGAGTGTGCTCGCGCTTCGCAACTTGCACATCGTCGGCGGCAACTCGTTTGGCGCGGGCGTGGATGTGCTTGGCTCGTCGCGTGTAACGCTCGTCAACACGGATGTTTACAGCAACACCGGCTCGAACGGTGGCGGATTCTACATCGGGAGTGGCAGTGTCGTAACCTACTCAGCCGATTCGGATATTTATACCAACACCGCCACAACCGGCGCGGGCGCAATCGTCTACGGTCAACTCTTTGGATTTGATTCATCCTCCGATGTATATCAAAACGCGGCGACGATTGATGGCGGCGGGATTGCGGTAATGGGTGGCACCGCCAAACTTGATAACGCGGATGTCGTCGCGAACTCGGCGACGAATCGGGGCGGCGGATTTTTCGTTTCGGGCGGCGGCATTATTACGCTGACCAATTCCGTCTTTGTCGGCGAAACTGCGCCGTGCTGTCAAAGCGCATCCTACGGTGGCGGTATTTATGCGGATGCCAGCCAAATTTTTCTGCAAGGTGCGGCAACGTCGGTGCTGAACAACACGGCGACAAACGACGGTGGCGGAATTTATCTGACGAACGCAAGCCGCTTGATTGTTACCGGCGGCAACCTGGGATACGACACGAGTGCGAGCGCGGGCAACGATGCGACTCTCGGCGCGGGATTGTACGCCATCTCCAGCACGGTCGAATTTACCGGGCGCATCATCAACAACATCGCGACCAATTCCGGCGGCGGCGTGTACGCGACGAACAGCGCGATCACGATGACGAATACAACCATCGGCGGCACCGGCGCGAATCAGCACAATCAAATCGGCGCGAGCGGTTTGAACGGCGCGGGAATGTATTTGTTCAACAACACGCACGCGACATTCACGAACACTGTGATTGTGAGCAACACGCTTTCCAATCCGAGTACCGGCTATGGCGGTGGGATGTACATTCGCCAAGGCAGTGTCGTTACGATGACGAACAGTCGCGTCGAACAACATTTTTTGCCGGCGGCATCCGATGGGCGCGGCGCGGGAATGTATCTTTATGATGCAACTGTGACGCTCAGTAATACCCAGGTTCTCAGTAATACTACGAACAACCTTGCCGGGGGCGCGCGTATGTTCGGAACCAGCGTGCTCAACATTCTCGGCGGCTCGTCGTTCATCAACAACAAAGCATTGGGCGGAGTCGGCGGCGCGATTGCCGCGACGAATGCATCGGACATTAACGCGGCGAACGCGACGTTCCAGTACAACTCGTCAAGCAGTCATGGCGGCGCAATCTATATGGACGCTGGGACGTTGGATTTTGATGGCACCTGGGACATTCGCTACAACACCGCGATTGGCAATGGCGGCGCGATCGCCGTTACCGGCACCGCCGACGCGGATTTGCGCGTGACCGGCGGACCCGGCGAGAGTTTTCTCGCGGTCAATAGCGCGAGTGGCAGTGGCGGCGCGCTGTATGTGACCAATGCCGATACGGTTCAATTGTATGCGGCGAGTGGTTACCGGCTCAACCTCAGCACCAACTCTGCCGGCGGTGACGGCGGCGCGATTTACGCGAACGGCGGCGCGCTCTTCGATGTGTACGGAATGATTCACGCGACATCGAACAGCGCGGTGGGCAACGGCGGCGTGTTTTATCTTGGTAATGGTTCGCGCGTGTGGATGGACGATTATTTTGACACCGCGCCGCAACTCTGGGTCAACACCGCGGCGAACGGCGGCGCGATTTACGCGTCGAACAGTCCGCGCGTCGAATGTGATGGCGTCGAATTTGGTTTCACGAGTGACGGCAACAAAGCGACTGGGGGAAGCGGCGGCGCGATTTATTTGAGCGGCAGTACGCTCGCGGCGGATAATTGCACGTTCCGCAACAATCAAGCGCAAGCCGGGAATGGCGGCGCGATTGCCGCGTACACTTCAACGCTGACGATTGATGTGGACTATGCCGCGCCGACGAGCGCGCCGACGCGCGCGGAAGAACGCGCGCGCATCAACGTGCCGTTGGCGACCGCGTGCGATCCCGCGCTCAAGCAATGCAATTCGCTTTACAGCAACACCGCGATCAGCAGTACGGCATCGAATGGCAACGGCGGCGCGATTTATACCAGCGTCAGTACGCTCACGGTGAACAGCGCGTACTTGCATCGCAATACCGCGGTGCGCGGCGGCGCGATTTATCAAGAAGGCGTGGGCGCGCTTGGAAATATCTCGAACACATTGATTTACAGCAACACCAGTCTCGTGTCATTCGGCGCGGGCATTCGCAACGCGGGCGGTGCGATTACGATGACGCACGCGACGATTGCGAATAACGTTGGTGGCGCGGGCTATTCGCCGGGCGCGGCGCAATCGTACATTTACAATACGATTATCTGGGGCAACAGCGTCGGCGCATTCGGTGCGTTGACGACGACGAGTTGCAACATTGATCAGGCGGGCATCGCGGGTTCGGCGACGAATCCGTTATTTATCGCGCCGGGCGCGGGCGAGAACTATCGCTTGCCACCCGGTTCGCCGGCGGTGGACGCTTGCGCGACCGGCTTGAGTACTGACCTGGTCAATCGCCTGCGTCCCAAAGGCGCGCGGTTTGATATGGGCGCGTTCGAAGCCGAGTTCAAGATTTTCCATTTGCCGCTGATTCTCAGATAGTTGGGCAATCTAGTGGACTTGCAACGCGGAGATTGCTTCGTCGCAAAACCCGCTCCTCGCAATGCCACCTGAACGGTTACGCAAAAACAACGCGACGAGTCGTACGACTCGCCGCGTTGTTTTTGTTTCCGTAGAATCCCGTGGCTACAAACTTTCCGCGACCAACTCGGCAATATCCTTACGCGCGATCTTCTCGTCCACCTCCAACGCTTTCGCGCCGTCGTCGAGCATCGTCATGCAGAACGGACACGCGGACGCGACCGTTTGCGCGTTCACCGCGATCACATCTTCGAAACGTTTGTTGTTGATGCGCGTCCCGGTATTTTCTTCGAGCCACATTCGCCCGCCGCCGCCGCCGCAACACAACCCATTCGCGCGCGAGCGTTGCATCTCGATCACATTCGCGCCGACCGCGCGCAAAATCGCGCGTTGCGGATCGTAGATGTCGTTGTAGCGACCGAGATAGCAGGAATCGTGATACGTGATGCGCGAGGTATTCGATTGCTTGGGCGCGATGCGTTTTTGTTCGATCAACTCGTTGATCAACTGCGCGTGATGCACGACCGCGAACTTGCCGTCGAATTGCGCGTACTCGTTTTTGATTGTGTTCAAACAGTGCGGGCATGTCGTAACGATGCGCTTGAATTTGTACTGCTTGAGCGCCTCAACAATTTCCATTGTCGCCATTTGATACAAGTACTCGTTGCCGAGTCGCCGCGCGGATTCGCAGTTACAGCGTTCCTCTTGCATCACCGCGAATTTGAGATTGGCGGCTTGCATAATTTTCACGAACGCTTTGGAAATTTTTTGCGCGCGTTGATCATACGCGCCCGCGCATCCGACCCAGAACAGCACGTCGTATTCCGCATCTGCATCCGCGAACGGCACATCGAGACCTTGCATCCATTTGTGGCGATCCGCTTTCGGCAAGCCGTACGGATTGCCTTGGCGTTCCATCGAATTCATCGCGCTCGCGCCGGACGATTGCACCGATCCTTCGGAGAGCGTGAGATACCGGCGAAGATCAATAATCGTGCCGAGTTGATCAATCGAAACCGGACACGCATTGACGCAACCCATACAAGTCGTGCAATCCCACAACTCTTGCGCGTCAATCACTTGTCCGTGAAGCGCGTCCGGCGTTTTCGCGTGCGACACCTCGAACAATTTCACGATGATATTTTTCGGCGACAATGCTTTACCGGTCTTCGCCGCTGGGCACGCGTCCTGACATCGTCCGCAACGCGTGCACGAATCGAAATCGAGCAGTTGCTTCCAAGTAAATTCTTCGAGTTTGCTGATGCCGAACGATTCCTGGTTTTCAATGTCCTCGATTTTCGGAATCGCGCCGGCGGGTTCGAGTTTTTTGAAAAAGGTGTTGACGCTCGAGATCGCAAAATGCGATAACTTGGTGTACGATGCCGCGCCCGCCGCGGTCAGCGCGACAATCGCGTGAAAAATCCAAAACGAAATGTGCAAGCCGCGAATCGCGCCGAGGTCAAGCCCGGCGAACAAGCGCGAGAGGGGCCAACCAATCACCGAACAAGTGGTGCAGTACATCATGCGTTCGTTCAGCACGACATCTTCAATCGGTTGACCGGCGAGCCGGAACGCTTCGATGAAAAAGCCGGTAACGACAATCACCGCGAGCGAGCCGATGATCCACAAATCTTCGCGAAAATATTTTTTGCCGGTGCGTCCATCGAGCCGTTCGGGTTTGATGCCGTACCGAATCACGAACGCGATCACAAGTCCGATCAGCGCGGCGAGTCCGAACAAATCGATTTTTCGTCGCGACGCCCATCGTCAACCACATTTGCAGGCGCGTCCACAACGGACCCCACGTAAACTTGCCTTTGCCTTTGCGCCAGTGTTGAACTTTGATCCACAAGCCGTACGCGAAAATGATCAGCGCGATAAAACCGGCGAGATAGACGACGATCTGTAGCCATTCGGGGATGTTCCAAAACGTGGGGCGACAAACGAGACCGGGGGGGCAAGCGAATTCGTGCATGCTTCAACTCCTTTGTTGAATTTAGTCGTCAGTCGTCAATCGTCAATCGTCAGTCAACAGTCAACAGTCAACAGTTTACTGTTCACCGTTCACTGTTCACTGTTCACTGTTCCACTCCGCCTTTGATCGGCGGAATCGCGGCGTACAAATTTCCTGGGTCGGGCATTGCGCGCGGCGTAGATTTGTCCGGCGCGGGTGGCGCGACGAGCAATTTATCTTTGGTGATGATCGCGCTCCGGCGATTATAGTACGACAATTCGTAATCGTGTTCGAGCACAACCGCGCCGGTCGGACATGCTTCTTCGCAAAAGCCGCAGTAGATGCAACGCAGTAAATTAATTTCGTACCTTGCGGCAAAACGTTCGCCTGGCGAAAAACGTTGCGCGTCCGTCTGCTCCGCCGGTTCAACATAGATCGCGTCGGCGGGACACGCGGCGGCGCACAACGAACAGCCGATACATTTTTCGAGACCATCCGCGTGGCGTTTCAATTCGTGGCGTCCGCGAAAACGCGGCGAGACCGGGCGTTTGACTTCGGGATATTGAATCGTAACCGGCGGCGTGAGCATTTCGCGGAAGGTTACGGACATTCCTTTGAAAATTGCGCCAATGTCGGGGAGAGCCATATTCAAACCTCAAAATGTTTATCGCGTTTTCAATCCGAGTCGCGCGCGGACGAATTTGCGGAGTTCCTTCATCGCCTGAATCGCCGTGCGCGCTTCGGATACGTTCACTGATTCGCCAGGATAACGAACATCAATCGCGTAGGGAGTCAGTGCAATCGCCCAATCCTTGACCAGGTTGAAAGTGCGATCTATCTCCGCGCATGCGACGCGCAATTCGTCAAGATCGTGCGTCTTGCGAAAACCGATCTGGTGGCGGGTCAGGAAACCCTTCAGATATTTTTCGCCGCATTGTTGAGCGTGAAAACACGCGCCATTATACGCGGGGTATTTTTTCTGGCGCATCGCGACCAGCGCAAGCCGAAAGTCTTCTTCCGCCTTGTCAATCCATTCTTCAAATGGTTCAGCGCGCATACAGCACCTTGCCGCGCTCTACAATTTCTTTGAAGAAACAATCGCCGATTCCCAAACGATAGTCTACTTCCTTTGGCGTGCGAACTAGTATATCCATCGGAAAGGGTTTACCTTGAACTGCGCGATATGCTTTGATTGCGCGTGCGATTGGTCGCGCGCGGCTTTGCATCACGATCAAAACATCCACGTCGCTATCTATTGTAGGTTTCCCATACGCGTAGGAGCCGAAGAGAATGATCTTGTCGGGGTCAAGATGCTCGACAAGTTTACGTGTAACGTGACGAATTTGGCGGCGCGTAACCAATTTGAATTCAGAATGTTTTAGAGCCGATTGATTTATTCGTGCCATCTTAAACCTTTTCGATCTTGACCCGCGCGCCCATCGGCAACGCGGCAGTGCCATCGAGATTGTTCGGCATCAGCACAACGCTCGGCGGAACGTGACCGTCCACGCGCGCGTTCACCTCGATCACGCGCGCATCGAACAACACGCGCACACGCGCGCCATCGGCGATGCCGAGTTCTTCCGCGTCGAGCGAATTGATTTCGATGTACGGCGCAGGCACGCGCGGTTGAATGATTGCGGTCTTGCTGATCAGTGTCCCGCGATCATACAACGAACGCGCGACTGCCAACCGATACTGTTGACTGTTGACTGACGACTGTTGACTCGGTTCACTCCACGTCAATTCAAATTTCATCGCACCATCGCGCTCCGCGACACTCGCCCACTGCATTCCGCTCGAAACATTTTCGAGATCGCCCATCGCGATATCGGTCGGCTCGTCGCTCGGATTGCCCTGACCGTACGGCGCGCGCGGCATTTTCACATTTTCCGCGAGCGCGGTGTACGAAATGCCCGCGTACTGCGGCACGGTCGTCGCGATTTCGTCCATCACTTGCGACGCGTTTTGATAATTCCACTTTGCGCCAAGTCGTTTCGCGATTTCGGAAACAATCCACCAATCCGGTTTCGATGCGCCGACCGGCTTGAGCGCGGCGCGGAACAATTGCACGCGACGTTCCGTGTTCGTGAATGTGCCGTCGCGTTCCGCGAATGACTGTGCGGGCAGAACGACATCCGCGATCTGCGCGGTTTCGGTCAGGAACAAATCTTGCACGACGAGAAAATCCGGCTTGATAAAATCGCCGTCGCTCGCCGGGTCGCACGCCATCACATACATCGCGCGCGATGCGGATTTGTTTTTCGAGGTCAAATCGAAATCCAGCGCGCCGTGCGAATTGTTGTGCGGATACAACGCAACAACGCCATTGTTCGCGCGACCGATGTGCCCGGTGATGAGCAATAACGCCGCGATGCTTGACGCAACCGCATCGTCATTTTGCATTGACGCCATCGCTTCGCGTCCAAAGAGAATTAAGAGATTGGGCGATTGCGCGATTGTGCGCGCCGCGTCGCGAATTTTTTCTGGCTTGACGTGCGCGATTTGCGCGCATCGCTCAACCGTGAATGGGTCGAGCGATTTTTTGAACGCATCTAAATTTGTAACGCGCGTGTCAACAAAATCTCTAACCTCTAATCTCTCATCTAAAATCACGCGAATGACGCCGAGCAAAAAGTACGCTTCGGTGCCGTAATTGTAAACGATAGATTGTTTCGCGTGCATTGCGAGTTTCGTGACGCGCGGATTCGCGGTGATGATCGTCGCGCCGAACGCGCGCGCGCTCCGCGTGAGCCGCAAGCGAATGACCGGCTGTTCTTCTTCCGGGTCTGCGCCAAGCACGAGCGCGGTTACACTTTTATCGAGCGCGCCGAGAATCGTGCCGACGCCCGCGCCGTAAACGCGCACCAATTCCGCGCCCGCGTTCGACGCGCTCCAGCCGACGCGATGCCCAACATTGTTCGAGCCAAGCGTCTCGCGGAATAATTTTTGAAAGAGGAACAAATCTTCGTTCGCCGCGCGGTCGCCGCCGAGTCCGCCAACATCGGATTTCGCTTCCGCGAATTTTTGCGCGACCAGGTTAAGCGCGTCGTTCCAGCTTCCAACTTCCAACTTTCCATTTCTACGAATCAGCGGCGTCGTCAATCGGTCGGGCGCAAACGCAAAGTGATGCGCGAAGCGTCCCTTGTCGCACGTCCAAATTTCATTGACCGCAGAATTTTCGCGCGGGACGATGCGTTTGATTTCGTGGTCGCGTTCGCCAATCAAAATGTTGCAACCGACCGAGCAATGCGCGCACACGCTCGGATAATCTTTCACTTCCCACACGCGCGCGCTCAAACGAAAATCGCGCGAGGTGAGCGCGCCGACCGGACAAATGTCAATCGTGTTGCCGCTGTACTTGCTGTCGAACGCCGGATTCGAAAGCGAAACGATTTCCAATCCGCGTCCGCGCGCGTTAAATCCGAGAACGTGGTCATCCGCGATTTCATCTTGAAAGCGAATGCACCGCGAACATTGGATGCACCGCTCGCGGTCGAGCATAATCAAATCGCCGAGCGGCACGCGCTTTTCGTTGTGGAATTTCGATTCCGCCGGAAAACGCGATTGTCCCGGACCAAAAGCCATTGTGAGATTTTGCAATGGACACTCGCCGCCCTTGTCGCAAACCGGACAATCGAGCGGATGACTCGTCAACAAAAATTCGAGAATCCCGCGACGCGCGTCCGCGACCTGGTTTGTGTCGGTGCGAATCACCATTCCATCCGACACGACGGTCGTGCACGCGGCTTGGAGTTTCGGCATCCACGCGATTGCGTCGTTGCCTTGCGCGTCTTTTTCGATTTGTCCGTCTTTGCCGCGTTTCGGCGTGCCGACTTCGACGAGACACATTCGGCACATTCCGACCGGTTGCAATTTGGGGTGATAGCAAAAAACCGGGATTTCGATGCCGACGCGTTTCGCGGCTTCGACGACGAGTGTGCCGTTTGGCACTTTGGTTAATTTGTTGTCAACAATTACTTTGGGCATTTGGGGATTTCCGATTTTCGATTTGCGATTTAGGAATTGCGAATTAGAAATTGCGAGTTGCGATGCAAAAATTAAATCATGCCGCGCTTTCCAGAATTTCAAAAGTCTCTGCGCGACTGACGGTCTCGCTCGTTTCACCTTCACGAATCGCGTTCACCAGCGCGGCATCTTCGATGACTTCGGCAAACAATTCGTAAAAGATATCTTTTCGTTCAACAAGCAATTCGACCATTGCTTGCTTGAACAATTCTTTGAGACGAACGTCATCAAAAGTTGTCGTAGTCATATCGAATCCTTTCACTCCATTGCGCCGCGCTCGCGCAAGAATCGTTCGATGCGCGTGATGAAACGTTCGGCGTCGCGCAAAAGTTGACGCGCGTCGTCGTCCGTCAACACTTGGGCTTGTTGTTTTTTGAATGGACGATAATCCACCCATTCGCGTCCATCCAACAGCCGTTGGTAAATATCTTTGTACTCTTCCTCAAGTAATCCAGGTCGAACTAGAAATTCACTCAACGCGTTTCGAATGCCTTCGTGTTTGGTTCGCACGATATTGATTGCGTACAGCGCGGCGGTCGCGAGATAAAACGCGGCGTAATACGCGGGCGGAAGCGCAAAGAGCGGAGTTTCCGCGCGTAATTTTTCTACAACCTTCCAACGTTCGCGCGCTTCCTCGACATGAAGTCGAATCGTCTCAATCGTTTCGAGTGTCATCGCGCGCGGCTCTCCTTCAGGAAATTCAAGCGGAAATTCGATTTCTTCAATTAAACTTTCCCCCGGATTCCACAACTCAACTCCATCGCGCCGAACATTGACGTAGAATGGAAACATCAAGCGGCGATATTCCGCGTAATCATTCTCGGTGAACAATTGCAAACTTGGGTGCGCGTGCTCGCCGATGTTAAATTCATCTTTGCGCGCGATTTGCGCGACCTTGTCCAACACCGCGCGATTGGTCGCGACAATCAGCAAATCGGTATCCGAATCGAGCGTCGCATCGCCGCGCGCTTTCGAGCCGTAGAGAATCACGCGCCGAATCGCGTCGCCACAGTCGCGTTCGAGCCGTGCGAGAAATCGCGCCAGCAGGTCGCGCTCTTCGCCGACGAGATAAGGCGTTTGCGTCTCACGTAAAATTTTTTCACCGCGCATCGCACTTTTGGTCGTCATTCTATTTTTAACTTTTGCCTTTTAACTTTTTACTTGCCCCGCGCCCAACACCCATGCTCTTGGATGTGCCGTTCGTACTCATCGCGAAATAATTTTACACTGCCCATCACCGGCGACGTTGCGAAATCGCCGAGCGGACACAATGTGCGACCTTGTATTTGCGTCGCGACATTTGTCAGCAAATCAATGTCCGCGCTGGTGCCAACGCCGTCGTCAATGCGCTCCAACATTTTCAAGAGCCAATATGTGCCTTCGCGACAAGGCGTGCATTTGCCGCACGATTCGTTTTTGAAAAAGTGCGTCATCTTTTTCGCCGCCCAAACGATGCACGTATCTTCGTCCATCACAATCACCGACGCCGAACCAAGCGTCGAGCCGAATGGCGCGAGCGCTTCGTAATCGAGTTTCACATCGAGCACTTCCGGATTGACGAGCGGACTGACCATCGGACCGCTCGCGCCTGCCGGTAAAATCGCTTTGAGTTTTTTGTTGCCGCGAATGCCGCCGCCCAAATCGTAAATCAAATCGCGAAACGAAATCGAACCGAACGCGGCTTCGTAATTACCAGGACGATTGACGTGCCCGCTCAAGCAAAAAACTTTTGGACCGGTGGATTTCGGCGTGCCGATTTTTGCGTACCACTCCGCGCCGCGTTCGATAATCGCGGGAACATTCGCGAGCGTTTCGACATTATTGATGACGGTCGGCTTGTTGTAGAGACCGACGCTCGCCGGGAACGGCGGCTTGACGCGCGGCTGTCCCAGTTTGCCTTCCATACTTTCGAGCAGAGCAGTTTCTTCACCGCAGATGTACGCGCCCGCGCCGCGATGGACGGTAATTTGTAATTGGTAATTCGTTTCAAAGATATTCGCACCGAGATAACCGCGTTGTTCGGCTTCCACAATCGCGCGCTCGAGACAATCGGCGGCGTACGGAAATTCGCCGCGAATGTAAATGAACGCGTGATTGCATTGAATCGCGTACGACGCAATCGCGATGCCTTCGATGACCTGGTGCGCGTTGCGTTCCATAATCTGCCGGTCTTTGAATGTCCCAGGTTCCGATTCGTCCGCATTCACGACGAGATAGCGCGGGAAAACACCTTTCGGCAGAAAACTCCATTTCACACCGGCGGGAAAACCCGCGCCGCCGCGTCCGCGCAAGCCGGATGCTTTGACCGCATCGGTAACCTGGTCGGGCGTCAATTCTTTCACGGCTTTACGAAACGCGCCGTACCCGCCGTGCTTTTCGTACACGGAAATGTCTTTGAGATTTTCAATATCGAGGTCGCGTAAGATGAGATGTTCCATTGCACGATTCCAATTTCAGATTTCAGATTTCAGATTTCAAATTTCAGATTAACAATCTGCAATCTGAAATTTGAAATCTTTGATTTACCGGTCTACATCCCCTAAAATAATATCCGTCATCGCGATAATGCCAACCAGGTCGGCAATGTAATATCCTTTTGAGATGAGCGGAAGGATTTGCAAATTCGCGAACGAGGGTGTGCGAACGCGAACGCGATGCGGCATATTGTTGCCGTTGCTCGACACTAACATTCCCAGTTCGCCGCGCGGCGATTCGACTGCCGCGTACGCGTAACCGACCGGCGGCGTGATGCCTTCGGTCCACAATTTGAAATGATGGATCAGTGATTCCATCGAAGTTTGCAATTCGTGTTTCGGCGGCGGCGCGATTTTCCGATTGCTCGTGATGTACGGTTGCCCTTTTGTTTTTTCAAGTTTCGCGAGCGCCTGCTCGATGATGCGAATGCTCTGCCGCATTTCTGCCATTCGCATGTAATAACATTCCAGCACGTCCGCTTTGGCGCGCGTGCCGACCGGCACATCAAAGTCGTACTGCTCGTAGCCGGAGTACGGATGCGCTTTCCGCAAATCCCAATTGATGCCGGTCGCGCGCAACATTGGACCGGTAACGCCGTACGCGAGCGCGTCTGCTTTGGTGTACTCGGCGATGCCGCGCGTGCGTTCGAGCCAAATCGGATTTTTGTTGAGCAGGTCTTCGTACTCTTTCAATCGCCCCGGAATCATTTGGATAAATCCGCGCACGGCGTCGGAAAATCCCAGCGGTAAATCTTGCGCGAGTCCACCGAAGCGAAAGTACGACATCATCATCCGCGCGCCCGCGACCATTTCGAAAATGTCGAGCGCGATTTCGCGCTCGCGGAACGCGTACGTCATCACCGTCACCGCGCCAATGTCCATCGCTTGCGAACCGACCGCGACGAGATGCGATTGGATGCGTTGCACTTCGCACAAAATCACGCGCGCGATTTGCGCGCGCTCGGGCACATCCACCTCCATCAACTTTTCGACCGCGAGCACATACGCGAGATTGTTGAACAGCGTGCCGAGATAATCCATTCGGTCGAACAACGGAATCGCTTTGAGATACGTTTTGTATTCCGCGTTCTTTTCGATACCCGTGTGCAAGTAGCCAATGTCCGGCAACGCGTTGATGATGCGCTCGCCATCCACTTCGAGTGCGACGCGCAAAACGCCGTGCGTCGAAGGATGATGCGGACCCATATTGATTAACAACGTGTCGGAATCTTCCGCCGACCAGGGTGTTTTCGGATCCGGTAAGCCGACCGGAATCGCGACCATTTCACCGCGCACACTGCCGAGCAATTGTTTCGGCTTGGGCGGCGCGACCGCGTTCGGTTTTTCCGGTTGGATTTCGGCGTACGTGTGCGTGAACTCGACCGGCTCGTAGCCGAGTGGATGATCTTTGCGAAGCGGATGTCCTTCGGTGGAATCGGGCAAGAGGATGCGATGCAAAAATGGATGATTGGTGAACGTGATGCCAAACAAATCGTACACTTCGCGTTCGTAAAAATTCGCGCCTTCCCAAAGTGCGGTGAGCGAAGGAACGTTCGCGTCGGTGGAGGAAACCAGGACGCGTACGCGCAGGCGCGTGTTCGATGGAATCGCGAGGAAATAGTACAGCACCTCAAGGCGCGGTTCGCGCGGCAACCAATCGAGCGCGGTGATGTCGAGGAGCATTGGGAAACGCGGCGCGCACTCATCGCGCAAAAAGCGCGCGAGGTCGAGCAACGCGTCGCGCGGAATTGTAACGCGCGTCTCGCCGCGAAATTCGGAAACGTCGTTCAGCGCGTTCGGAAAGCGCGCGCGGAGTTGGGCAAGTGTAGTTTCGAGGGACATTGGCAGAACCTATGTTAATTCAAGAGTTCGCTAAATTCGTCAACGCTCAAGCCCGCGTCGCGGATGAGTTTGCGGAGCAAGCCGGGTTTGAGTGTTTTGTGATTCGGAACGGTGAGCGGCAAATGATTGGGATTCGTTTCGTCGCGCAACCGGATATGACTGCCGCGTTGTCGGACTTGGCGATACCCGATTTTCTCAAACGCGCGGATGGCTTGATAGGCGGATACAACCGGGAGATTGCTCATACAGCGACGGCGACACTACCAACCAGTGTTTTTCCGGGATTTGGAATCACAACATTTTGTGCGCGCAGGTCTTCAAGGCAAAGCAGAATTGCTTCTTTGATATTTTCCAATGCTTCTTCAATCGTGTCGCCTTGAGTATAACATCCTGGCAAACTGGGACAGGAAACGACATATCCACCGGCTTCTTCATCCGGTTCGAGAAACACTTTGAAATCGTACACTGTCATTGGGTACCTCAATCGTTTACCGTTGACTGTTGACTGACGACAAACTTTATCCGCGCAATCCCCAGTCCGTAATTCGAATCTGACCTTTCGGCGCGCCGTTCTTCACCTTGTCGTGCAATTTGAGGATGCCGTCCATCAACGCTTCGGGGCGCGGCGGACAACCGGCGACGTACACATCCACCGGAATTATTTCATCCACGCCTTGCAAAATCGCGTAATTGTTGTAGATGCCGCCGCACGCCGCGCAATCGCCCATCGCGATCACCCATTTCGGTTCCAGCATCTGATCGTACAGTTGCCGCACGACCGGCGCCATCTTGCGCGAGACGCGTCCCGCGACGAACATCAAATCGGCTTGGCGCGGCGACGCGCGATACACTTCCATTCCAAAACGCGCGAGATCGAAACGCGGCATATACACCGCCATCATTTCAATCGCGCAACACGCAAGACCAAAGAGCAGGGGCCACATCGAGCCGGTGCGCGCCCAGCGCACGACATCGTCCAATTTCGCAAACACCACACCGGGCTGTCCCGATTTTGACGCGGGATCGCCGGTCGAAACCGGAATTTCTTGCGGTTGGATTATTTGATCAGCCATTCGCGTCGCTCCTTATAAAGGTAGGACAAATTCGCAAAGCGTTTGTCCTACGCGTTTTATTATATCACATCGTTCATCATATCACAAACTTTTGGATGCGCGCATTAAAAGACCCTAAGGGTTTCCGAAAACCCTTAGGGTCTTTTTTTATTTTCCGATGCTCACCTTCGCGGTCATATTCCACCGCAAGCGTTCATCTTGCTTGTCGAGCGCGATCGTGATCGCGTACACAATGTCGCCTTGTTTGTTTTCACCGAATCCTTTGATGCGTAACACTTTGCCGGAAAGTTCCAAACCGGCAATCGCGTCGAGCGTTACCATTGCCGGGTCGCCTTCCTTCACATTCACGATGTTGATCTCGGTGAGGTCGGTTGTTTCGACTTGCCAGGTCGCGGTGTCCGCGATGCGCGCGATGGGCAGATTCGGCGCGACGAATTCGCCGACGCGCAAATCGAGCGAGGTGATGACGCTGGTGAATGGCGCGACCAATTTTGTATTCTTGAGATTTTCCGCGGCGAGATCGCGCGCGGCTTGCGCGGACTTGACGCTCGCTTCCGCGCCCGCGACATCTTCCGTCGTCGGCGTCAAACGCGCGAGCGCGCTTTTCGCGTTTTGAATCGCGGTCAACGCGGCTTCGACCTGGTTTTTCGGTGGAGTGATTTTCGCGTTCCACAACGACAATGCTTTTTGATAATCGAGCCACGCGGTTTGCAATGCTTGGCGTTCCAGCGTCATCGCCGCGAATGGATTGTTGTCGCCGCCGATACGATCGTACGCGGCTTGCGCGCGATCCACTGCGGCTTTGGCTTTTTCAATGTCCGCTTTGAACGCCATCAATTCATTCGCATCGGGATTCATCAAATTCGTGTACGCGGCTTCGGCGGATTTCACACCTTGTTGCGCGGCGGACACATCGGACGCGGTGGGACCTTTTTTCAGCGCGTCGAGTTTTGCTTTCGCGGCGGCGAGATTGCCATCGGCTTGCGCGAGTTGCAATTCGAATTGTTTGGCGTCGAGCTCCGCGATCACTTTCCCAGCTTCGATCTTGTCGCCCACTTGCGCGGGGACCTGGGTGAGAATGCCGCCGACTTGAAAACCAATCGCCGCGCTTTTGACCGGCAGAACTTTGCCTTCGGCGACAACTTTGCTACTCGCCTTGATCGCCGCAAGCGCCGCCGTCGGTTTGGGTGTGGGCGTGGGCGCGCCGCCGCAACCCAGCAAACCGAATGTCAGAATTACAATCAGAGCAAGAAAAATTTTTTGCATGCTAATCTCCCGTGAGGACAAATTGTCCAATCATATTTTGAGTATACACCGATTGGTGAAATGAGTCGAGTGTCAATCGTCATCTCCCACCCTGCCCTCCCCCGTTAATGACAGGGGAGGGTTGGATCAATCATACGCGAGAATTTCGCGCACGGTCATGCGCGATGCGTTATGCGCGGGCAGAACACTCGCGAGCGCGGACAAGAGGATCACAATAATCATCCACAACGTCGCGCCGAACAATGAAAATTCGTAACTGAGCGATTGCTCGAACAGGGCGGCACCAATGCCCTCCGCGATGAGTTTGCCAAGCGGAAACGCGATGGCGATTGCGATCAGTCCGCTCAAAATGCCGATGAACAATCCTTCGATCATAATGACGCGCCGCACCGCACCGTTCGACGCGCCGACCGCGCGCATCACGCCAATCTCGCGCGTGCGCTCGAGCACGTTGAGCGACATCGTGCCCATCAAGCCGAGCCCGCCGACCAACGCCATCAAGATCGCCATCACGATCAACAATCCCGCGATGATGTTGAAGAACATTTCATTTTGCGTTCGGATGTCGCCGCTCGTCATACTAAAGCCGACGCGCACACCTTGTTTCTTGAGTTGCTCATCGAGATCGCGTTTGATTTTGGCTTGGTATTCGGGATCGTGCTGGGTCGTGACGAGTTGCAGACTGCCCGCGCGCCCGACCTCATTCAGCGCGCGCGCATAGTAACCGTAATTCACGTACGCGACGCCGCTCGCGCCAAAGCGCGCCGTGCAAATGCCGACGATACGCCAGGGATATTCGCGATTTTGAATTTTCAAAATAATCGTGTCGCCGAGTTTCACATCCGGCTCGGCGGTGAGAAAGGTGTTGCTGACGACAATCGCGTTTTCATCCTCCGGCAACAACCACCGCCCTTGCGAGATTGTCGGATCGATCATCCGCGTTGCTTCGGTCGGCGCGAACAACAAAATCGCGCCGCCCTCACTGCCCTCCGCGCGCATCCGCCGCGCGTTCATCAAGCCCCACATCTCGACGCGCTCGACGCCGGGAATCGCGCGCGCGATTTGCTCGAGCTGTTCCATGCGATACGGGCGCGCGAATTGCACCAGCACATCGAACTGCCAATACTTGAGCAAGTCTTCAACGGTTTGTACCATCGAAGAACGCGCGCTCATCACCGAAATAAAAATCGCGCCGCCGAGAATGAGCGTGGTCAACGTAAGCGCGAGTCGCGCTTTGCGGCGAAATGTATTCCGCAATGAAAGCCGCGTCGGGCGCGATAACACGCGCACGCGCATCAACGCGCGATCAATGAATCCTTGCTTGGGCGTGTTGCTCCCGATGCCGTAATCGTTCAGCGCCGCGCGCACGGTGATGCGCGTCCCGGCAATCACCGGGAACAAGCCCGCGAGGATCGGCACGAGCATACCAATCGCGATTTCGAGCGCGAGCACGTTCGGCGGAATCGTGAACGCGGGAAAATCTACGTTGATAAATCCGGCGAGATACAAACTCAATTGTCCGGCGGCAAGGATGCTCAACGGAATCGCGATGATCAACGCGAGCACACCAAACAAAATAATCATCACCAAATACAAGCCGACGACCTGGCGCGCGCGCGCGCCAATCGCTTTCATAATTCCGATTTGGCGCACTTGTTGACTGAGCAACGCGGAAATCGTGTTGACGACGAGAAAGCCGCTCAACAAGAGCGACGCGAAACCAAGTCCGTTGAGCAAGAGCAACAGCGCGGCGAACAAATCGTGCAAGGGATGTTTGCCCGGCTCCGGCACTTGAACGACGTACACCGTGATACCGCCGGATTCGATTTTGGTTTTGACTTGCTCGGCGAGCGCGTTGATCTCTTTTTGTTTCAGTGTCTTGTCCGCGACAATGATCATCAATTGATCCGAGCGTCGCGAACCGGTCAACCACTCTTGCGTTTCGAGCGTGATGTATCCGTACGCCTGGTTCATAAACGGCGCGGGAAAATTGGTTTCCTCGTGCGCGAGTCCCGCGATTTTCAGCGTCCGTTTTTGTCCCGCGATCGTTTCGATTTCGAGCGTGTCGCCAACCGTGACGCCGGGCGGAAGCATTCCCGGAATCAACAACGAGGATCGTTCGAGCGCGACTGCGCGATCGGGCGGAGGATATTCGCCATTCTCCGCGCCGAACGCGGGCGCGGCTTCATAGAACCCTTGCCGCCAGACTTTGTTGATGCGCGACGCGTTGAAATCCGGAATCGTGTACAAACCGAGCGGTCGCCATTCGTCCGGCGCGACGCGCACGCGGACATTCAACGCGGTGCGCGCTTCGACATCGGCAATGCCCGGCATCCGGCGCACGGTTTGAATCAGCGAGTCATCGAACGCGTCGAGGTACAACGTCGCGCTCGCCGGATTCGATTTGGGGTACGCCGCCATCATTTCATTTTGCACGATGGTGAACGTGTGCGTTACGGTGCCGACGCCGAACACGCCGACCGCAATCGAAAGTGCGACTAGGAGCGTGCGCGTTTTATTGCTCCACAGGTCGCGAAAAATTTTGCGCCAACGTGGTGCGATCATCGCGCGCCTTCTGTCCCCTCCCCTGCTTGCGGGGGAGGGTTAGGGTGAGGGCTGGCGGGGGCTGGTTGGTTCATCGCGCGCCTCGATTCTCGGCAAGCCGTTGTTGCGCGATGCGATCAATCTCCGCGCGCGTCGTTTGCGATTCGCCGATCATTTTTTGAAACGCGACCTGGTCGAGCATCACGGTTTCCACATCATCCACCGCGCGAATCGTCGCGATGCTCGGCGCGCCGGAGAGCATTTCGATTTCGCCAAAGTATTGTCCTGGGCGCATCGTCGCGACGACCAGGTCGCTTCCATCGGCTTGGCGTTTGACGA
This sequence comes from Chloroflexota bacterium, assembly GCA_016223105.1. Lineage (GTDB taxonomy): Bacteria > Chloroflexota > Anaerolineae > UBA4142 > UBA4142 > JACRPR01. The sequence continues at coordinate 6,871 of JACRPR010000105.1, read as the reverse complement.
CCTCGATCGCGCCTTTGAGAATGACGTGCAAATGATCATTGGGTTTGCCTTGTTCGATAATGATCGCGCCGGGCGCGTACCGTTCGGGATCGGCTTTGTGCGTCGCGGCGATTAGTTGCGCCGATGACAGCGCTGCGAACACGCGCGCGAGCGATTCTTCGATGATCTCGCCGTCCGCGATGATCACCGAGCGCGTCACGCGTTTCGCGAGATCGCGATCGTGCGTGACCATCAAAATCGTTTTGCCTTGTTTGACCAACGCTTCGAATAATTCAAAGACCGAATCGGCGGTGCGCGAATCGAGATTGCCGGTCGGTTCGTCCGCGATGAGGATCGGCGGATCGTTCGCGAGCGCGCGCGCAATCGCGACGCGTTGTTGTTGTCCGCCGGAAATTCCCGATGGCAGTTTGTGCGCGTGATCCGCCATCTCCATTTGATCGAGCAAGTGCATCGCGATTTTTTCGCGTTCGTTCGATTTGTGAACGTTGCAAAAATCCATCGGCAACATGACGTTTTCGACGAGCGTGAGCGTGGGCAAGAGTTGGAAAAATTGAAACACGATGCCCAGGTTTTTGCCGCGCCACACTGCCATTTGTCCTTCGTTGAGTTTGTGCACGGCGGTATCGCCGACGTACACTTGACCGGCGGTGGGGCGATCAATCCCGGCGATCATATTGATCAAGGTAGATTTGCCGCTTCCCGATTTGCCAATGACCGCGACGAACTCGCTGTGATCCACGCGGAGATCAACATTTTTGAGCGCGGGGAATGCGCCTGCCGCCGTTTGAAACGTTTTCGTTACGCCACGAATTTCGATAAGATGTTCATTGCCATGTTCATACAAATTGTCGTTGGATTTGAGGTTGAGCTTGTTGCGTTTCCAAAACATAGCTGGCTCCTGACGCGCGCCGGGGAATGTGGAGGGAAAAATTGGCAATGCCGACGCGCCTTCGCGCGCGCCGTTTCATTGCGCGCAATTCTATCTACGCAAAACCGCGAGCGCGGTTACATCAGAACGCAAAAAATTATACACCCATCAATTCGATTTTGCAAAAACGCGCAACCTGTGTTATATTCTTGCCACGCCACCTTAGCTCAATCGGTAGAGCAGCCGCATCGTAAGCGGCCGGTTTTCGGTTCAAGTCCGAAAGGTGGCTCTTTGCGAGGAACCAAACGGGGATTACTGCCGGGGATTTTTGATTATTGCTCGCAGATCGCGATGAATCTCCAATAACAAAATTCCGATCACACTCAGAACAATTCCATCAATCAGAAGAACGATAACCACGTCTTGCATTGCTCTCCTCCACAAAACATTTTGCACAGTAAACCACAGGAGAGTTTGCCTGACAATCACGGTAACAGGTTAGTTTAACGTGATTTCTATATCACGGCTTTCCGTTACCGTGAATCCGTGATGGCGTGAAACAAAAAAAGGGCTATTCAGCCCCTGGAAATCCAAATACAATAATAGTACGACTGCTCGCGACACGGGGCTAAAGACCGTTGCGGGCAGTGGGCGGGTGAGTGCCATCAACACTCGCTCGCCCTCTTATTTTTTCGTTTCTCTTCTCACGTAACTAACTACTCGACGCAACCCGAGTCCAACAAGAACCTTTTCGCCGGGCGCGCTTTTGCCGTGAAGTATGTCGCTAATGTATGCTTCAGTCACGCCAAATTCTCGAGCAATGGCTACTTGAGTTCCTGCTTTCTCAATCTTCTTTCGAAGCAATTCAACTACTTCGTCGCGTGTCATCGAGTCACATACTAAGGCAAATAATTAAGTTTGTCAAGTCTGTTTTTTTAACACCCACGTTGAAGGCAAAGATTCCTTTACTTTGATATTTTGCCAACTGGTAGATAAAGGATTTTGACGATGCCCAACTCTGACATTCGCCAATCGATTCACGATATTCTCCGCGACCTGCGTAATCTCGATGGCTTGAAACAACTCTTCTGGTCTGAGTTAAATTACGAGCGCGTCAACGATCCACTGCCGATTCGCGGCTGGATTGATGCGGCGACAAACGCGCTTGTCGAAAATCCACTTTTGTTTGCCGCTAGCGGCAACCGCGAAGATTTCCACGTTCTCTACGCGCGCCTCAATTCCGAAAAACTCCTCCTGGGTTTGGAACGACCTGTCATCTCCGCGCTCTTGAATGAGCACCCCTACGCGCTCTTTGTTTTTTCGAATGCAAGCCAAGACCATTGGCATTTTGTGAACGTCAAATATGACACCGATGCAAAGCGGCGCAAGATTTTCCGCCGCATCGTCGTTGGTCCGCACGAGCGATTGCGGACTGCCACTGAGCGCATTTCGATGCTCGATGTCGAAACGATGCAAAAAACCTTGTTCGGTCTTGATGCACTGGCAATTCAAACTGCACACGATGATGCTTTCGATGTGGAAGCCGTCACCGAACAGTTCTTTGGTTATTACCAGGTCATCTTTGCTCAATTGCAAAAAGACTTACGCAAGCAGACGCGCGACGCACAATGGGCGCACGATTTCGCACAGCAATTTTTGAATCGGTTGATGTTCCTCTATTTCATTCAGCGCAAACGTTGGCTGGGCGATGATACAGATTTCATATGCAATTTTTGGGACACGTACAAAAAATCGGGCGCGCCCAAAGATTCGTTCTACCGCGATTGGCTTTCAGTTTTGTTCTTTGAAGCGTTCAACAATCAATTCCAGGCGGGACGCTCGGATCGCAAACATTTACCCAAGAAATTTCTCGATGCTCTTGCGCTCGCACCCTATCTGAATGGAGGTTTGTTCGCCGGGAATGGTTTAGACACCAAGCACCCGGTCAAAATTGGCGATGATATTTTCGTCGCGCTGTTCGATCGCTTTGCAAATCAAACCCCAGGATTTTTCGAGCGCTACAATTTCACGATTCGCGAGGATAGTCCGTTCGATCAAGAAGTCGCCGTTGACCCAGAAATGATTGGCAAGGTGTACGAGAGTTTGGTCAACGTTACGACTGAGGGCGTCGAAACCGAAGACCAACGCGGCAATGCCGGTATCTTTTACACACAACGGATCGAGATTGATTTGATGTGCCGGCTCGCGCTCGTGGATTATCTGGCGAATCATCTCGGCGAAAAATTCAAAGCGTTGATCTATCAAGCCGTGTTTGCGTATGACGACGCGGACAAGCAAGCCGCTGACAAAGCGCTCGCACAAGTAAAATTGTGGGTACCGATCAATGAACTCCTGCGTAAACTGACCGCGTGCGATCCCGCGTGCGGTTCGGGTTCCTTCATCGTTGGAATGTTGATGGTGGTGGACGATTTGCAAGCGCGCGCGAACAAGCAAATGGAAATTACCGAGACGGTGTACCAACGTCGCAAGCGCATCATTGGTCAATCGCTGTACGGTGTGGATGTCAAAGACTGGGCGGTGCGGACGGCAGAACTGCGCCTATGGTTGCAATTGATTGTCGAAACTGATTTGGACGCCGCTGAAATGAAAATGCAACCCTTGTTGCCAAATCTTTCCTTCAAACTACGTGTTGGCGATTCACTCGTGCAACAAGTCGGCGGCATTATTTTCAACGTGGACCACGCTCATTCCGTCGTTCCCGCGCCACTCAAACGCAAATTGACTGCGCTCAAAGAAGAAAAGTTGAAATTCTACAACGACGTGCGGTCGAGCAAATTCAAATCCGAACAAGCGGTCAAGAAAGAAGAACTGAATATCTTTCGCGAGATTCTCGATGCGCGCAAAGAAGATTTGGACAAGCGCGTCCGCGAACTCAAGCGCGAGATTGCCAAGCCGCCCGAGCAAATGAGTTTGCTGGGAATGGAAACATCCAAGGGCGCAGAACAACTCAATTTGTTTATGAAACAAAAACAGGAAGATTTGGAAACAGCCCAGGACGAATTGACCGAAGTGGAATCTGCGCGCACTGCGCTTCGCACGACCCAGGATGTGCCGTTTGTGTGGGACATTGCCTTTGTTGAAATTTTTGAGGACGACGAAAAGGGTTTTGGCATTATGGTTGGCAATCCCCCGTATGTTAGCGATGAGAATATTGCCGATCCAACTTTGGCAATGGCAGATCTGACAACCGAGAATCGACGGGAGTATCGTGGAAAACTTTCAGAAGCCGTTGCAGAAGCATATCCACATTTCTTTGGTTATAAACACGGCATTCCAAAATACCGCAAACTAGACGGTAAGAGTGATTTATATATTTACTTCTATTTTCTCGGTTTGAAACAAGTCAACCCGAATGGTTCGTTCTGCTTTATCACATCCAATTCGTGGCTTGATGTGGGTTACGGCAAGGACCTGCAGGAATTTTTGCTTACGCAATCACATGTCAAGATGATTTTGGATAACCAAGCCAAGCGCAGTTTCAAGAATGCGGATGTGAACACGATTATCGCATTGCTAGCTCCACCAATGCTTGCTAAATCAAGTAGCTCGGGCAAGACGGCTCGGTTTGTAATGTTTCGTACGCCGTTTGAAAATGTTCTGTCACCTGTTATCTTTCAGGAAATTGAGAAAGCACATGAACGAAAAAGTACTCCCGAATATCGTGTATCACCAATAAATCAAAGTGATTTGCTGCGAGAGGATATTGCACAAATCTCTGAAACAACTATGAGTTCGGTAGAAAAATACCAAGGTGGAAAATGGGGAGGTAAATATTTGCGAGCCCCTGATATCTATCTTCGTTTGATGGATGAGAGTAAAGTTGTTGTTCCATTAGGTTCAGTAGCTAATGTTGCATTAGGGGTAATGAGCGGAGCAAATGACTTTTTTTACGTCGAAGTCAAAAATTGGAATAAATCACAAAAGACAGCTGTATGTATTAACAGAGTTGGTTACGAATTCGAGATGGAAAGCGAATTCTTGGCACCGTTGGTGAAGAACCCAAGAGATTGCGATAGTCTCTGGTTGTCAGAAGAGGCAATACGCCAGCATGCTTTTGTTTGTCGGAAAGAAAAGGCCAAAATCCGAGGCATGTTTGCACTAGATTATATTAAGTGGGGTGAGTCCGTGCGAGTTAATATTCGCCAGGGTTCGCAAAAAGGTGATTCTGTAAAAGGATTCCACTCCTTACCGTTCTTTAACAATAAAAGAAATTGGTGGATGCTCGCAAATTCGGAGCAAGCGCATATTGTTGCTGTCAAAGCTTTGAATGATATTCATAAACATGCATTTGTGGATTTTCAAACATTGGTCGACCAAAGGTTCTATGGGCTTGAATCCAAAACAAGCGATAATACATACTTGGTATTTGCAATGACTAGTACGCTTTGGATTCTATCCAAAGAAATTGTGGGAAGAGCAAATTTAGGAGCAGGTGCGCTCGATATCAGTACTTGGGACTTGCGAAAAACTCTTGTCCCCAATCCGGAATTCCTAAAGAGACAAATTTCAAATCCCAAGGCAGCATTGAATAAATTCAAGGGGCGGCATTGGGTATCTGTAGAAAAAGAAATCAACCAACCGGATCGTCGTGCATTAGATGACATGGTTTTTGATGCACTGAAATTGACACGCGGGGAACGGGACGCGGTGTACGAGGCAGTGGTGGAGTTGGTGAAAAAGCGGTTAGAAAAAGCGGGGAGTGTGTAAAGAGCGAAGGGCGTTTGGAACGCGAAACTCGCGAAACAACCGAAAGCCGCGAAAAATGAAACGTCCGAAGGGAAATTGACTGATGATTACGCTTACCTTTGCGGGTGACGAAGCGGGCGATGTTAGTTTTGCCTTTGACAAAGGCGCGTCGCGTTATTTTGTCGTCGCCGTCATTGCAACACCCGATCCAGACGGGCTGTATCAAGTCCTGGCGGCTCTGCGCCAAGAAGCGGGGTTGCGTTCTAACTATGAGTTTAGTTTTCACGCGCTCTCTTCGGCGCGACTACGCCAGCGCGTCCTGACGGCATTAGGCGCAGCGGATTTCGAAGCGTGGGCGCTGATCGCCGACAAGTTGATGTTGCCCGATTCATTCAAGGTCATGCCCCGACTTGATTTCTACATTTACTTTGTCACCGAACTGATCCGCCTCATTCCACCTGAAAAACGAGACGGTGCGACATTAATTCTTGACGAATTTGGTCCAGCGGCGCGCTTGCGAACCGAACTGCGCCGATTTATGATCGCGCGCGATATTCCGCGGCGTTTCAAGCGCGTGCTCGTCAAGCGTTCGCGGAGTGAGCCGCTCATTCAGGTCGCCGATTTGGTCGCCGGTTCCATTTTACGGCGAGACACGCGCGCTGACGCGGATGCTTTCGAATATTTGACCAAGCGGGTCAAACAAATCCTAGAGTATCGCGGCGGATAAAAACGAAACCTGCTCTGCTAGTCCGATCCCTCACTCGGAGAGGGGGACAGGCCGCCACAATCGGCGACTTTTCGCAGAGCAGGAAAAAGCGTAATCGCTTTTTGTGAGACAGCGCACTGCTATCTCGCTAATCATTCTAGCACGAAAGTATGGATTGTCAAGCGTCTATCTGGCGCGCTCAAAAGGATTCGCCCTATGCCCACTCACGACATCATTGATAATCGCAACGAAAAATTGCTTGACCACATCAACACAATTCTCAGTTCAACCGAAAGTGCGCGGTTTGCGGTTGGCTATTTTTTCGTTTCGGGTTTGGAGAGCATCGCAAGCCAATTAGCGGGGATGAAAGAATTGCGCCTGCTCATCGGCAACACCACCAATCGCCAAACGGTCGAGCAAATCGCTGAAGGGTATCGGCGGTTGGAGATGGTTAAAGACGCGGCAGAGCAACAGGCGTATCCCAAGCGCGCACAAATCCGCACGATGACGACCGAAGCGGCAGAGAACATTCGCGGCGCAGTTGAGTTGATGGATCAGACCGACGAAAGCGAATTACTGCTCACGACACT
>JACRPR010000090.1 GCA_016223105.1 Chloroflexota bacterium | reverse complement strand
GGCTTGGCGGCGCAGTGCTTCGCGCGCGAGGTCTTCTTTATCTTTCGAGAGCGCGAGTTCGGCTTTCTTGCCCCACTCGCCCGCGTTTTTGGTCGCGGCATCGTGATCGGCTTGCATCATTTTCTCTTGCGCGATTTGTTCCGCGACCTGGGACTTGCCCTTGTCGAGCGAGTCTTCCATATCGCGCAAAATTTGGTTGAGCATTGTCTCCGGGTCTTCGGCGTTGTCGAGCAAATCGTTAATGTTCGCGCGCAAGACCTGGGCGATGCGGTCGAGAATGTTCACGGTTCCTCCCTTCGGAATATCAGATTTTGTTTTGTCATTGCGAGCGAAGCGAAGCAATCCCCGACCAGGTTGAGCCAGACCCCAACGTGGGGATTGCTTCGTCGGCACAAACCGCCTCCTCGCAATGACACCTTATCTACGATACACTTGCAAATCAGTTGCTTGAATTTCTATACCAACCATCGCGCGAGATTCGGTGACGAAATCTTCCAGCCAAAGCACACTGCCCGCGTCGCCATCGTAGCGCGCGAAATCTACCGCGCCGCGTTTCGCGCCGCCCGCGCCTTCGACATTCACGTTCGATTTTCCGGCGTCCGCGCGCGTGAACGATTGCTTGTCGTACTCGATGGAATCGGGCAGGGGAGTGGGCGCGCGCAATTTGATTTCATCACACACCGCGAGATGATCGGCGGGACCGACGCGCAACCATTTTTTGCGCGCGCTGTCTTGCAACAGAAACGCGAAAAATTTTCCGTCGAACGCCATTTTGCCGGCGATGATGTAATCGGTTCCGTCGAACGTCACCGCGTCATTCACTTTGAGATTCGCGAGCGCGGTCAACCCACGCGATGGTGTTTGCTTCGCGGCGAGCGCATCGAGCGGCGAGGTGCGCGGAACGCGCGGCAGTTCGACCGATGGTTTTTTGCCTTGCGCGACAAACTCATCGCGCTGATCGAACTCGGCGTTGAGCGCGTCGAGCGTTTCCGCGCACGCGTCAATCGCGTCTGCGATTTTTTCTTTCGACCGGATCGCGTTTGCGAGTTGATCGAATTTTTCCGCAAGCCGCTTTACGCCATCCGCAAGATCGGCATCGAACTGGGTGAGTTGATCGAGATCGTCTTCCTGGATCAGCGCGGAATCGAACCAGCCCGCGTACCCGCGCGGCGCGGATTGCAATTGACCGATCAGCCGCGACAATTTCTGATCGAGTTTTTCGATCTCGACGACCGACGGATCCATCCCGACTTTTTGTTGGAGGCGCGCGAGCCGCAATCTTTGCGCGTCGTACTTTTGCGCGAGTTGCCGGCGCAAATGCCGATCCACATCGCGCCGCCGTTCCTTCGCGGCATAGCCGGTGTATTCGGGTAATTGTAACGCGATTTCGATAATGCGTTGCTGGAGAAAATCCATAGTCATTTCTTTGGGTGCAATTGGTTATGCCAATGCAAGTTCACGAACGTGCAAAATTTCGCGGCTTCGCATTGGACGAATGTCCGTCGCGACTAGCGTCAAGAGAGCGATGGTTTTTCCTTCGGCGGTTACGAATTCCACTTCAAAAGTTGTACCGTCCTGGTATGTATGCACGACGGCTCCGATGTCGCCGATGGTCAGTCCATATTCCGGGATATCGCGCGTAAGCACGACCGTATCTAATTCTCGAATCATCTTTACGCCGGGAGTACGATGATCTGTTCTCCGAGTATCTGCTCACGCAACGCGGGATGAAGCGCACGATACGTTACCACATCAACCTTGCGGTGGATTTTTGCTTCGAGCGCAAGTTTCAATCCGACAAGATCGAAAAGACTTTTTTGTCCTTTAAACTCGATGAGCAAATCCAGATCGCTGTGTGCTGTGTTTTCGCCGCGCGCGAACGATCCGAACAACGCGGCGCGTTTCACGTCGTGTTGCTTCAAAATTTGCAACACGCGTCGCCGAATGTTCGTTACATTACGTTTGCGTTTTGAGCCAGATTTTTTCTCGATACTCATCGGTGTCAATTCCTGGTTGTTCAACTCTGCGGCAAAAACAACTCGACTCCGCAATACTGACACTTGACCAAGCCCTTGCCGACCGCTTCGCGTTCGCCGCCGCAGTTGGGGCATTTCGTCGTTTGCATTTGCGCGAGGTCTTTCGAGTAAAACTCGCCCTTGCCCCAATCCGCATAGCCGCTGAACAATCCCTGGTTCACGAGTTCGTAAATCGCGTTCTTCAATTGATCGCGCGTCATTTTCAATTCGAGCGCGGCAGAACCAAGCGCGACCTTGCCCTGGGTTTGAATCATTCCGAGCAAGCGTTCCTTTTTGCGAATCTCGACCATCTCGGCTTCTTCTTGTCCGCCGCGAATGAACAAGAACACGCCGACGCCGCCGAGAATCAACAACGGCAGAACGCCGAACAACGCGACACCCAGGATCGCGCCCGCGTTGCTCAACGCCGATCCTTCCGGTCCGCCGCCGCTCGCGCCGACAAACAAAAACAACGAAACGATTCCGCAGATCGCGAGACCCGCGACGATCAAAATGATTCCGATGATGCGTCCCATTTGATTTCCTCGAATTAAGATTTATGATTTCAACGGTAGGGCAAATTTATAAATTTGCCTTACCGCTGAAATCTGAAATTATTTTATCCGAATCCCGACGAGCCACCGCCGCCACCACCGCCGCCACCACCACCGCCG
>JACRPR010000089.1:41614-50630 GCA_016223105.1 Chloroflexota bacterium | reverse complement strand
AAACGCTAACCGAATCGCACAATCAAAAACCACGCGGACAAGATCGCGATCAGCGCGAGCATCAGCCAACCGATCCAGCGCGCGGATGTTTTTGTTGTGAGCGCCGCGACGATATGCAACACCGGCAACGCGATAAAATATCGCGTCGCCGGATGCGCGATGATGATCAACACAAACGGCAGAGACCACACCGCACTCGTGAACAAGGTGATGCGCGATTGTTTCCACACGCCATATCCCGCGAGAAGCGGCGCGCACGCGAACGAAACCCAGAACGCGATTGCAAAAATCAAACCGATGTCCATCACGCATCACGCATCACGTTTTACGTTTTACGTTTCACGCTCACCCCGTCGCGATCACAACGCCTTTCGTTTCGAGATAATACTCTAACGCTTCGGGTCCGTGTTCGCGACCGATGCCGGACATTTTCGTTCCGCCAAACGGCATTTCGTCGTAGCCGATGTGAAGCGAGTTGATCCACACATTCCCGGCTTCGAGTCGCTCGGCGGCATAACGCGCTTTCGAAAGATCGCGCGTGATAATGCTCGCGCCCAAGCCCCACATTGACGCGTTCGCCAGTTCAATCGCGTGATCCAAATCTTTCACGCGCCAAATCGGAAGCGCGGGACCGAACACTTCTTCCGTCACCATTTTTGAATCGGGCGCAACATCCGCGAGCAAAGTCGGGTTGATGAAATTGCCTTTTTCAAATTCCGCGCCTTGCGGACGATTCGCGCCGGTGAGCACGCGCGCGCCTTTGTTGACCGCGTCCGCGACCTGGTTTTCGACTTCGGCGCGTTGCTCCGCCGTGTGCAGTGGTCCCATAAACACATCTTGCGCGCCATTGCCAACTTTGATTTTTTGCACGCGCCCGACCAAACGATTCACAAATTCGTCATAGACCGCATCGAAAACGTACAAGCGTTTGATCGCGAGACACGCTTGACCACAGTTGAAAAATCTGCCGACCCACGCGGTAAATTCCGCGCGTTTCAAATCCGCGTCATCGCACACGATCAATGGATCGCTTCCGCCGAGCTCGAGCGTGATGCGTTTCATCCCACGCCCGGAAATTTCCGCGACACGTTGCCCGGTGTCGCTCTGCCCGGTGAACGCGACGCGGCGCACCTTCGGATTCGAAATCAATTCTTCGCCGACCGTGCCGCCCGGACCGGTAACGATGTTCAAAACGCCGGGAGGCAGTCCCGCGCCGTTCAACAATTCGATGATGCGCGTCGCGGTGAGCGGCGTCGTGCTTGCCGGTTTATGCACGACCGTGTTGCCCGCGATCAACGCGGGTCCGACTTTTGTGCCCATCAACGTAATCGGAAAATTCCACGGCGAGATCGCGGCACACACGCCCATCGGTTGTTTCAGCACCATTCCGTACATCGTCGTGTCCGGCAATGGCACGTACGAGCCGCGATAATTCGGACCGAGCCGCGCGTAAAAGGTCATGCCGTGCAAGAAATGTTCGATTTCAGTTTCGGCTTGCTTGACCGGCTTGCCTTGTTCCGCGCACAACAATTTTCCGAGTTCGCCAATGTTCGCGCGCACGGCTTCGATGCCTTTGAACAAAATGTTCGCGCGTTCTTCGACGCTCGTCCAGCGCCATTTTTTGAACGCGTCGTCCGCCGCGTCAATCGCGCGCTTGGCATCTTCGCGATTGCCTTTTTGAACCAGGTCAACGAGTTCGCCGGTCGCGGGATTGCGAACCTCGTACGTTTGATTGCTAACCGATTCGACGGATTGTCCGCCGATAAACATTTTTGCCATTGTAACTCCTTGTGATTGCGAAATGAATTGCCGTATGCTATAATTCAGTTGAGGGTAAACCGATGGCGATACAAACCTTGGATGAACTGACGCGCGCGATTCGTCAATTGCCGCGCGAACAAAAAATCACGTTGTGGAAAATTCTAGACGCTGAACTCGTAGGTCGCTATATTGATCGCGAATTTGACGAAGCAGTGAAAGCGATCAAGATGAAGTTATGGCAGATGCTCTCGCGGCTATTCGCGATTTTCGTGCGGAGGAATCCACGCGTCGTCCTTGATACGAATGTTTTGATCAGTGCTACACTTTCAGAACAAGGTTTTTCGGCGATCATTCTTCGCGCGATCCGCCAACGTCGGCTTCGTGTGATTGTTTCTCCCTACATTCTCAACGAATATCTGAACGTCGTGCGGCGTCCGCACATTGCGAAAAAGTACAAAGAAATCGGCGAGCGCATTGACGCGTTAATTCGCTTTCTCAATGTACGGGCGATCCTCGTCGCCGGTCAACCAATCGAACGCGTGATCTCCGATGATCCCAAAGACGACGCCATCCTCGCGTGCGCCGTTCAAGGTCAAGCGCAATACATCGTTTCGGGCGATGAACACATCAAACAACTCGCCGCATATCGCGGCATCAAGATTCTTTCGCCACGCGATTTCGCCACCCAGATTCTTCACGATGTTGTCGAGCAAACGCGTTAATGCGTTGTCATTTGTCGTTTACGCCGTCCCGATCACCACCGCTTTCGTCTCGCTGTAATAATCCAACGCTTCGCTTCCGTGTTCCTTGCCGACGCCGCTTTGTTTGAATCCGCCGAACGGCAATTCGTCGTAAATGATTTGCGCCGAGTTGATCCAGGTGTACCCGGCTTCGAGTTGTTCCGCCGCGCGATTCGCGCGATTCAAATCGCGCGTCCACACCGACGAACCCAGCCCATAGATTGAACTGTTTGCGCGCGCGATCGCTTCGTCGAGATCGCGCACGCGCCACACTGGCAACGCGGGACCGAACACTTCTTCCTGCGCGACGCGCGCTTGATGATCCGCATTCACGATCAACGCGGGTTGCAAATAATTTCCTTTTTCAAATTCCGCGCCCTCGGGTCGCGCGCCACCGACCAAAATTTTTCCGCCGTGTTTGATCGCGTCTGCAATTTGCTCTTCGACTTCTTGGCGTTGATACGCCGTGTGCAAAGGTCCGAGCATCGAAGTCTTTGCCATTCCGTCGCCGACGCGCAACTTTTTTACCTTGCCCGCGAGTTTGTCCACGAATTGATCATAGACCTGGTCGAACACGTACACGCGCTTGATCGCGAGACACGCTTGCCCGCAATTGTAATAGCGTCCGACCGATGCCGCGCTAACCGCTTCGTCAATGTTCGCGTCATCGCACACGATCATCGGATCGCTTCCGCCAAGTTCGAGCGTTACGCGTTTGATCGTTTGCGCGGCGACTTGCATCACATGCTTGCCGGTTTCGGTCGCGCCGGTGAAACCGATTTTGCGAATTTTGGGATGTTGAAGCACCGCTTCGCCCGCCGTGCTTCCCGGACCGGTGATGATGTTCAACACGCCGCGCGGCAAAACCTGGTTCAGCAATTCGATCACGCGCAAATCGGTGAGCGGCGTCGTGCTTGCCGGTTTCACAATGATCGTATTGCCCGCGACGAGCGCGGGCGCGATCTTGTTGCCCATCAACGAGACCGGAAAATTCCACGGCACAATCGCGGCGACGACACCAATCGGGCGTTTCAAAATAATGCCGTACTTGCCCTCGTCGAGATTCGGCACATAACCGCCGCGCAAATTTTTTCCGAGACCCGCGTAATGTTCCAGCGTGTGCACGAACCGGCGAATTTCGCGTTTGGCTTCGAGGAGCGGCTTGCCTTGCTCGCTCGTCAGGATGCGCGCGAGTTCGTCTTCGTTCGCGCGAATAACGCGCGCGCCATCGCCGACGAGTTCGCCGCGTTTCGCGCCCGGCGTCGCCCACCATTTTGGAAACGCGCGCTCCGCCGCGTCCACCGCGCGATCCACATCACGCGCGTCGCCTTTCGGCGCGGTGTCCACCATCGCGCCATTCGCGGGATTGTAGATCGGATATTCTTGATCTGACAACGCGGCAACAAGTTCGCCGCCAATCACCATTTTCGCCACAAAACCCCCACATTGTCATTGCGAGCGAAGCGAAGCAATCCCCGCTAACTGATTGGGGATTGCTTCGCAAACTACGCTCGCAATGACATTCACACCAACTTGATATTCAATTTGATATTGACACTCGCCAACGCTTTCGAAACCGGGCAGTTGGCTTTAGCGACCGCCGCGATTTCTTGCAACTTGGCGTCGGTCAAATCCGGCACGTCCGCAGTCGAGTCCAACTCAATCGTCGTGATCGTCGGACCGTCTTCGATGTGAACTTTCGCGGTCGTCGCGATCTTGATCGGCTTGAATCCTTCTTTCGTCAGCATCGCGGACAAGAACATTGAGAAACATCCCGCGTTCGCCGCGCCGACCAACTCTTCGGGATTCGTCCCTTCCCCGTTTTCAAATCGCGACGCGAAGGTGTACTTGCCTTCGTACGCGCCGTACTTCATCGCGCCCGAACCTTCGCGCAATGTTCCATTCCAAACCGCTTGTGCATTTCGTACCGGCATTTTCTCCTCCGTTTGAAAATGTAAGGCAAATTTATAAATTTGCCCTACTCAAGTTAATATCCGTAATCCACCGGCGCGGCGTAGCGATGTTCTTTCAACTGCAACGCGCGCCAGCGCGATTCGCCCAACTCGCGAAAAAATTCTTTTCGATCATTCACGCCGTACACCCAGCGTTTCAACCACGCGGCATTGCCCTCGACCGTGCGCGTCGCGCGATGATACTCGTGATAAAATTCGTGATCGCGATTGTAATACCCTTGCACCGGCGATGGATGCGCGCAACCTGGTTCGTGCACGACCGCGCACACTTTAAAGTTCGGCGCGAGCACGCGATTCGGATCACTCACGATGATTTCGCGCGGCACGATTTCTTCCGCGATCAAAATAATTTGTTTCGACGCGAGCGCGGCTTCTTCGGTGATGCCAAGATGTCCCCACGCGTGCGCGTTACCATTTTCATCTGATCGTTGAACGTGCAAGATCGCGACATCCGGTTGTAGCGCCGGGACGAGCAAAACTTTTTTGCCGTCGAACTCGGCTTCGCGGAACGTGGGATTCGTTTTGATCAGATCACTGCCCAACAACGTTTGCGTTGGAATGTACGGCGCGCCGAGTCCGCCCGCGAGTAACGCGAGTGCGATCGTGAAATTGCTGTGATCGAAAATTTCGATCGCGTGGGGAATCTGTTCCTCGTACGCGCGGCGATAATTGTGCGCGAGTCCCGCACTCACGTTGCCGACCCAAGCGGCGACAATTTTTTTGACGCATCCCGCGCCGATCAATTGATCGAACAGCATATCCGAAATCGGACCGACGAGGGTGAGATCGCGTTTGTGTTGGCGAATGATTTCGTGTCCGGCGGCGAATGGGATCAACGCTTCGAGCGCAGTGCCCATCGCGACGGACGAACCATCGGGAACGAATTGCGCGATCGCGTCGCGCAGGGTCATTAACTTTGACATTGAAGTAAATGGTAAGCGGTACTTAGAGATTAGAGATTAGAGATGTGGAATTTTGTTTTTGGGATTTGGGATTTTCCCGCGCGTCCCACTTGACGGCTTCAAAGCCGGTGCGACAATTGTTGCAAAAGTATTGCGAGGTCATCATTTGTTGACCGAAGAGCGCAATGAGTTCGGCCCTTGCGGGCGGTGCAAGGGTTTTCGATTTTCGATTTTCGATTGCTGACTGCTGACTGTTCACTGTTGACTGCTCACTGTTTACTGCCCATTGTCCACCCGCCGCGTCGTCGCGTCAAATCGCGCCCAGGGCAAATTGCGATCAGCAATCGGCGCGACATTGGCTTGCGCGATTAGCGGCGCGATGCGTTGCGAAAAGCGCGCGCGGAGTTCGTTGGGATTCGCGTCGAGGATGTGATCGCGCGCGAGCGCGTCATCGTCCGCGCGCCCGAACCAGCACAAGGCATGCGGTAGAATCGCTTCGACGCGCGTCGCGAGTTCCGGCGCGTCCTTGCTTGCGGCAAGCCGTTTCCACCAGCCCTCGCCGTGCAACCAGTGAAAACGTTCTTCTTCGAGAATTTTGCCGGCGCGCGTTCGCAGTGGCACATAACGCGAATTACGCGCGGCTTCAAGCGCGATTGTCAACGCGCCGCCGATCAAAATGTTCGCCGCGACAAACGTTTGCCAGGTCGCGAACGATTGATCGAGGTACACGACCGACGAAAATTTTTCACGCGGCGCTTCATCGGGAATCCCCGGATCAACATCGGGAAAATCTTTGAGCAGAGGCAACAGCGCGCGCGAATGACCGAGTTCGTCCTGCGCCATCGCGGATGCGGCGACGGCGGCTTCGAGCGCGGGTGCGCTGTCGCACCACTCGGCGTAACGAATGCCGAGCATCCGTTTCGTGTCCGCGAGCGCGAGAATAAAATCCGCGAGCGCGCGGCGCGTTGGATCGGAAAATTGTTTGGGGTCCAAGATGTCTGTTGTCTGTTGTCTGTCGTCTGTCATCTGTTATCTCACGCCGGATCAATCACGCGCACAACCGCCGCGCGTGGCACGGCGATCATTTCGATCCATTGCCATTCGTTGTACGTGTTGAACGCGTACACCTTGGCGAGTTCATCATCGGGCGCGGTCACCGTGCCGACGTGATGCAATGGCTCGTCGTATTTAAAGCGCGCAAACACTTCGTAAATTTTTGTGTCGTTCGGTTTGTTCATAATGTTTCATCTGTCATTGCGAGGAGGCGGTTTTTGCCGACGAAGCAATCTCCGCAAATGCATTGGGGATTGCTTCGCTTCGCTCGCAATGACACATCACACCGCAATGCCCCAGGACTGGAGCAACTCGCGTCCGTGTTCCGTCAGATGTGATTTATTCCACGGCGGATCCCACACGATTTCGATTTGCACATCGCGCACGCCCGGCTCTTGCAATAATCGCGCGCGCACGTCGTCGAGAATCATTTCCATCGCGGGACAACCCATCGCGGTAAACGTGAGTTTGATTTGCGCGCAATCATTTTCGAGCGCGACGCCATACACCAATCCCAGGTCAACGATGCTCATCGGAAATTCGGGATCGTTCACTTCGCCGAGCGCGCGCCACAGACCATCGGCGCTCATCCGCTCATCGCCTTATAGCCGCGCTGAATCCGTTCGACATAGTACTCGTTCATCGGACCGCGCATTTTCCAGCGTTTCATCACCTCGTCCCAGGTGATCGCGCCCTGTTCCAATTTCCAACGTTTATTCGGCGCGTCAAACGTCGCGGGGAACGGACAAGTGATGTCGAATTTTTGCGTCGCGTCATTCCATTTTGCCGGCACTTGCAAGCCAAGTTCTTCGCACAACGGCACCGCGGTCTTCATCCAAACCTGTCGGAGCGTGTCGTTCGAACTGCCCTTGAGTCCGTAATCGAGTTGCCCGGTATGTTTTTTCAAATCGTCCGGCAAACCAAACCACTCGACCGTGAGCAGAAACATCCAATCAATCGCGCGTTGCAAACGTTCGCGTCCGCCCGGTTCTTGGACGAGTCGGCGCATCCAAATTTCGCCGTGGCGCAAATGAAACGTTTCTTCCTTGTCCACTTTGACGAGCGCGCGTTTCCAGGGTCCGTACGAAGTCGAGCGATACACATCGCCGAGCAATGTGATCCCGGCGCGATCATAAAACGCGTTCGCGACGACCAACTCTTCCCAGGTTTCGAGCGGCACATCGAACGCGTACGGATATTTGAATTGGCGCGCGGCGCGGCGATAAATCATTTCCTCTTTGTCCACACCCAGGTCTTGAAGCAAACGATACGCGATGTGCGCGTGTCCCATTTCGTCTTGAATGATCGCGAGCGCGGAGATCATCGCGTTGACCGAGGGCGCGCGGCGCGCGGCGTTGTAGTACGCCGGCGCGCTGACGAGTTCGGTATCGGCGGAGACGGTGAGGATGCGAATCAAATCATCCTTGTATTGCGCCGTCATATGCGATTCGTTTTCGACCAACTGTTTATGCGCGAGCCGGTCTTGCAACGCGGCTTCGGTTAGGTGGCTCATCACAACACTCCACCCACTTACTATTTACGTAGTGGTAAATGCAATACCTTCGCCAATTCTTGCGCGAACGAAATTTTTCCCCACGGATACAAGAGAACACGGATATTTCTAATCCTTTTTTCATTTATCCGTGTTCCTTTGTGCCGGTGAAAACCGGTTTGCGTTTTTCAACAAACGCGCGAATGCCTTCGCGACCATCTGCGCTTTCAAAAACTTGCTCGGTCAGTTTGCGTTCGTGCGCGAGTCCATCGTGCAATGGCATTTGCAAACCTTCATTCACCGCGAGTTTGATGCGTCCCATCGAGTACGTCGCGCCGCGCGCGAGGTTGTGCGCGTACTCGAGCGTTTTCGTCGCGAGGTCAGCGTGCGGAAAAATTTGATTGACGATGCCGAGCGCGTGCGCTTCGCTTGGCGCGACCGCGCGCCCGGTGATCATCAGATCGAGCCCGCGGCTTGCGCCGATCAGACGCGACAAGCGTTGCGTGCCGCCGTTGCCCGGCAAAACGCCGAGCGTAACTTCGGGCAAGCCGAGTTTGAAATCGCCGTCGCCGGCAAATCGTAAATCGCACGCGAGCGCGATTTCGAGACCGCCGCCGAGAGCGTGCCCGCCGATCATCGCGATAAAAATTTTCGGGATGCGTTCGATTTTTTCGAGCGTATCGTGTTCGGCGCGAATCATTTGCATATTCGCGTCCTGGGAATTTTCGCTAAAAAATTTCACGTCCGCGCCCGCGCAGAAAAATTTTTCGGATGCGCTTTTGATGATGACGACGCGGATCGCATCGTCGCGCGCCACCGCGTCAATCGCCGCGCCGAGATCGCGCACGAAATCGAGATTGTAACTATTGGCGGGCGGACGGTTCAACGTGAGAATGCCCACCGCGTTATCGCGGCTGAGGGTAACAAATGGATCGCTCACAATTCCTCCAATTCATCTGTCACCCTGAGCGAAGCGAAGGGTCTCGCGCACTACACGGGAGATTCTTCGCTTCGCTCAGAATGACGGAAAGGGTCGTTCGCTATTCCGAACGCTGTTCTGTAGGCACAATTCTACATCAAGACGGTTTTGGCTGG
>JACRPR010000089.1:0-41607 GCA_016223105.1 Chloroflexota bacterium | reverse complement strand
TAACTCATTGCGGGCGAGCCGCCCGCGCCACATTCAGAATCCCAGGTATTGTTTTTTGACGTCTTCATTCTCGAACAAGGCGCGGGGCGAGCCCTCGAACACGATGCGCCCTTTGCTCATCACGTAAATCCGGTCCGCGAGTTCGAGCGCGAGCGGCAAACTTTGTTCGACGAGCAGGATGGATTGCTTTTTCCGTTTGAGTTCGAGCAAGAGGCGCGCAATCTCGCGCACGATCAATGGCGCGAGTCCTTCGGTTGGTTCGTCCATCAACAAGAGTTCGGGGTTGGTCATAAGCGCGCGCCCAATCGCGAGCATTTGTTGCTCGCCGCCGGAAAGTTCGTTGCCGTGATGATGTTCGCGCTCGCGCAGGCGCGGCAATTGCGCGTACACCGCATTCAAATCCCAGCCGCGTCCTGAGCGAGAGTCGAAGGACGCCGGGTTGCGCGCCGCGAGCAATAAATTTTCGCGCACGGTCAGCGTCGGAAAAACGCCGCGCCCTTGCGGCACCAAGCCAATCCCCGCGCGCGCAATGCGATGCGCGGGCAAGCGCGTAATCTCGCGCGTGTTGAAAATAATTTTTCCGGCGCGCGGCGGCGAAAAACCGATAATGCTCCGAATCGTCGTCGTCTTGCCCGCGCCGTTGCGCCCGAGTAAACACACGACCTCGCCCGGATTCACTTGCAGAGAAACGCCTTGCAAAATGTAACTGTCGCCGTAATAGGTGTGAATGTCGTTGAGCGTGAGCATTGAACTTGCCTTTCAAAATTCGCCGGGATAATCAGCGCGCGCCCGCGCGTTCTAAAATTTGCGCGATCGCGGTGAACCCGCGTCGCCGCGCGTGTTCGAGCGGCGTTACGCCGTGCTTGTCCGCAATCATCACATTCGCCTTGTGGTCAATCAACATCTGCACAATTTGTTGATGCTTGACTCCGCCATCGCTCAGCACAATCGCTTCGAGCAGAGCCGTCCAACCCAGGTTGTTGACGTGATTCACATCTACATCGGTGCGCGTCAACAATTCGTTCACGACCGCGACGTGCCCGCGTTCCGCCGCGGGAATCAACGCCGTGCCGCCGAAACGATTCGTCAATTGCGTGTCCGCACGCGCCGCGATGCACAGTTGCAAAATTTCCAAGAGACCTTCCGCACCGGCATAGAGAAATGGATTATCCAACTGCTGGTCGCGAATGTTGACATCCGCCCCGGCTTGCAGTAACGCGCGCACGGTCTCGACCTGGTTGCGATGCGTCGCCGCCATCACCGGCGTGCGTCCGCGCGCATCGCGCGCGTTGATGTTCGCGCCGGCAGTTTGCAATTGCATAACCGTCTGCGTGTCGCCGCGCTCGGCGGCTTGGATTAGTTGATCGTTCATCGCTGGCGCATCGGGCGTTGCGGTCGGCGGAATTGTCGCGCACGCGGCGAGCACGATCGCGCTCAGCCAAAAAAATTTTAGCAACTTGATTTCACGCGCAGTACTGTGGCGCACCGGCGTCGGTCGCGTTTGCGCCGTAAATCATTTTCGCGATGTGCGCCCAATACGCCGCGGTCTCGCACATGCGGCACGGGCGCGCGGTTGAATACATCGCGCATCCGCTCAAATCCGCCGCGCCCAACCGTCGCGACGCGTCGCGAAGCGCTTCCATTTCCGCGTGCGCGGTTGCATCGCGATTGACGACAACGCGACTCGGACCCAACCCAACGACGCGATTGTCTTTGACGATGATCGCGCCGTACGCCTGGTCGCCGCGCTCGATCGCGATGCGCCGCATTTCGAACGCGTATTGCGCGAACGCGTCCTGGTTTGGATGCGCGGGCTGGACGATTTCGAGATCGGTCGGTTTGATCCCGCACGCCGCGAGTGCGATCCCGGTCGAGACAACGCCGGCCAATTTCAAAACGGCGCGGCGCGAAAATTCATTTAACATTCCGAATACTTGCTTTAGCCGGACCAGCGCGCCGCGCGTCAATCCAATTTCGTAAACCGTGTCGCCGGGTTCACGAAAAGATAATAGATCGCCAGCCCGCCGCTATAGATCAACACGGCGATGTAAAACGCGAGATTGAACCATTGCTCAGGTCTGACGTTTGCAAAGTGCGCGAGAAAGGGAATGATCAGCACCAGGTCGTAGGCAAGAAAACCCAGCAACTGTCCGCGCGCATTGTCCCATTGCGGATTGAAAATCGCGTACAGAAAATAACACGCCGCGCCCAAAAAAATCCAACCGTAAATGACCGACACCTCCGCGCTAATCGCCCACGGAAAAATGTTCGGCGTCTTGAGCGCCATCGCGCCGCCCACGCCGATCAGAACCAGCGCGAACACCGCGAAGGACAATCTGACCACGCGCGGCATCGCGCGTTGATCGCGAAATGGAAAACGGCGCGCCCAGAAGAAAAGGAAAATGCACAGCGCGACCGACGCGAAAGACCCCAGCCCAAAGATCAGCATCGGCACGCGACTGGAATCTTGCGCGTAAAGTTGCAATGTGAAAACGCCGATGCCGGTGTACATCAATCCAAAGTCAAGCGCGCCGCCGACCGCCGCCGCCGCTTCGCCGGACAATCCGATCCAAATAACCGGGATGCTGGATGCCGCCAAAATCGAAGCGATGAAAATGTTCGACAAGCGGCTACTCTGCCAGGGAAACAGGTTGGTCACAAAAGGTAGTTCAAGCAAAAATCCTACCATCAGGAGCAAACCCAGTCCTCCGGCGATGACCAATGCCGAACGCGTATATTGATTCATTGCAACCTCTTGTTATGCGAGACGAATCTGCGTGTTGAACCCCGAGCACGACAATCGGCAATACTTGAGCAAATAATCGTGCAACTGCGGATTTTGATCTAATCGCGGAATGGGAAAATTTCTCACACGCGAATTCTATCGCCAAGTTGAGCGGTGGTCAACTCTGCTTCGCGCGGTTCGACGAGTAGGGAGACGCGTTGCGAGATGCAATTATTGCCGGAACAGGTGCGGATGTTGCTGACTTGAAACATGGTTAAATTATGCTACTCCCCAATTCTTGAAAAATCGGATTCAGCCGACTTTCTTTTGAGAAGACATCTTCAGAGCCATCCAGTCAGCGGCAAATCCTTGCGATATGCTGCTATATGCAATAAAGATCAGTCCTAACAAATGTCGCCAGGTCTTATCAAGACCAGTAGCCTCAGAAACTGCCATCCCCCGAAGATTCAAACTCAACTCATTAGCCAATATCTCAATGGCTAGCAATGCATAACGTGGTTCTCCTTCGACCATCTGACTGAGGAGCTTAAAGTCAACAGAACTCCCTTCATCCGGTAGATCTGTGAGGCAATTGTTTATGATCTCTGAAAGCCAAATACCGGCAGGTGTGTCTGAAAAGCGAGTTTCCCGGGGTGATCCTGCAATTGAATCCAGGGGATCGGAAACCGGAAAAAGGTATTTGCTCAATCCAATTGGTGCGGCAAAGTGGATTGAGCCGATGCCATTCCAAATGGGTAGTGATTGATGTTTGAACACAAACTTGAACTTTTCGAGTCTTGGAAGTTCATTGGCGGACAAACCAAAAATAAATGCCCCACGCTGAAGAGATGGTCGCATTATTGCTGGATGAATCGTAATTATGACCGAACTCTTCGGGATGGAATTTGTGGGAAACGCATAAATAGCCCCATCTTTTGCTTTGGGGACAGGTGCCGGTAGGTAGTCATAAGCTCCCTCTGCAAAATATAAGGCAATGTCATACGAAAAGGTACAGTCAATCAAGTTCGTAGGAAATCCATAATGTTGTAACATTGCCTGTTGATGTGCATCAGGTACTCCTTTTGGATATGCAGACCGCACAATATCAAGAATATTGGTTTCGCGCACAAAGCGTTCTGCTCTCTTATTCTCCTGTGCAACAAACTCAACACCTTTTTGTCGTGCGCGAGACAGGCTTGAGGTAAGTGTCCAACGACTATCGTAATGTCCGCGCAATAAAACCTTCTGATTTGCCCAAAGAATGCGGATTAGAAATAGAGCCGCAAAGCCGTCTTCGAACACGAACGCGTCTGGTCTTTCAATCCATGCGTCGAATAATTGACACCATCTCTCAGCAACCAAATTACTTATCGGTTCCAAGTCAGTGCTGAAGCGTTTGGATTCAATCCCACTGCACCCATGTGCAATGTCACCTAATGCATTATAATAATTAGATCTTCGCAGGAATACTTTTGGGTGATTCCCAACCTTTGCCCACATCAGATCGGCAGATCTAAAGAAAAATTCCCAGTCGCGATCCCATAATTCGGGATTTGGGATTGTCACTTCCTTACCTCTATATGCCATTCAAGCAAGGACAGAATCTTTGTTTGTAGTACTATCACCACCACCGAAAAACACTTCCGATGGGCAATGGTTACCCCTCAACCGCCACCGCGCGCACGCGTTTGATCGTCATCGAAAATCCGGCGGCGATGAAGCCGAGCGCGGCGGCGGAAAAGAACGCGACTGTGTAATCGCCGAACGTATCGCGGATGACGCCGCCGATGTACGCCGCAACTGCCGCGCCGACCATATGCGAAAAGAAAATCCAACCGTACAACACGCCGACCGACGCGCGTCCAAATCTTTGCGCGGTCAGGTTGATCGTCGGCGGCACGGTCGCGATCCAATCGAGTCCGTACACGAACGCGAAAATCAATAGCCCCGACATATCCGAGATGAACGGCAACGCGGCAATCGAAGCCGCGCGGAACGAATAGTACACCGCGAGCAACATTCGATTGTCGTACCGATCACTCAACCAGCCCGAGGTCAACGTGCCGACAATGTTCATCAGCCCCATCAACACAATCGCGTTCGCCGCAGACGCGCTATCGAAACCGTGTTCAATCGCGTGCGGCAACAAATGCGTGCCGATCAATCCGTTCGTCGTGTAACCGCACACGAAAAAACTGCCGGCGAGCAACCAAACATCCAGCGTGCGCGCGGCATCCGCGAGCGAGGTGTGGCGCGCGTCATCGGCTTGATTAGTTTGCGCGGCGCGCGTTCCGTCATCGCCGTACGCGCGCAAACCCAGGTCGCGCGGAAATTCGCGCATTAGCCACAGAACCGGGATCACGCTTGCCGCGACCGCGAGCGCGATAATTTGCATCGCGCCGCGCCAACCGCCCAACGTTGTGAACGCGATCAACGCGGGCAAAAAGATCAACTGCCCGGCGGCGGACGCCGCGCCCATCATTCCAACGACGAGTCCGCGATGTGTGGTGAACCAACGTTGCGCGACAATCGCGCCCAGCACATTCGCGAGCGCGCCGGTGCCGATGCCGACCAGTACGCCCCAAAACAAATGCAACTGCCACAGCGCGTTGATGCTCAACAGCGCGCCGAGTCCGATCACGATCAGCACGAGTCCGCCGATCATGGCGCGGCGCAAACCAAAGCGCGCGACGAGCGATCCCGCGAGCGGTCCGCCGAGACCGAACCACAAAATGCTCACGGCAATCGCGAACGAAATGCTCGAACGCGTCCAACCAAATTCTTGTTCGAGCGGTTTGATCAAAACCTGGGGCGCGGTTCGCACGCCCGCGGCGACGAGCAAAACCAGGAAGGTGATGCCGACGACGATCCACGCGTAATGCACACGCGCGCTGATGGATTTCGCGATCATTATTTTTTATCCTAACTCTGACAAGAAATTTTTACTGCGTTCCGCATCCGCGACGCCGAGATACACTTCCAACACGCGCGGATCGGTTTTCACTTGTTCCGCCGTGCCTTCCGCGATCACTTGCCCGTAATGCAAAACCGTGATGCGATCCGCAATCGTGAACACGACATCCATATCGTGCTCGACGATCAAAATCGTCAGCGTGCGCGGAAGCGTTTCGACCAGGCGTGTGATCTCGTGCGTTTCGGCGGGCGACATCCCGGCGGTCGGCTCATCGAGCAAAAGCACACTCGGTTCGCCCGCGAGCGCGAGCGCGATTTCGAGCGCGCGTTGTTGTCCGTACGCCAACACGTTCACGCTTTTATCGCGCACGTCCGCGAGTCCGACGCGTTCGAGCAGTTGCTCGCTTTCAGTAACGGTGGGCGCGAACGCGCGCGCGGGCGTGAACCATTGCGTCGCGCTTTTGCGATGATGTTGCACCGCGAGCAAAACATTTTCCAACACGGTCAAGCCCATAAACAAATTATTGCGCTGGAACGTATGCCCCAATCCCAGGTTTGCGCGCGCGTGCACCGGCAGAGCGGTAACGTCTTGATCGTTCAAAAAAATTTTCCCGGCGGTCGGCGCAATTTCACCGGCGATGATGTTGAACAGTGTGCTTTTGCCCGCGCCGTTCGGTCCGATGATCGCCTGCCGCGCGCCGGGTTCGACTTGAAGCGACACCCCCGCGAGCGCGGCAAGCCCGCCCCAGTTCTTGCGAATCTTTTCGACGTGTAGTTTGCTCATTGAAAAATTGCCTTCGGTGAGTTCTTTCCTTTGCAAGTTCCGCGCCAAATCATTTTCCCCACTGATGCAAGGGAACACGGATATTTTTTATTTTTATCCGTGTTCTTTTATATCCGTGGGAATCTTTGGCGAAATTCGCGTTATTCGCGGATTTTGTCTGCGCGATGGATGAGACCCATAATGCCGCGCGGCGCGAAAATCACGACCAGGATAAACACCAAACCCAGCATCGTTTCCCAACGATCAGTCGCCGTGCTGATGAAATTTCGCAAAAGACGCACCGTAGCCGCGCCGTAAATGGGACCGGTCAATGTGCCGGAGCCGCCGACGATCAGCATAATCATCGCGTACCCGGACGTCGTCCAGTACAAATTATCCGGCGACGCGATGCTCAAGTACGCCGCCAACAACGCGCCGGCAATCCCGGCAAAAATTCCGGCGACAACCGACGCCGCCATTTTGTAGCGAAACGTGTTATAGCCGAGCGCGCGCAAACGCGCTTCGTTCTCGCGAATGCCGCGCAAGGTCAAACCGAACGGACTGTTGACGATGCGGTGCAAAATCCAAAACGAAAAGACAAGAAACGCGAGCACGAGAAAATAAATGCTCTCGCGCGAATCGAAATTGTACACGAGCGGTCCGATGCCGATAGACGGTCGTGGCACGCCGGCGAGTCCATCCGATCCGCCGGTCACACGACTGAAACTGAGCGCGACGCTGTGCAACATTTGTCCGAACGCGAGCGTTACCATCAAATAATAAATCCCGCGCGTGCGGAGCGCGAGAAATCCAATCGCCAACGCCGCGAGCGCGCAAACGATAATGACGGCGGGCATCGTAACGAGCAAATTGTTCGTCAGATTTAACGCGATATCGCGCGTGCTACTGATGTACGCGAGCGTGTACGCGCCCAAGCCAAAATACGCGGCGTGTCCGAACGAGGTCAAGCCGGTGTAACCCAGGAGCAAATCGAGACTCATCGCGAACAGTGCAAAGATCAATACTTCAATCGCGAGTGAAATAAAAAAAATGCGGACGACGAACGGATAAATGATCGCGAGGATCAACACGAGCGCGGGCAAAACGCGCGGATGTCGCGCAAAGAACACGCGCGCGCTTGCCCAGCGTGCGAGGAGCGTTGCCATTTAATCCGCCCCCTTGAGTCCGAAAAGTCCGGCGGGACGAATCAACAACACCGCCGCCATCACCGCGAAAATGATAGAGCGCGCGAACTCGGGGACGAATGCTTTGCCGAATGTGTCCGCGAGTCCGATCAAGATGCTTCCGAAAAACGCGCCTTCCAACGTGCCGAGTCCGCCGACCACGACGACGACGAGCGCGAGAATCAAAATATCCGAGTCAAGTCCCGGATACAAACTGAGGATCGGCGCGCCGACAACGCCGGCGAGCCCGGCGAGCGCGCATCCGAACGCGAACACGCTCGCGAAAATCGCGTGAATGTTGATGCCGAGTCCGCTCACCATTTCGGAATCGGAGACGCCCGCGCGCACCATCGCGCCGAGGCGCGTACGATTGATGATCAACCACAACGCGATCGCGAGCAGAACGCCGAACGCGAGCAATGCCAAACGATAAATCGGAAACTCGGTTGTAAAAATTCGGAATTGCCCGGCGAGTTGCGCGGGCGGCGACATGCTTTCGACGTACGCGCCCCACTGCGCGCGCGTCAGATCAATCGTGATCAGCGCGACGCCGAACGTGAACAAGACCTGGTCGAGATGGCGCGCGCGTCCGTACAAGCGGCGAATGAAAAAGTATTCGAGGACGAGTCCAATCGCGCCGACGATCAACGGTGCAAAGATCAGCGCGAGCCAAAAATTATCCAAGCCGCGCACGAGCGACAAACCGATGTAACCGCCGAGCAAATAAAACGCGCCGTGGGTCAGCGCGATCACATCCATCAAACCGAAAATCAGCGACAGACCCGCGGCGAGAATAAACAGCAACATCCCGGAAACGAGACCGTTGAGTAATTGGATGAGTAAATTTTCCATTTTGGAATTTGGGGATTGGAAGTTGGAAGTTGGACGTTGGAGGTTGGAAGTGAGATTCCGACCTCTAACATCCAACCTCCAACTTCTAATTCTTACCCTTTCGAATTATCGCCCGGGTCAACAATGTCGCCGAGGTCGGCGACGACGACGTTGTGAATTCCATCCGCGCCTTTTTTCACTTCGCGCAGATAAATTTTTTGTTTGGGCGCTTGCGAATTCTTGTCGAGCGCGAACGCGCCGCGCGGACTCTTGAACGAAATCGCGCTCATCGTTTCGATCAGCTTGTCCACGTTGCTCGTGTCGCCGTTGAGTTTGTTCAACATCTCGACGATCAATTTGCCGGTGTCATACCCCGCGACCGCGAACACATTCGCGTCCTTGCCGGTCTTTTTCTTGTACGCGTCTTTGAATTTCTTGTTCTCGTCATTTTCGAGACCGTACGCCCAGTGCAAACCGGTCTTGACGCCGAGCGCGGTTTCGCCGAGCGCGGGCATCACATCTTCTTCGACCATAAAGCCGGAACCGAGGAGCGGAATTTTGCCGGCGAGACCGAATTGCCCCCACGCTTTGAGGAACGTTACCGCCGCGCCACCGGAATAAAAGCAGTACAGAAAATCGGGCGCGGCTTTTTGAATTTCGGTGATGAACGGCGCGGGATCACCCATATTCGGGAACGGCGTTTTTTGAATTTGCATAATCGTGCCGCCCGCGGCTTCGAATGAATTTTTGAACGAGGCGATGGTGTCGTTGCCCGCGCCGTAATCCGGCACGCTGAGGAATGCTTTCTTGCCGACGGTTTTCGCCGCCCAGGTTCCGACGGGCCAATTCGGCATCCAGTTCGTAAACGAGGTGCGCCAAATGTACGGCGTTTTCGCGGCGCGGCTCAACGCATTCGCACCGGCGTTCGAACAGATCAACAATTTTTTATTGTTGTGGAAATAATCGCGCAACCCGGCGAGCACGCCGGAACTGACGATGCCGGTCACGAACGCGACCTCGTCTTGCTCGACCAACTTTTTCGCTTTTTGCACGGCGGGATCAACCGTCGCGCCTTCGTCTTCTTTGATGAAGGTGATCTTGCGCCCGCCCGCGGAACCGCCGGCTTCTTCGACCGCCATTTCCATCGCGGCGGTGATGCTTTCGCCCAGCCCGGCGTAAATGTCCGAGTACGGAAGCAGAACGCCGATTTTGACCGGCGCGCTCGGCGCGCTCGCGCAACTACTCAGGAACGGCATCCCGATGGTCGCGGCGGCGGCAGTAACACCCGCGAGTTTCAAAAATTCGCGGCGGGTAAGTTGATTGGACTGACTCATTTTCTCCTCCTCCTTCAGTTGGAAAAAAATTGGATGACTAGATCAAAAGCGGACGTCGAATTTTTGGCGGTGGCTAAGACGCGACCGGACTCGACGCTTTAGCGGGTTGTCGGTCAAACGAACAACCGCGTAAACGCTCGACTCCATCATTTGCCATTCAGCCACAACCGAATTTTTTCTTGCGTTCCTCCTTTCGCGACGCGCAATTTTTACTCGCGCATCAATTCTTTAACCGTCGCTACCAACATCAGAGCGAGCGCGTCGAAAATTTTTTCGCCCTCTTCGACCGATGCTTTTGCCGGATCGCCAAAGTACGCCAGGTCGCTCCCGGCATCTTTGAACGAACGCGCGCCGTCGCGAATTTTTTGCGGCAGATCGATCCACACCGGTTGCAAATCGCGCCGTTGATCTTCGCGCACCAGGTCGGGACGTTCCGCCATCACGAGCGAAGTTTCGTACGATCCGGCGTGCCGCGATCCGGCACGAAATTCCTCGGTGAGCGTCGCCGCCCAACGCGCGTCGCGCACATCCGGCACCGCGACGCGCGCGCGATTCGATTCGTTCACCTGGCGCGCGCCGGTTTTGATCGCGTTGAAATTTGCCGGTTCGAGATGATGATTCGAAAACACAATGCGCGTGAAACCGTGCGTGGCGAGCGATTCACAAACGGAGACGACCAATTGCGTGAGCGTGGATTCGGGGATCGAAATAGTGCCGGCGAACGGCATGCCAAAATTCGTCACGGCGTACGCGAACGGGGGAGCCATCGCGCAAAAAATTTCTTCGCGCGCGAGTTGTGCCGCCGCGCGACGACACGCGCCTTGCGCGATAATCACATCGGTCTGCAAGGGGAGATGCGGACCGTGCGCTTCGGTCGCGCCGCACGGCACCAGTGCGAGGTTCGTGCGCTGGGCAAGTGCGGCGACTTGGCGCCACGTCATTTCGGCAAGATAATAGAGCGGCGTCACTCCAACTCCAATTTGCTTGATAATCGGTAGAACAAATAACGCGGAAAAGATTGTGGCGCGGATTATACGCTTTTTTAATTTGAGGCGCAAGTAGGGTTAGGGAATTTTTTTACAACGTGCGCGTAACTTTGGTCAAGCCGCGCGGATGATCGGGATCGTACCCTTTCGCGCGCGTCAGGTGATACGCCAGCAATTGTCCCGGCACAACCGCGTGAATCGGCGAGAGCCATTCGGGGAGCGATTCACTCAATGCCAGCGATGAGTCGCCCAGCGCAAGCGCGTGCGCCGCGTCCGAAATCATCACCACGTCCGCGCCTTTGCTCTGCAATTGCCGCGCGGTGTTGACGAGATCATCGCACACCAACCCGCGCGGCGCGATCACGATCACCGGAAAACCGTCTTGCACCACCGCGATCGGTCCGTGCAAAAAATCGGCGGAGGAAAATGGCTCCGCCAGCACGTACGCGAGCTCTTTGAATTTCAGCGCGACTTCGAACGCGGTCGCGTAATTGAAACCGCGACCGATCACGAGCGCGGCGCGCGCTTCGCGCCAGCGCGCCGCGATATGCTCCGCCGCGAAATCCACCGCGCACGCGCGCGTGACCGCGTGCGGCACCGCGTCGAGTTCGCGCCGGCGGTCGCGATCTTGCGCGAGCGACGCGGACAAGAGCGCGAGCGCGAGCAGTTGCGTCGTGTACGTTTTCGTCGCGGCAATCGTTTTCTCCGCGCCCGCGTGTTGCAAAATCACATCGTCGGCAATTTGCGCGAACGGTGAATCGGCAAAATTTGTGATCGCGAGCGTCGGCACATTTTGGCGTTTCGCTTCTTGCAAAACCGCGAGAATATCCGGCGCTTCGCCGGATTGCGAAATGCCGATCACGAGCGAGCCCGCAAGACGCGGCGGCGTTTGATACAACGTGTAAAGCGATGGCGTCGCGAGCGCGACCGGCAAACGATTGAATGACGCGAATACATATTTGCCGTACGTCGCCGCGTTGTCGGATGCGCCGCGCGCGGCAATCGTGATGTACTGAATGTTGCGCGCGCGAATTTTTTCCGCGATGCGCTCGACGTTCGCGGATTCTTCCGCGAGCAAGCGCGCGAGCGCGTCGCCCTGTTCCTGAATTTCGTTGAGCAAAATGCTGGTCATTTTTATTCCTGGATGTTGGAGATTGGAGATTGAGAGATTGAGAGATTGGATTCGACCCCTTCGGCTTCGCTCAGGGCAATTGGCTTTGGCGGGTGACTTGTCCGGGCGAACAACCGCGTAAACGCTCGACTCCAGATCATCCACCGATTGCACAGATTACGTAGATTTTGTTTTTCAATTCGTGAAATCTGTATGATCTGTGGTTGAAAATTGGTACCCGTTCAGCCCAACCTGTCATTGCGAGCGGTTTTTGCGAAGCAATCCCCAACATTGTCGTTCCGGAATTGTCGCGCGGAGATTGCTTCGTCGCAAAAAACGCTCCTCGCAATGACACCTGAACGGTTACGAAAATTGATCCAATCTCCATTTTTTATTCGCGGATCAGATTGATCGCGAGTCGCACCGCGCCGGTGACCGGCTCGTGGACGAGCGCGACCGGCGCGAGATTCAAATCGCGCACCATTGCCGCCGCGAGCAGATGTGCGCGAATCATTTGCGCGCTCAACGCCAAGCCGCCGGTCATCGCGAGCGGAATCGTTTCGTGCGCGATTTCCAATTTGTGCGCGACCGCGTGAATCGTGATCGCCAACGCTTCGCCCGCGTTCATCACGAGACCAAACGCAACCGGGTCGCCCTGCTCGGCGGCGCGCACGACGATGCTCGCCAATTGCGCGAGGTCTCCCGGTTTCAAACCGGAACGATAGACGCGCGCGATCAATTCGTGCGGCTCGCGCAAATTCCAAAACGCGAGAATGTCGCGCAGTAATCGCGTCGACGCGCCGCGTCCATCGGCGGCTTGCGCCGCCGCGTGCAATCCGCCGCGCGCGAGTTCGAACGCGCTCCCATCGTCGCCGATCAAATAACCCCAGCCGCCCGCGCGCGCGATTTTACCTTCCCGCGTTTTGCCCCACGCGAGCGACCCGGTTCCGGCGATCACCGCGATGCCCCAATTGTCCGGCGTGCCCGCCGCCAAAACAATTTCGCCATCGTTAATCACGCGCGCGCGCGGCGCGATCTGTTCACGCGCCCAGGTCGTCCATTCCGCGCGTTCGTCCGCGCGATCCACGCCGCTCATTCCCAGACACACCGCCGCGATACGCGCATCCTTCGACGGCACTCCGCTTTGCTCCATTCCGCTCAGGATGCCAGCGTCCGCGCGCGCGCGTTGAATCGCGTTGAGAATTTCGCGTTGCGCGGATTCGCGCCCGGCGACGTGCGGATTGCCTGCGCCGGCTTCACCGGTGCCGAGCGTTTCGCCGCGCGCGTTCGCGATGCGCGCGCGTGTGTGTGTGCCGCCCGCGTCAATGCCGATTGCGAGTTCCATAATTTTTGTAACTACTCAGCCCATGTCATTGCGAGCGGTTTTTGCGAAGCAATCCCCGACCTGGTCGATCCGGATTTGCAACGCGGGGATTGCTTCGTCGGCAAAAACCGCCTCCTCGCAATGACACCTGAGCAGTTACTAATTTTTTCGTGTGGTGGCATTTTTATTTTTTCGCGCGCGATTTGATCAGCCAACCGATGAATGTGCCGACCGCGCCCACCGCCGCGACGATCAACGCGCCAAATTCGCCGATCAGCGAATCCCACAAACGATCCGCGAGCGATGGCGCGGGTTGCGTTGCGATCACTTGCGGCGTCGGCGGCGCGGCGACCTGGATCACGATTGGTAAATTTTGCAAAACGTTCGTCGTCATTTCCGACGCGATCCCATTCGCAACCGTCGGGATCGCGAGTTCGAGCGTAAGCTCCTGGCGTCCCGCGGACAGCGGCTTGATGACCCAGACCCACTCGACCGGTTTATTCGCTTCAAGGTTGCGCCGCAACGCGCCTTTTTGATCCATTGTAAAATTCAGCGCGCGCAATTCCGCGAACATCACCGGATACAATTGAACATTGCCGCCAAAGCGGTACGTAAAGTTTGGCAAGTCCGGTGTTTTTGCCGGCGCAGAAATCGTCGGTAACGCGACGAGTTGTTGCGCGGGCGAAAGGCGTAACCGAATCGAACGCGTTTCATCGAACAGCATCGTGTCCGGCGCGGCGAGTTCGATTTGTCCAATGCCCAGGTTTTCCGTCGCGACATTCGCGCTGGTATTCGTCGTGCCGTCGGGATTCTTTTTTTGCGTTACATCTTTCACGGTGATCCCGGCGCGCGTCGGTTGCGGCGAACCGGGCGGCGCGGTCGCGGTGCGCGCGCTGGGCGCGGGGGTCGCCCGCGCGCTCGTTGGCGCGGCGGCGGGCGCGGCAGTTGGTTTTGGCGCGGCACGCGGCGCGGCGCACGCCGCCGCAAAAATCAAAACGAGGAACCTGGCAAAAATTTTTTGCATACCGATCCCTCCGCACGCGCGTTTGTAGTAATCGCTTCAACGATGACACGCACACTACAAATCAACGCGTTACGATTTTTTCGTCCCGGCATCGCTCGCGGCTTTGGCTTGATCGGAACGCGCATTGAGCCAAATGCCGATCAGCGTGCCGATCAAACCAATTAACGCGACAAAGATCGCGCCGGAATTCGCGATGATCGAATCGCCGATGCGCGAAATAATTGGCGCGGGCGTTGGCGTGGGCACGGGCGCGGCGACGACCTGGATCGTGAGCGGAACATTTTGCAAAACGTCGGTGGTGATTTCGGTGGCGACGCCACTGCGAACAACCGGGATCGAAATTTCGACAAACAAATCATGGCGACCGGCGGAATTCGCGCGAATGATCCAATCCCACGCGATTTCTTTCGTGCCGTCGAGCGTGCGCGTGATCGCGTCTTTCGGCGTGAGGTCGAACGCGAGCGCGCGCAGTTGCGCGATCATCACCGGATACAATTGCAGATTGCCGCCAAAATTCCAAACTGAACCTGGTTTACCGGCGACGTTGGTCGGCGCGGGCGCGGGCGTCAGCGAAACGAGTTGTTTCGCCGGGGTCAAGCGCAAAACAATTCGGCGCGAATCGCCGAGCGTCATCGTTTCGGGATACGCCAAATCAATTTGTCCGAGACCCAGGTTGTCTTGCGTCGCGATGTTGCCGGTCACTTGAATATCGCCGCTCGGTTGTTTCGCGGTTTGCACATTCGTAACCGTGATGCCGGAATTCGCGGGCAATGCTTTGGTCGGCGCAAGCGTCGGGTTCGCGACTGGCGCGCGTGTGTTGGCAGATCCAGGCGTCGCCGTATTTTTTTCGCCGCACGCGGCAAGCAAAAGCGCGAGCAGAACAAGTCCCCAAAAATTTTTCATACTGCCTCCAAAAAAATTAACAGTGGTGGGGGCGAAGCATCCTTCGACTACGCTCACGCGAAGCGTGCTTCGCCCCTCCGTCGCGATTATTCGACCGTAACCAGGTCTTTAACTTGATCGAACAGCGCGTCGCCAATGCCGCGCACATTTTTCAGATCTTGGATTTTTGAAACGCGCCGTGCTGCGCGCGATACTCGATGATGCGTTGCGCGATCGCGGGACCGATGCCGGGAAGCATGTCCAGTTCCGCAATGGTCGCGGTGTTGATGTTGATTTTGCCGGCGGGCGATCGGATCGTGCTCGGCGTGGTTTTACTCGCGGCTGGCGCGCTCGTGGGTGTCGCTTCGCCGATTGTCGGAATGTACAACTGCTCGCCGTCGTTCACTTTGCGCGCGAGGTTGAGCGCGCGCGTTTCCGCGTTGCCGGTAACCGCGCCCGCCAGCGCGAGCACATCCTGCACGCGACTGCCGGCGGGCAAGGTGTACACGCCGGGTTTCGCAATCGCGCCGCGCACGTCAACGATGATCGAAACCGGCGTCGCAGTCGCGCGGGGCGTCGCGGTGGTGATCGCGATAACCGGTTGTTCCGGGCGGCGCAGTAAAAAAATCGTGCCAGCGAGTGCGATGATAAAGAGAAGCATCATCGCGAGATACGGGCGATAGCGCGCGAACGAATCGTCCATAGCAATCTCCGCGGGTGTTTTGAAATTTGTGGCGCGGCTTTTCAATCCGCCAGCGCAGGCACGCAAAGCGATGCCCGCGCCACAAATTTCAAAACACAAAGTGGAATCGTGTAGCGCGACGTGATTATACCACAAGTTTTTGCGCGGCAAATCTGGGGAGAAAAATCCCAAGCGCGAGGGCTTGACGCGCGCGAAAGAAAAATGTACTGTGGCGGCAAAGCATCCTTCGCCTGCGCTTTGCTCCGCTCAGAATGCTTTCCGCAAACTAATCGGTCGAGGTAGAAAATATGCCAGAGGGAAATCTCTTCCACTGTCCATCGTGCGGTGGATCGCTCACGCCGCAACCGAATCAAAACCAGGTCAAGTGTCCGTACTGCGGAAACCAGGTCATCATCCCGGAACATTTACGCGAAACGCACGTCGCGGTTTCACCTTCGACTAAACGCGGTATCAAAATCGCGATTTGGGGGTTTGTGCTTTTGACGCTTGTCTCGGTCGTCGTGCCGTTGATCTGTTCGGTCTGCGGCGTGTTTGGCGGATTGGCGGGCGCGCTCGCGCCGTTTTTTGTGAAATGATTCAAAAAACACAAACCAGGTTTCTCGGAGAAACCTGGTTTGTGTTTAGCCCTGCGCGGCTTGAAACAACAGCACCGTCGCCGCCATCGCGGCGTTGAGCGATTCCGCGCCGCCGCGCATCGGAATCGCGACGCGCGCGGTTGCGCTGTTTTGCGCGGCATCGCTCGCACCCTCCGCTTCGCCGCCGACGATCAGCGCGACCGGGCGCGCCCACTCTGCGCGCGTGAACGTAAGATCGCCGCGCGCGTCCGCGAGATAAACGCGCGGAATGTGGCGGATCGCGTCCGCGATCATTTGCCAGGAAGCGACGCGCAACGGCACAGCAAAATGCGCGCCCACCCCGGCGCGGACAACTTTATCGTTGTACGGATCGGCGGTGTTCGGCGCGAAAAAAATCGCGTCCACGCCGGCGGCGCGCGCCGAACGCAAAATCGTCCCGACATTGCCGGGATCGCGCACTGAATCGAGAATCAAAACGAATTGCGGTTGCGCGGGCAACGCGCGTTCGATGAACGGCAAAACCGCGAGGATGCCTTGCGGCGTTTCAGTGCTCGCGATTTCGTGCATCACCGCGTCGCTCACCTCGAGCGTGTCCGGCGCACTCGCGCGCACGCGCTCGAGCAGAGCGCGCGCGCGCGGATCGGTTTGCGCGGTGAACAGCGCAAACGCGGGAACGACGCCGGCGTCAATCGCTTCTTCGATCAGACGCACGCCTTCGATCACAAATTGGCGCGCGGCGTGTCGTTCTTTGCGGCGCGCGAGCGCGCGGACGTGCTTGATTTTGGAATTAGATAAACTGGTAATCATCATTTTTCATTTGCCGCCGTGAGAAGATCCCGCCGCGTGTGGCGTGTGTCCAGACAGAAACTTGCGAATGGAGTCGAGCGTTTACGCGGTTGTTCCGCGAACGGATCACCCGCTAAAGCGTCGAATCCGGCATCAAGTTTCTGAACAGCGAAGCAAATGAGATGCTTCGCTTCGCTCAGACTGACGCGTTAAATCGTGCACAAAATCAAAGAGCCAACGAGTCCGCAGGTGGCTCATTGGCTCTGGGGTTAATTTGCAAACTGGATTACGCCTGCGCGGTCGCGACCAACTTGGCAAATGCCTTGTCGTCGTTCACCGCGAGATCGGCGAGCGCTTTGCGATCTAATTCGATCCCGGCTTTTTTCAAGCCCGCGATCAATTTGCTGTACGTCAATCCGAGCGGACGCGCCGCGGCGTTGATGCGCGCGATCCACAAGCGGCGAAAATCGTCTTTGCGTTTTTTGCGTCCGACCGTCGCATAGTACTTGCTGTGCAGTAACGCTTCGTTCGCGCGGCGGAAAAGCAAGCGGCGCGAATGCACTTGACCTTTAGTTTGCTTCAATACTTTTTTGTGGCGGGCGTGGGATGTTACGCCGCGTTTGACTCTAGCCATCGGAAAACTCCTTGATTGCAGATTTCAAATTTCAGATTGCAAATTGGAAAAATCTGAAATCCGCAATCTGAAATTTGAAATTATTTCTGACCCAGCGTGGGCGCGAGGTGTTTGATCTTTTTCGCGCGCGGGGAGCTGGTGACTTCGACGCGGCGGTCGAACGAGCGTTTGGCGCGTTTAGATTTGCGGCGGCGCAAGTGCGATTTGCCGATATGCGTCCGCATCACTTTGCCGGTCGCGGTAATCTTGAATCGCTTGGATGTGGCCTTGTGGGTTTTTAGTTTTGGCACGGGATCCTCTCTAAATTATAAATCGTATTCGTCTTCAAAAATTTCCTGCCAGGATAATTGCGCGTTGGCAGGTGATTGACCCATTTCTTTTTTCGCGATGTGCGCGGCGCCCGCGCCCAATTTTTTCACCAGCTCTGCGAGTTCCGCTTTAAGCCCTGGTTCGTCCTCTAAAATTT
Source organism: Chloroflexota bacterium (assembly GCA_016223105.1). Classification (GTDB taxonomy): domain Bacteria; phylum Chloroflexota; class Anaerolineae; order UBA4142; family UBA4142; genus JACRPR01. The sequence goes on along the minus strand of JACRPR010000089.1, from coordinate 23,366 downwards.
CTTCGATCTCTAATCGCGCGCTGGCGATCGTGACGACCCAACTCCGGCTCCGCAGGTTCGGTTGATTTTTCCATTTGAGAATGTGAGCCATTAACCGCAACAATTGACTGCGTAATGCTCGTCGGTCTGCGCGTCCCAATGCTTCAACCAATTCCTCGATACCATCGCGCGCGTCCTGGATATGTCCTTGGGCAAGTTCGTTTTCTATCGCGACGGCAGTTTGATAGTGCGACGTTGCCGAAAGTTCATGCCAATTCATTCCCGCTCCATTGGCGTAAAAATACCGCCTTCCCGGAATCGGTTAGGCGGCAGGAGGTGGCACTGCTTCGCCAGGCGGAACAAAGGCGACCCGCGCGCCCTTGACAATCGCGCGCGCCGCATCGGGTCCGCCTTTCATTGGGCCCGGCACAAGCAACATCATCATGCTTTTGCCGTCCATCATCGGGGCTTGCTCGATGCTCGCGGCATCCGCGAGTTCCACCGCGACCTTTTCGAGAATTTCGCGCCCGATGCCCAGATGCGACACTTCACGCGCGCGAAAGACCACGCGCACTCGAATCTTGCTTCCGTCTTTCAGAAATTCGCGCACCCGCTTAAGCTTGAACCCGGTATGATACCAATTCGATTTGGGGCGGATGCGTAATTCTTTGATCTCGATCTGCTTTTGACCTTTTTTGGCTTCGCGCTCTTTTTTCGTGCGCTCGTACATAAACTTGCCAAAATCAATAATGCGGCAGACCGGTGGTTGCGCGTTCGGCGCGACTTCAACCAGGTCAAGGTCACGATCTTGCGCGAGGCGCAATGCCTCATACGTCTGCATCACGCCGGCTTGCTTGCCGGCATCGTCAATGACCCGCACCTCTTTCGCGCGAATCTGTCGGTTAATTCGGAAATCCTTGTCGCTGATTAGTGTCGCCCCTCTCTTGAAAAGTTGGCGCAAATATAGCACAAGAAATGACGCGCGTAATTGGGAATTGGAAGTTGGAATCTGGAAGTTGGAATCGCGCGATTCCAACTTCCAGATTCCAACTTCCAATTCCCAATTACTGCACCGTGATTTGTTGCGTGCCTTGCCGATCCTGAAGCCACGCGATAAATTCTTGCACCAAGCCCGCCCAGTAATTTTGGGTTTGCGCGTTTTGCAATCGAATCGCGCCGGTGATCGTGCGCGTTTCGCCGGGTTGCATCGGCGTTCCGAATCCCCAGCGATACGGATGATCTACGCCGGTGCGATTGTCGAAATCAATCCCGACGCGATAGTTGCCCGCCGCCGCCGGAAAACCGCGACTCGCGAACGTATCGCCTTCGGCGTACACGAATCCTGGTTCGGGTCCTTGCGTCGCCAATGTCGCGGCGCTATCATTGCGAATCGTGATGCTCACATTCAGCAACTGCCCCGCGCCAACAGTCGTCGGCGAAAAAGTAATCGCCGTGATCGTGATGCCCGGCTTGACATCAATCAACTGCGCGCCCTGGCGATCTTGAATCCACGCGACGTACTCGCGCACCAAGCCCGCCCAGTAATTTTGCGTTTGCGCGTTCCGCATGTGAATCGCGCCGGAGATCACGCGCGTTTCGCCCGGTTGCATCGGCGTGCCGAATCCCCACCGATACGGGTGATCGAGTCCGACGCGTCCATCGAAATCAATGCCGACGCGATGCTTGCCACTTTGCGCCGCAAAGCCGCGCGCGTCGAACGTATCGCCTTCTTCGTAAATAAAACCAGGTTCGGGTCCTTGCGTTTCCAGCACACTGCTCGAATCGTTCATCACCGTAATGCTGACCGTGAGATAATTGCCCACGCTCAACAATGCCGGCGCGAGCGCGACGTTTGTGATGCGCGGTCCGGGTTTCGGCGCGGTGACCGTGATCCCGGTCACGCCAATGCGATCTTGAATCCACGCTTTTTGTTCTTGCACCAAACCCGCCCAATAACTTTTTGCGCCGGTTGTTTTGACTCGGATCGTGCCGGTGATCGTGCGCGTTTCGCCGGGTTGAAGCGGCGCGCCCAAGCCCCAACGATACGGATGATCCACGCCGGATCGTCCATCAAAATCTACCGCGACGCGATAACTGCCCGCGACATCCGGGAAACCGCGCGTGTAAAATGTGTCGCCTTCTTCGTACGCGAAATTCGGATCGGGACCTTGGGTCGGCACCGGCGCATCGCCATCGTTGCGAATCGTGATGAACACGCTCAACAATTGTCCGGCTTCGACGGTTGCCGGCGCGAACGTCGCGCTGAGAAGCGAAATCGCCGGCGTAACGGTGATGAGTTGCACCCCAACGCGATCTTGCACCCACACCGTTTGTTCTTCGACGAGCGCGCCCCAGTAATTACGCGCGCCAACACTCGTGAGCCGAATCGCGCCGGTGATTGTGCGCGTTTCGCCGGGTTGCAGTGGCGCGCCCAAGCCCCAGCGGTACGGATGATCGAGCCCCGTGCGTCCATCGAAATCAAGCGCGACGCGGAACGCGCCTTTTTGATCCGCGAATCCACGCGAGACAAATGTATCGCCTTCCTCGTAAATGAAACCAGGTTCTGGACCTTGCGTCACAAGCGCCGTGTTGCTGTTGTTGCGAACCGTGATGCTCACGTTGAGTAATTTATTCGAGCCGAGCGACGCGGGTTCCAGGTTGACGCTGGTGATCGAAATCAAACCGAGTTTATACGCGGCGAACACATCCGCGCGGCCGCGTCCTTGCGTGTTCGGATCGTAACCCAGGTTTTTCGCCGCGTTCATTAACCAGTCTTTGATATTTTGCCATCCCGGCGAGCCGACCGTGTACGCGCCGGGTCCTGCATTGCCCGCGGCGACACAAACGATGACACCCGCCGCGACTGCGGCATCGCATGCTTCGGACATCGCGTCCGTGCCATCACACGAACCGTCCGCGCCCAACGACAAATTCATCACATGCACATTTTGTTGAACCGCCCACTCGATCCCGGCAACGACCGAACTGAAACTACCCGATCCTTGCGAATTCAAAACCTTAGCGGCGTAGAGCGCGCACTCGGGCGCGACGCCTTTGTACAATCCGCCGCTTGCCGCGCCGTTTCCGCCAATCGTCCCGGCAACGTGCGTGCCGTGTCCATGCCCATCACCCTCGCCTTCGCCGGTAAAATCGGCAATTGCCGCGACGCGATTGACCAGGTCGGGATGATTCGGATCAATCCCGGTGTCCACGACCGCGACGCGAATGCCCATACCGGTGAGATTGTTTTGCCAAAGTTGCGGCGCATTGATCAGCGGCACCGACGCGTTGAGAATCGCGTGCGCGATGCCATCGTGCCAAATCATTGCGACATCATCGCGATCACTCAATGTGTTGATCGCATCCTGGGTCGCGTCGAACGCGCTCGCGGGAATCAAACGAAATTGGCGACGCGGTGCGGAGAGACCCGGCACGGTCATCGCGGCAGACATACTTGCGCCGGCGCGATACTTGACGATCACCGGAAATGTTTGCGCGCCGGCAGTCAGCGCGCGCGCGCGTAATTGTTCAGCGAGACCAGGGTGAATCTTGTTTGGATTTGGCATATGCCTCCTTGAAGATGTGGAACAAGTTGGCAACTTGTTCTACGGCGGGTTGATTTCGAACGCTTCGTTGTAATCCATAAAATTGATCGTCAACGGCGTGGGCGCGCCCATTTCGACGCGGCGCGGCAAGCCATCGCTCGCCAACCAAACTTTGACCGGCTGATTGATCTGTGTCGTTTGCGGCGTGGGTCCGGGAGTTTTGGGTGGAATGATTTGCGTTACCACAAAATTCGTGGCAAAGCCAACACACGGCACTTTATCAATCGTCGTCGGCGGCAGTGTGGTAACTTGCGTAACCTGGTTGAGCCGATCGCGCCACCACAGCAAATTCGTCCGATCAAAAAACGGCGTTGCCATATTGAATGTCTGCAATGTGCCGGCGAAATCATAGCGATACAACGTGGGACCGATCTTCATCAAAAAATCATTTTCGAGTTCCTGAAAACGATCCGGCAAAACCACGCCGATAAAACGTCCTTCTTCGACGACGCGCACCCGATACGTTTTGACGGATGGAATCGCCGCGTTGAGCGTGTTGAGCAATGTGGTTTTTGGATTCGGCGTTGGCGTGAGCGTGCGCGTCGGGGTTGTCGTCGCGGTTGGCGGAACGCGCGTCAACGTTGGAGTAAACGTTACGGTTGGGATCGCGGTTGCCGGTGGAAGCGTTGGCTGTGCTATTGGCGGAACCTGGGTCGGCGGAATTGGCGCGGTCGTTGCCACCGGCGCGGTCGGCGATCCGCACGCGCTCACACCGATCGCGATCAGCGCGAGCGTGAGAAATGAAATGGACTTGAAAATCATCGAGTTGAATCCTCCTGAAAACATTCTCCCGCGCGCCTTGCACTCGCGCGGGAGACGAACGGCGGGTATTGTAGCACAAACGGAAAATCGAGACAAATCATTTGCACATTTGCTTGCGAGTCGCGGCTTGCAAAATCCCATAAAAAAATTCGCGTCGCGATTAAATTTGCAGATAGAACAAATGTGTGGTATACTCACGTTCAATAAAGCACGTTGACCCCGGTCAGTAGTTCACATTCCGAAGGAGGAAAAAATGTATCAAAAATTAGTTCTGGTCGGGAATCTGGGCAATGACCCAGAGATGCGGTACACCCCGCAAGGCACGCCAGTAACTAAATTGTCCGTCGCAACAAGTCGCAAGTACACGACTGCCGACGGACAACAAAAAGAGGAAACCGCGTGGTTTCGCGTAAATGTGTTCGGCAAACAAGCCGAGGCATGCAATCAGTACTTGACCAAAGGACGTCAAGTCCTGGTCGAGGGTAGATTGCAAGCCGACGAAAATGGTAGCCCGCGTGTTTGGACCGACAAAGAAGGCAAGCCACGCGCTTCGTTCGAGGTGTTTGCAGAATCAGTTCGATTCCTGGGAAGCAAACGCGAAGGCGCACCGGCCGCCGCACCTGGCGTAACCGCCGTCGAAGAACCGCCGACCGGCGAAGACTTGCCGTTCTAACAAAAGCACACAAAAAAACAGCCGCTTAAATTCAAGCGGCTGTTTTTTTGTTCGCGTGTAGCCGACGGACGCCGTTCCTTCATTCGTTTATCGCGTCGCGAGGACGCGCGTGATCGCGCTGAACAGAAACGCACCCATCGCGAAAAACGCGACGAGCGATGGTTCCGGTTGATTGTTCATCACTCCAATCGCGACCGTGCTCGCGCCTTGAATCGCGTATGCCGCGACCGGCAACAATGCGAACGCGTTATCGAATTTTAATTCGCGCGGCGATTGCCGTTGCGCGAAAATTTGAAACAACCAAAAGATGCAAAACGTTGTCGCGACCCAGCCGATGAAATTTTGGATCGGCACACCAAAGTACGCGCCGCCATCCACCCACACCCACATTTGCGCCGCCGCCATTTGCGGATCCATCCCCAAGTCCCACGCGGTCATCGCGAGCGCGCCGAGCAACGCGAGCCACGCACTCGACACGCGGCGCGTGCCACTCGCGATGATCGCGACAACGGTGTACGACGCGTACATCATCATAAACCACGCGAGCGGAATAATGATCGGCACGACGCCCAATTTCAAACCGAGCCGATGCGTGTAATAGTACGCGCCGTAAATCGCGCCGGTCAACACGCCGACCGTCTCGAACGCGAAACTGATCGCGAACGTGAGCGCGAGAAAAACGAACGTCGCGCGCGCACCCAACTGCTCGGTCGCGTGCGCGAGTGCGAACGCGAAAAACGCGAACGTGTCGAATTGCACGAGCCAATGCGGCGGCGGCACGCGCAAAACGTGACAGAGAATCGTGTACGCGATGCCGAGCGTGTACACCGCGAACGCGCTGAGCGCGATCACGCGCGCGGGACGCGCTAGAGTTTGTACCCGAACTTTCTCAACAAATCCTTGCGCCATTGGACTCCTTGTTCGTCCTCGATGCCTTTGGATTTCGCGCCGTCAATCACACCGAGAATGCCGCGTCCTTGTTCCGTCTCCGCGAGGATCACCTCGACCGGGTTCGCGGTCGCACAAAAAATGTTGACGACCTCCGGGACGTTTTTGATCGCGCGCAAAACATTGATCGGAAAAAATCCCGCGCCGAGAAACACGATGAACGAATGACCCGCACTCAACGCGAACGCGTTTTGCTTCGCGAGTTCGACGAGTGCGGGATCGGTGCCGCTCGCGCGCACGAGCGTATGCCCGGACGCTTCGCAAAACGCGACGCCGAATTTGATGTTCGGCACCGCGTTCACCAACGCCTCGTGAATGTCCTCGACCGTTTTGACAAAATGCGATTGCCCCAGGATTAGATTTAGATTGTCCGGATTTTCGATTCGTACGGTTTTGAGTTCCATTGCTTCTCCATTCAGTCAACAGTGAACAGTGAACAGTGAACAGTAAACTGTTGACTGTTGACTGTTCACTGACGACTACGGAATCACGCGCCGCGTCCATTCCATCGGATCAACGTACTCGCCGTTGATCCACATACTCCAATGCAAATGCGGACCGGTCGAAAGTCCGGTACTCCCGGCTTTGCCGATCACATCGCCAGGATTGGTCATTTGCCCGGCTTGAACGGTGAGCGCGGACAAATGATAATAGCCGGTGAACACGCCGAGACCATGATCGATCACAACCAGGTTGCCGCGCACTTGAGTCAACGCAGAAAAAACCACGCGCCCGCGCGCGGCGGCGAAAACCGGGTCGCCCAACTTCATACTGAAATCGGTGCCCTCGTGTCCGCACGCGCCGACGGGACCACCGTTGTACGAACGGCGCGTGCCAAAATTTTCCGTGATCGCGGTGTAAACCGGTTGACGAAACGCGCCGCGCCACAAACGCGTCGGCGAAACTTTGTTGATGATGGACACGAGTTCGTCCGACTCGCGTTTAATCAGCGCGCTGTCTTGTAAAATACTCACGCCCGCCGGTGGCAAAGTAATCGCGTTGACCAGATACGCGGTCGTCGTGATGTTGATCGTTACGTTTTCCGTCGCGGCTTGTCCGCGCGCATCGCTTGTAACAATCGTCAAGGGCAGTGCGCCGATTTTCGCGCAACGCGATGCGCCGAGCAACGCGAACGCGTAACCGCCGGCGCGCGTAAACTTGAGCGGTCTGCCGTTCAAGATGCCGGTAACGGTCGTCAGTTCCGGGCGCGCAATTTTAATCACCGTCGTGCCGCCTTGCCGCGCGTCGAGCGCGTCAATCTGCAAACCGGGTTTCACGAGCGCGGGCGCGCGCGGAATCGCAATCGCAAAACCGGGCGTGAGCAGATTCGGATTCGGGAGATCGTTCAATTGCTGGAGCGCGCGCAGGGTCGTGCCGTAGCGCAAGGCGATGCGTTGAAGCGTATCGCCGGGTTGAACGATGTACGCGATCGCGTTCGTCGCGGCAGAAGAAATTTCAGTTGCCGGAAGAATTAGTTTTTGTCCAACCTGGATCAAGTCATCATTGACCAGGTTGTTTAATTTTTTGAGGATCGCGACCGTCGTGTTAAAGCGCGCGGCAATCGCAACGAGCGTATCGCCGCTCTGCACAATGTAGATCGGCGCATCGCGCAACGGTTCGGCATTTGCGCGCAGGGGCGCAAAAAAAATCGCGCCGATTCCAAAAATCAATCCGAGCAAAATCAATCGCTTGCATTTGTTCATCGCGCGTATTATAGCATTGCTTAGTCGGGTAGTCGAATGGTCAAATCGTCAGCGCGCGCCCAAACAATTTTTTCCCACGGATACAAGGGAACACGGATAAATAAAAAATATCCGTGTTCCTTTGCATCCGTGGGAGTTTTTTGCAACGGTTTTACGTTTGACCAAGCGACTATTTGACTATACGACTACCGGACTATTCGCGCTATTGCCAAAACATTTCGCTTGGAGTAGAATGACGCCCGATGGATATCCAGACCTTGATCGGAAAAATCCAAAATTATAATCCGGCTTCCGATGTGGCGCGCATTCAACGCGCGTACGATCTCGCCGCGAGCGCGCACGCGGGGCAAATGCGCTCGACCGGCGATCCGTACGTAACGCATTGCCTTGAGGTCGCGAACATTCTCGCAGAGATGTACTTTGACGAGGACACGATCATCGCCGCGCTCCTGCACGATGTGCCCGAAGACACCGCGGTTACGCTCGACACGATTCGCAAAGATTTCGGCGAGGCGGTCGCGAAACGCGTGGATGGCGTAACGAAACTTTCCGAACTGCGTTTGGGGATGGAACAGAATCAGGCGGAATCCCTGCGAAAAATGTTTTTGGCGATGGCGGAAGAAATTCGCGTCGTCATCATCAAACTTGCCGACCGCCTACACAATATGCGAACCTTGTTCGCGCGCCCGCCTGACAAGCAACGCAAAATCGCGCGCGAGACGATGGAAATTTTCGCGCCGCTCGCGAATCGGCTCGGCATTTATCACATTCGCCGCGAGCTCGAAGACCTCGCACTCAAGTACCTCGATCCGACTAAGTTCGATGAAATCGAAACGCTTCTCGCGGACGACAAGGACGATCAACAAGCGTACATCGCGCAAGCGATCACGATTTTGAACGAACGCCTCGCGGAAGAAAATATCTCGCCGCTCGATTTGAGCGGACGCCCCAAACACATCTATAGCATTTACAACAAGATGGTTCGCAAGAAACGCGATTTCGCGCAAATCTATGACATTCGCGCCGTGCGCGTGATCGTGAACGATGTGCGCGAATGTTACGTCGCGCTCGGCATCGTGCATAGTTTGTGGACGCCGATCCCCGGCGAGTTTGACGATTTCATCGCGAAACCCAAAGACAATTTGTATCAATCGCTCCACACTGCCGTGATCGGTCCGGCGGGCAAGCCGCTCGAAGTGCAAATTCGCACAGCCGAGATGCACGAGATCGCCGAGTTCGGTGTCGCGGCGCATTGGCGTTATAAAGAACCCGGTTCGAAGCATAGCGCCGAGTTCGAACAAAAGATCAATTGGATGCGCCAACTCGTCGAGTGGAAGCACGACATTGTCGACGCGCGCGTTTTTCTCGATTCGGTCAAGACCGATATTTTTCAAGACCAGGTTTATGTGTTCACCCCGCGCGGCGACATTATCGAAATGGCGGCGGGCGCGACGCCGATTGATTTTGCGTACCACGTTCACACCGAAGTCGGCAATCGTTGTCGCGGCGCAAAGATCAACGGCAAAATCGTGCCGCTCGATTATCGTTTGAAAACCGGCGAACGCATTGAAATTCTCACCGCGAAAAAAGGCGGTCCGAGTCGCGATTGGTTGAATCCGAGTTTGGGTCTGGTGCGAACCGCGCGCGCGCGCGAAAAAATTCGCAACTGGTTCAAACACCAGGAACGCGCCGAAGCGATTGCGGACGGGCGCGCGGTGCTGGAACGCGAACTGCATCGGAGCGGGTTCGATTTGCGCGACAAGAACTTTGAAGACCTCGCCAAATTTTTCAACTATAAAAACGCGGACGATTTTCTCGAAGCGTTGGGGCACGAGGATTTGAGCGCGACGACGGTCAGCGTGAAATTGCTCGAGGCGGAACGCGCGAAACACGAACTGCCCCCGCTCGAGTTGCCGACCGTGCGCCCGCCGCTCAAACCACCCGAAACGAAAATCGAATTCGGCGGCGTCGGCAATTTGTTGCATCATCTCGCGAAATGTTGCAACCCGCTTCCCGGCGACGAGGTACTCGGTTTCATCACGCGCGGGCGCGGCATCACGATTCATCGCCGCGATTGTCCGAATATGTTGAATATGGATCTCGAGCGCGAGCGCATTATCAACGTAGATTGGCGCAAAACCGATCAAGCCGCGTATCCGGTGCTGGTGCAAATTCGCGCGTTTGATCGCGCGGGCTTACTGCACGATATTTCCGGCGTCGTCGCGGAAAACGGCGTGAGTATGAGTTCGGCGAATGTCGCGACCAACAAGGATCACACCGCGCTGATCAACGCGACGCTCGAAATTTCCAGCGCGGATCAACTGACGCGCATCCTCGCGAAAATTGATCGCGTGCCGAATGTGATCGAAGCGCGGCGCGTGACGAACGCGTAACGCAATTTTCCAAATTTGCGCCACATCATCGCGCCGCGATCTCGATCACCTTGAAGAACAACCACAACACGCCGATCAATCCAAACGCGAGCGCGAAACACGCGAGCGCGGTAACGAACGCGCTGCCGCCCCAGATCAGCGCGATCAATCCGCCGCCGATAACAAGCGTGATTAAAATTCCCCCAACAATCAATTCCGATTCGAGTTGCCCCTGATACTTGCGCGAGTTGAATGGTCGCTCCGGTTTTTTGCTCATCATCCCTCTCGATTTTTTTACGCCTTTGTCAAAATCTTCCCACTGATACAAGTGAACACGGATAAATTGAAAATATCCGTGTTCTTTTGTATCCGTGGAAAAAATTCCGTGCGCGTCGAAAAAATCCGGATTTTTTCACGCATCACGTTTTACGTTTGACGCGCCACACACCACTTGCCACTCACCCTGTCTTGCGGTAAAATGTTCACCGATGGCTCGTTGGATTTCGTTCACTGATTTGATCGCGTTACAACATTTGCACGCACGCGGCATCCAACTCGATTTGGAGCGCGCGGTGTTGTGGCCCCACACGCCGATCCAAGCCGCGCTGTCCGCGCATATTCCGCTGAACGCGATTGGAGCGGAGACGATTGTCGCGTACTCGGCGAGTTCGCGCGCGCTCGGATTTTTGCAAATGCGCGCGCGGCGCGGGCGTCCCGAAGCGGATGTCGTGTTCCTCGCACCCGCACTCGAAAACGATAGCGACGCGGTCGCGATTTGGTATCGCTTGCTCGCGGCGAGCGCGAAAGAGATCGGCGCGCGTGGCGGACAACGTTTGTTCGCGCAAATCGCCGCGGGCAACGGCATCGAAGATGTATTTCGCCAAGCCGGGTTCAACGCGTTCGCACACGACGATGTGTATCGTCTCGACGCGCTTCCGCCGAATTTGATCAAGACAAAAATTTTGCGCCATCAACGCGCGCGCGATGGTTGGAATCTGTTGCGCCTCTACGCGGAATTTGCGCCGCGGTCGGTGCAGATCGCGGAAGGGATGTTATCACCGCAAGGGCAAGGCGGCAAGTTGGGCGATTGGTGGGATCAATCATCCGGCGCGGGTTACATTCTCGAAATAGATGGCGAGATTGCCGGCGCGGTGCGCGTGCGCCGCGGACGCGCGGCGTACTGGTTGCGCTTTTGGTTGCATCCGCAAGCCGAAGACCAGGGCGACAATCTTGTGCTGGGCGCGCTCGCGTTGTTACATTCCGCGCCGCATCGCCCGGTGTACTGCAATGTGCGCGATTACGAAAGCGGTTTGCGCGGCGCGCTCGATATGCTCGGCTTTCGCCATTTGCAAACGCGCAGTCTGCTGATCAAACACACGACCGCGCGCGTCAAAGCGCCGATCCTCAAATTAATGCCCGCGCTCGAAAAGCGACCGGAACCGGCGCGGAGTGTGTCGCAACACTCGGAATCGAGTTAACGTTCCCCCCATTCGCATATGATCCACCCATCGCGCCATCGCGCGCGATGAAAAACCCAATCTTTGGCTCCGCGTTCGGCGCGTTTCTTTTGCGCCAAACGTTCAAATCCATTCTGCAAGCGCTAAAGAGATTGAGAGATTGTTGCGCTCAATCTCTTTTTTGTTTTCTCTTCAAACCGCGCTATAATGCGCCCGATGAAACTCCGATTCAATTCTCTCCTCATTTTCATTTCGCTTCTGTTTATCGCGCACGCGCTTTTTTATTTCGTCGTCCTGGGTTATGCTGCCGTAGACGACGCGTTCATTTCGTTTCGATACGCGCAAAGCGCGATGCGCGGGTACGGGCTTGTGTTCAATCCCGGCGAGCGCGTCGAAGGGTTCACAAATTTTTTGTGGACGGTCGCGATGATTCCGCTCGAAGGCGCGCGCGCGGATGTCGGGCGCGCGAGTATGTTGCTCGGCGCGTTGTTCGCGCTCGCGACGATGTGGCGCGCGATGCGATTCGCGCGAATCGTTGACGCACCGCGCGGCGTTGGATTTCTCACGGCGGTGTTGCTCGCCGCCGATGGCTCGTTTGTGCTGTGGTCGGTCAGCGGACTCGAGACGCCGCTGTTCGCGTTTCTGATTTTCGCCGGCGCGTTGCTGTACGTTCGCGAAAATAGATTGGAAATTGGACGTTGGAAATTGGACGTTGGAAATAACGCACCGCGATCAAACATCCAACCTCCAATCTCCACGCTTCGCGTCCAATTTCCAAATCCGCGTTCAGCCGCGCTCGTCCGCGTCCAAAATGAATTCGCGTTCAGTGGAATTTTCTTCGCGCTCGCGGCGATGACGCGACCGGAAGGCGCGCTCGTGTTCGCGCTTACCGTCGCGCACCAAGCCGCGTGGCGCATCCTCGCGGAACGGCGACTGTTCACCCTGCGCGATGTTTTGCGCGTGATCGCGTTCATCGCGATTTTTGCGCCGTACTGGATCGGTCGCTGGTATTACTACAAATCGTTTCTGCCCAACTCGTTCCATGCCAAAGTCTCCGCGTCCGGTCCCGCGGCGCAGATCGAACGCGGTTGGAAACATCTCGCGCAATTCGTCGGCGTGCATTGGGGTTGGGTTATCACGTTGCCGGTCATCGCGGCAATCGCACAATCGTTACATAAGACATTCAAGATCGAAAAAAAATCGCGCGCGGCGATTTTCTGGATTTCCTACTTTATCGCGATCCTCATCCCGTACTGCGCGTACATCGTTTACGTCGGCGGCGATTGGTCGGTCGGACGATTCTTTGCGCCCTTGCTTCCGTTTTTCTATTTGCTCTTTTCCACAGGAATTGTGGATATGTGGCAATTTAGTGTGGATAGCTGGGGACAACTCAACGCAAAATGGTTAGTCCGCGCGGGGATAACTGCGCTTGTTCTGGGGATAGTCCTGGCTTCATCGTGGATCGGCGAGTACGGCATTTACATTCGCGGCTTTGACGCGGGGCAGGCGACGCGCGCGCGCGAAACGATGGGACGCTGGTTGAAAACGAACGTGCCGCGCGGCACACTGATCGCGGTGGACGCGGCTGGGCAGGTGCCGTACTTTTCCGATTTGCCCGCGATTGATATGTTCGGCATCAACGATTTTCACATCGGACGACTTGCGGTGCCGACGCTAGGACAAGGCACACCTGGTCACGAAAAAATGGATTTGGTGTACGTGCTGACGCGGCAACCGGAGTACGTGGTTATTTACGGCACATTGTTCGACAGCATTCGCGAATATGAACGCGCGCCGCAAGTGTGGACGGATGATCCCGCATTGCAAAAATTTCTGACGTTGTATCGGCGGCGCGGGCAATAGAGGTTTGAATGGAAGACTTGGGCAAGGCGCTAATTCTGGTTGGGATCGTTCTTGCGATTATCGGTGGCGCGATTTTTTTGATCAGTAAAATTCCGGGAGCAGGGCAGTTGCCCGGCGACATCGCGATTCAGCGCGATGGCTTTTCGTGTTTCTTGCCACTCGTGTCTTCGATCATCTTGAGCATCGTGCTGACGATCGTACTCAATCTTCTTCTACGTGTACTCAATAGATAATAATATAGTAGTAGTAGGGGCTGTGGAAAAGTGTAGAGAGCGAACAAGTGTGCGACTCTACGCGAGCGGTCGCGTCCGCTTCCTGGTGTCTTCGCTACATCTAGTCCGCAACCATCAAAAGCGAATCTAACTGTTTGGGCATCGGTTGTTAGTCCAAAAATGCGCTTTTCCACAGCAGAAAAAACGGCTTTTTTGGGTTGTCCAACAGATTGTAGGCAATCGAAAAACGACCACAATTTGTAGCACAACTTCGTTCGGTAAGATTGGGGTTATCCCCATATCGGCTTGTTTATCCCCAATTATATGGCACTTATCCACATTTTTGATGGTTTCAAGAACTACATAAAATTATAGCAGTTTGTGGGGAGCGGAATGGTCTAACTCGCCATCCCCTTGAGCGAACAGCCGGGCGTAAATTTCAAGCGTTTCCTCCAAATGTGGCAAGCGCGTGGCGGTCGCGTCTGCTAGCGTCTTTGCCATTCGCAAATCTTTGAGTTGCGTTTTGACTTTGCCGCCGGGTGTGTACTTGCGCGCGATCATTCGCGCACCGTGAATTTGTAAAATTTTCGAGTCGGCAAATCCCCCTTTCAAAACCTGCTGAACCAAACGCGGATCAATTCCGATTCGTTCCGCGAGCGTCAACGCTTCGGCGACTGCCTCAATTGTGATCCCAACGATCAACTGATTGATCACTTTCATTTTGTGTCCCGCGCCAGGATCGCCGACGCGCGCGACATTGCTTCCCAATTTTTCGAGGATTGGTTTGACGCGCGCGAAATTTTCTTCGGTCGCGCCAACCATAATTGTCAATGTGCCGGTCGCCGCGCCATCGGGTCCGCCGGACACCGGCGCATCCACCCAACCGATTTCTTTTGCCGCGAGTCGTCGCGCGTGCAATTCAGATCGAATGGGATCGGACGAGCCCATATCGAGAATTAATTTTCCCGGTGCGAGATGCGGTTCGAGTTCCGCGATCACCGCGTCCACCGCGTCCGAATCCGCGAGCATCAGCAAACAAATGTCTGCGTCTGCCGCGTCGCGCAGATCGCGGCAGAGCGGAATGTTACCGATCAAATCGCGCGCTAACGCGGAACGATTCCACCCGCGCACGCGATAACCCGCGTCGATCAACCCGCGTGCGATCGGGCGGCCCATCAAACCGAGACCGAGAATAGTAATGTCAAGTTTCATTTTTAACGTGGTCCCGGACAATCAATTGTGAAATACGCATACGGCGACCAACCGCTGGCGTGATTTGCCTGATCAACCGCACGGACATGCCAACGATAATAGAAGGGACAACCTGGTTTTGGCAAACTAGCGGATGTGTTAGTCGTCGCGCCATTATTGCTCCGATTAAACGGCGCGTTCATGCCGGTCGCGCGTTCCAGTTCCCATTCATATCGCGCTAGATCGTTTGCGGCAGATGGATTCCAACGCAAAACTAGATCGGCCGCGCTTAGTGGAATGTGGTCATTGCTCTTCGGTCCGATCACACTCGGCACTGGCGGTGGCAAATCCGCTTCAACGAAAAATTGTCCCCACACCGACCACGCGCCCTGATTGCGGCGATTGTCCCACGCGCGGATGCGCCAACGATACCATTTGCCGCAAGCAATCGAATGTGTGGTGCTGGTGCTGTTGCCGGATGGTGTGCCGCCGGTATATCCGTTATACGTGCCGTTAGACCATTGCTCAACCGCCCATTCATAAAAGGCAATCCCGCTCGGATCGCTCACGGCATTCCAACTAAACGTGATGAGCGCGCACGCGCGTTTGTCATCGCCAACCGGCGCAATCAATCCCGGCGCGGCAGGTCCCGCGCGATCCGGCGTAATACTCGGCACCGGCGTCGGCTCGCCCGCGATGACAAACTGACCATCCACCGACCACGCGCCGATATTTTGATTGAGGTCAACCGCGCGCACACGCCACCGATACGAATATCCACACGCCAGGATCATAAAGACCGACGCACTGTCAATCGTGTCTTCGTAAAAGGGAGAGTAAATACCGCGCACCGCGCGCTCGACCGTCCATTCGTAATACGCGATGCCGCTCGCGCTCGCGGCGGGAAGCCAGCGCAATAAAATCGTGGTTGGGCTTGCGCTACAAGGTTCGACCTTGTCGTTGACCGGCGAAACCAACAACGGCGCGCTCGGCGGCAAATCCGGCGTAATGCTTGGTGTGATGGATGGTGTAACGCTCGCGGTTTGCGATGGCGTTCGTGTTGCGCTCGGCGTGGACGATGCTGATGGCACACTGCTCGGTGTAACTGTTGGCAATAACGATGGCGTACCACTTGGTATCAAAGTTGGCGATGAGCGTGGCGTAGCACTTGGCGGTAAAGTTGTCGGCGTCGCGCCGGGAACGATGATGACAACTTCTTCTCGAGGCGCCGGGCGCGGGGGCGGAAAGAAAATGATTGCCAACACAATCGCCGCGAGGATTAACATTCCCACTCCGCCAACGATGATCGCGACCAGTGCGACCGGCGAAACCGGCGCGGGTGATTTGGGCGATGGTTCTTGTGGCGGCGGCGGCGGAATCAGAAAATTCAAATTGTGTTGCGTGTACGCCGCGCCGACCTGGTCGCCGATGCTTTGACGAATGAGTAATGCTTGCGTCAACAATTCGCGCGCGGTCGTCAAATCTTTTAACGCGAGCGCGCGCGTGCCCAACTCGTGCAATGCCCAGCCCTGCAACGCGCGGTCTGCCGATTGCGTCGCGCTTTCCAGCACGCGTTGAAACACGCGTTGCCACACATCCCAGGATCCGCTCAACACCAAAACCGGCATCAACACGCGCGCGAACGCGCCAACTTGTTGAACATTCCCGGCTTCCGCGCTCGCCATCAATCCGCCAAATAAATTCCCCAACTGTCCGCGCAAATAATTCACATCGCGCGCGTGTCTCTGCGCCTCGCGCAAAATAATTTCGTTCAAGCGCGTCACGCGTTGCGCGTTCGCCGGCACGCTTTGGCGCGCCCAATCTTTTAACGCCGGGTGCATCCCGACTTCGGGACTGTGCGCTTGAATCAAACCGAGCGCGAGCAATTCATCCACCGCCGCGCCCGCCGTCGCCGCATCCATTCCCGACGCGCTGATCAACGCGGCGCGATCAATCACCGCACCGTGAATGCTCGCGGCAAGCCCAAACATAATGCGCGTGGTGTTTGCAAGCGATGCGATCACCGCGCCCAGCGCGCGCGCGATCCCATTCGCCGATTGCGCTTCCAGCGCGCGCACCGCGTTCGCGAGCGGCACGCGTTTGACGTTCACCCAACGCGCGAGCGTAACAATCGCGAGCGGCAGATCGTCGAGCAGGTTGCAAACCTGGTTGAGCATAGATTGATCCGCCGGCGTTGGCGCGATCTGCGCGGCTTGCACGAACAGCGTGATCGCATCCGCGCGGGGTAATCCGCTCAGCGTGATCGGTTGTGCGGTTTGTCCGCGCGGGGGTTGGAGTCCGGCGTACAAGATGCCGCCGCTGGAAAATAAATCGGGAATTTGATCGAGTGCGTCCGGCGCGAGCGCGAGATGATCGAGCAAAAAACACGCGCGCACATTGCCGAGATAGGTGCGCGCAGTCGTCGTGGTAACTTTGAGCGGGGGATTACTTTCAAAGAGCGCGTCGAACGCGGTCTGCGCGAGATCATCGAGCGATTGCGGCACGCCGGTTTCGCGCGCGCCATTCAGCAAGACAAAACCATCGGGATATTGATCGCGCGGCAGATGCGCCGCGACCTGTTTCAACAGCGCGGTCTTGCCAATGCCGTCGGGACCGTACAGCGCGACCGGTTCATTCGCGCGGAGCGCGTTCGAGGTTTGCGAAACTTGATCGGTGCGATCAAGAAAATTTAGCGGTGCGCGCGGGGGCGGCGGCACGACATTCCGTTTGGAAACCTGGGGCTTGGGCGCGGTGAAATAAATTGTGCCGTTGTTTGTGTTGACAACCAGGTTGCCGTCACCAGAAACAATCGAGCCGTGAACATCGCCTTGCACTTGAATCGAAGGCGCGTTCCGCGCGGGCGTAGGTGGTTGAACCATCTCTATCTCCGATGGTCAGAGACAAAACTAGGTTTGGGGTAAACCGAGCCGGTCGCGAAATTGTTTAAGCGTAAATTCGCCGGCGGCTTCGACGGCTTTGCCGATGAGCGGATGTGTGAGGATGCCGGTAACCGTGCCGAGCAACGCCGGCAAATTATCCGCAAACCATTTTTTGGCTTGTTCCAACATTGGCACATTCGGTTTCTCGCCGGCGACGGCTTGCTTGATTTGTTCGACCTGGTTTTGCGCTTGGACTTGAATTTCCGGTGAAGGTTGTTTTGCGATTTCTTGATCGAGCGCACGAAATAAATTTGCGAACGCGCCAAGTTCTTCCGGTGTCGCGAATCGCGCGAGCGTTTTGATTTCTTGAAACACATCGCTGATCGATCCCGCGCCGACCACCACGCGTCCGCCCGACGCGACTGATCCGATCTGCACATTGTTGTCGCCGATCGTTACCGCGCCACCAACATTTCCACCAATCGAGATGCTAGGTTTTTCTGACATCCGCGCCCCCGTGTCTGTTGAGACGTTGCATGCAACGTCTCTACAAAAAACAAACGACAGTCAGCGGCGCGCTAACTGTCGTCGTTGAAAACCACCGCTTTATACTGCGGCTTGATTATACAACCGTTCCTTGATCGTTAGCAAGTCCCGGCGACGCAGATTATCGGTCTCAATCAGTTCCGCCATTTTTTCGCACGCGTACATCACGGTCGTGTGATCGCGCCCGCCGAGCATCTCGCCGATTTGCGGAAGCGATGCGCCGGTCTCTTCGCGTAAAACAAACATCGCCATTTGGCGCGGCAGAACGACTTCTTTGTTGCGACTGCGCCCGGTCAAATCCGCGCGTTCAACGCGATAATGCTCCGCGACCGCGTCCAACACTTGCTCGGTCGTGATCGGCTGGTGGCGCAAAATATCTTGCAGAACTGTCGTCGCCATATCCACCGTGATCGGCGTGTTCATCAAATTCGCGTGTCCCAGCACGCGCGTCAATGCGCCTTCGAGTTCGCGAATGTTGCTCTGCACTTTGCGCGCGAGGAAATCAATCACATCATCCGCGACTTCACGCGGTTGCCCTTCGGCTTTGGTGCGTAAAATCGCGATCCGCATTTCGAAATCGGGCGGTTGTATGTCGGTGATCATTCCGCCTTCAAAACGCGAGCGCACGCGTTCTTCGAGCGTGGGAATCGCGCGCGGATGGCGATCACTCGAAATGACGATTTGTTTGTTCAACGAGTGCAGATGATTGAACGTGTGAAAAAATTCTTCCTGGGTAGATTCTTTGCCGCCGATGAATTGAATATCGTCAATCAACAAGATATCCACTTCGCGATAGAGATGCCGAAATTCTGCCGTCGTCTGATTGCGGATCGAATTGATCAAATCATTCGTGAAGGTTTCGGATGAAACGTACATCACGCGTTTGCCGCGCACTTGGGGATGTTGTCCGAGCGCGTGCAAGAGATGGGTTTTGCCCAAGCCGGTGCCGCCGTACAAAAACAAGGGATTGTACGATTCGCCGAGATGTTCCGCGACCGCGTGCGCGGCGGCATGCGCGAGCCGATTCGAATTGCCGACGATGAACGTTTCGAAAATGTATTTCGGATTCAACGGGCGCGTGATGCGTCCGCCGAATTCCGTGTCGCGCAATTTGGGCGCGGGCGCGTCCTCTTCTTTGCCGATGGTATCCGTCGCGCGGCGCAATAGCGCGGGCTTGGGTTCTTCGTTCACGCGCGCCGGTTCTGCGCCGTTATTGCGTTGGGCTTTGAGATCTTTAACCACGTAGCGCACCTCCGCCGATCGTCCGATGATGCCGGTGAGCGTGCGTTGAATCGTTGTGGACAACCGATTTTCCAACCACTCTTTCGCATATGGACTATGCACGCCAACGACGATGGAGCCGTTATCGTACGCGAGCGCGTGCGTCGGACGCACCCAGGTATCGAATGTCGCTTTGGTCATTTGCAATTGGAGTTCGCCCAGGGTCGCGTGCCAAATGTCTTGTGCATTCATTTTTTTTCACCAATCAAGGAAGAATCAAACCGGGGAAAACGTGCCGCGCCATTGTAATACAACAAATCCACGCGCGCAATAGGTTTACCTTAAAAAAGGAAAACGCGCGCACGCTTTTTAAGATTGGATTGACCAGAAAATTTTTTCGCGCGATGCGCTAAAAAAAACTTGCGGCTTGTGGACAAGCGGTGTATGAGTGTTGAAAATAAATTAATCGCGCGCGGATCAGCCCAACGGCTAGTGGTGAACACGCGCGCGCGCCACAAGCACTGTGGACGAAATTAGCATTTACTGTGGATTGAGTGTGGAAACAAGATGTGCTATAATCGGCGCAATGTCCAAATGGATCATCCTCTTGCTCGTCCTCGTGATTGTGATCTCCGCAGTGTTGCTGGTGTATCTATCGCAAGAGACGCGTCAACTGAGTGGCGTCGTGCGCGATGCGACGAATCAACAACCGATTCCCGATGTGCTATTGAATCTTGCCGGCAATCTCGCGGCGACGAATGAATTCGGCGAATACGCGCTGACTTTACCGACCGGAAATTTCACATTGCTTGTTCAAGCCGATGGATACGCGCCCGCGGAAGTGCCGGTAGATGCGACCAATCTCTTGTCGCGCACAGTACAGTTGGATGTTGATCTCGCGCCGAATCGCGTCATCGGCGTCGTGCGCGATGGTGAAACGCAATTGCCGTTGGCGCACGCGCAAATGGTCGCCGGCGATAAACGCGTAACGGCGAACGCGCAAGGCGAATTCGAAATCCTGGGAATTAAAAAAGGCGCGCCGGTTGCAGTGATCGCGCCGGGCTATCATCCTAGTACGTTCGCGTTCGAAGGGCAAATGAATTTCGATTTGCCGCTCGTGCCCAATTCAATCGTGATCACGGTGATTGAAAAAATCACCAAGCAACCGTTTGCGAATGTGAAAATTCAAACGGACGATCAAATCGAGACGACCGGCGCGGATGGGCGCACGGCTCTGCGCCGCGTGAAACCGGGCGCGGTGATTCGCGTTTCCGCGCCGGGCTATGATCACGCGAGCGTCGTCTTCACTGGTGGTGATCTTGCGCCGATTGCTCTGCGCGTGAATACCATCGAAGGCGCGGTGATTGATGCGACGACGAATCAGCCGATCAGCGGCACGCTCGTTTTTCTTGGGAGTACGATCGTTGCGACAAACGCGCAGGGCAAATATCGTTTTGAAAATATCCCCGAAAAAGCCGCTATATTATTCAAAACACCGGGCTATAGTAAACTGAAAGTTGATGTGGGAGCAACGCCGCGTCGCGATGTTAAACTCGCGCCGTTTCAAGCGAAAGGCATTCGCATTCCATTTGGCGCGGATCCGGATCATGTGCGCGGAAATTTTGACATCGTAACCAAGAGTGAGTTGAACGCGGTCGTCGTGGATGTGAAATCGGAAAAGGGGCGCATCGCCTGGGATTCCCAGGTTCCGCTCGCAAAAGAAATCGGTGCGCGTTTTTCCGCGAGTGTTGATCTCGCGATGGTGCTCGATTTGTGTCGCAAGCACAACGTTTATTGCATCGCGCGTCTGCCGGTGTTTCAAGACACTCTGCTCGCGACCGCGCGCCCCGCTCTCGCGATCAAGTACACGAACGGCGTTGTGTTTTCAGAGAACGGCGGATCGGCGTGGACGAATCCGTACAACCAGGACGCGTGGAATTACAATCTCGCGCTCGCGAAAGAAATCGCGGCGATGGGCTTTGACGAAATCCAATTCGATTACATTCGCTTTCCCGGTTTGTGGCCCAATTTATATTTCGGCGTTCCCAATTCCGAAGACGCGCGCATCAGCGCGATTGCCGGTTTTTTGGCACGCGCGCAAAAAGAGTTACGTCCGACCGGCGTTTTCATTTCCGCGGATGTGTTCGGCTTGACGACCGCGACCGACGATGATCAACACACCGGGCAACGTTTGCGCGATCTCGGTCCGCATCTCGATTACGTTTCGCCGATGGTCTATCCCGATACCTGGGTACGCGCGGAAGATTTGTTGACGCGCGGTTTGCAGATCGCGAATTGCACGGAAGCGATCCGTTGTCCGTACGAAGTCATCTTCAACAGTTACAAACGCGCGACCGAAAAGACGACGACGCGTGTGCGTCCCTGGTTGCAAGCATACTCGGGGCGCGGCGATTTTGGATTGGCGCAGTATCGCATCCAGAAAAAAGCCGCGAGCGATGCGGGGAGTGCGGGCTGGTTGTTTTGGAATGGGACGGGGACGTACGATCCCAAGTTGTTTGAGCCGAAAAAATAGGGGCGAAGCATTTTTGATGCTTCGCCCCACGCATTTGCAATCATTTGCGAATGACCGGCAAAATAAACGCAAAGGGATATGTGCCAGAAAATTCGTACGCGCCAATGTCACAGCGTGCGCCTAACGGACGCGGCATGCCACGCTGATCGGTTGCAGGACAGCCAGTATTGTCTCCCGCGTTGATCGCGGGACTGCCCGCATTGAGCGCGTGTGTGAGTGTCGCGCCACCATTATTTGCAAGCGAGCCCAAAAACGGATTTGTGTTTGTGAGATCGCCGATAGTTGTGAGATTACAGCTGTTGTCGCTATTCAAGTTGTAACCGAGTGAGATGATGCCGATGCCCAAATCTGATCTGCAGTTAGGAACTGATCCGCTGTTTGCGATGATTGTATTTTTGAGATAGACGACGCTCGTAGAATTGTATCCGTTGTAAATACTTGCTAGACCAGAGGGTTGAGTAACCTGGTTATCGGTGATCGTTGTGTTTGTGAGAGTGATTTGCCCACTGTTGTCTATCCCGGCAATGATTGATGCAGAGTTTCCAGACACAGTAACATTGGTCGCAATAAGCATTCCATCCTTATTGAAAATACCGCCACCGTTTCTCTGCGCCACATTGTGGCTAATCGTCACATCAGTCAAATTTAAAAATCCTTTTTGTTGAGAATCCTTCGCATTGGTAATTCCGCCGCCATCGAATGTTTCCGCAATGTTTCCGCTGATCGAGACTTGGCTGAGATTCAAAGTTCCAGTGTTCAGGAAACCAGCAAATCCTTGATGTGCGATGTTGTCACGCACAGTCCCAAAGGTCATTGTCAGGGTCCCATAATTTGACACACCGGCTCCATATTGCGCCGTGTTGGTGGCAATTGTGCTTGCGGAGAGAGAGAGCATACTTCCATTGTGAATACCCCCGCCGTAGGAATGTCCGTTGTTACGCGTCAGTATTACGCCTGACAAATAGGCAATCCCAAGATTGTAGAATCCGCCACTGTGACTGTTCCCTGTATTTGAAATAATCGTGGAATTAGTGATTGATGCGGTTCCCGCATTCTGAATACCCCCGCCGGCTACCCACGCCGTGTTTCCATTGATCGTAGAATTAGTAATTGTCATCGCGCCCCCATTGAGAATACCACCACCGTGATACGCGCGGTTGCCGCTGATTGTTACATGATCGAGTGTCATCACACCGTAATTGGCAACCCCGCCGCCGTACGCACCAGACTGATTGTTGGAGATCGTGCTGTTAGTTATGGTCAACACACCACTATAGTCATTGTAGATGGCGCCGGCTTGAGTCCACCCGGAAGTAATACTGATGACTAAACTATTGCTTAAAGTAAGGTGCCCCAGATTGTAAATCCCATTATGGGTCCAATCGTAGTTACCGTAAACATTTTGAATTGTCATACCGGAAA
>JACRPR010000088.1 GCA_016223105.1 Chloroflexota bacterium | reverse complement strand
AGACGCCGCGCGGGTTTCGTCAAAGCCGATCCACAGACGCAAGCGAAAAATCAGATGGGCGTCTTTGTGCCCATTCCGCTTGTCGAAGAGATTCGCCCGCGCATCAAGAAATGGCGCAGCGAAGGTTATCCTGGCGTGACTGGCACGACCAAACGCTTGCTCGAACATTGGTACGATCCCACGCAACGCCGCGACGACCGCCGCTTGTTCTTCTGCCAACTACAAGCGATGGAAACACTCATCTGGCTCGCGGAAGCGCCCGAAGCAGATCGCGTCGGCATCACCGTCCCTTCCGATGGCGGCGCGTTCAAGCGGCTCTGCTCCAAAATGGCGACGGGATCAGGCAAGACGACCGTGATGGCGATGCTGATTGCGTGGCACACGCTCAACAAAGTCGCCGATCCCGCGAACGCGCAGTACGCGAAAAGTTTTCTCCTCGTCGCGCCAGGACTCACGATTAAACGCCGTCTCCAAGTGTTGATTTCATCGAACCCAGGAAATTTCTACGACGAGTTCAACATCGTCCCTGCGGGCTTGCGCGAGAAGTTAAATTTAGCCAAGGTGATCGTCATCAACTGGCACATTCTCGCGTGGGAAACCGAGCAAGACCTGGCGAAGAAAAAGAGCGTGGACAAGCGCGGACCGATGAGCGACACGGCGTACGCGCGCGGTGTGCTCCGCGAACTCGGTAACGCGCAAAACCTCGTCGTTATCAACGACGAAGCGCACCACGCGTGGCGCGTCTCGGGCGATGTGAACGCCGCCAAAGATGAACTCGAAGAAGCGACCGTCTGGGTCGGCGGACTAGACCGCATTCACGCCGCGCGTGGCATCCTCACCGCGTACGATTTCTCCGCGACGCCGTTCGTTTCGACAGGACATCGCGGCGCCGAAGAACGCCTCTTTGATTGGATCGTCAGCGATTTTGGTTTGAATGACGCGATTGAATCGGGCTTGGTCAAGACGCCGCGCATCGTCGTCCGTACCGATGGTCCGATGACCCAGGATTACAAACCGCAACTGTATCACATTTATCCGCACGTCCGCGAAGACCTCAACCGCCGCGAGCCAGAGCAAACGCCGCTCCCGCAACTCGTGAACAATGCGTATACCTTGCTCGGCAAGGACTGGCTGGAAGCCGTCAAGCGATGGCGGGAAGCAGGATTCCCCACGCCACCGGTGATGATCACCGTCGCAAATCGTACCGAGACTGCCGCGCGCGTCAAGTTCGCATTCGATCACAACAAATTTCACATTGACGAACTGTGCGCGCCCGATGTGACCGTGCATATTGACTCGAAAGTTTTGGAGATGGCGGAGGAAGAAGAGATTGATAAAGACCTTCCAGGTCTTGGAGACCTGGAAGGTCTGGAAGGCGAGCCAACGCGCAAACTCTCGAAGAAAGAACAAGCCGCGCTCTTGCGCGAGACCGTGGACACGGTGGGCAAGGTCGGCAAGCCAGGTGAGAAAATTCAAAACGTCATCTCGGTAGGAATGTTGTCCGAGGGCTGGGATGCGAAAACCGTCACGCACATTATGGGCTTGCGCGCGTTCTCCAGCCAACTCTTGTGTGAGCAAGTCGTCGGTCGCGGATTGCGCCGCACATCGTACGAAGTCGAGAAAGAGACAGGACTCTTTCAAGCCGAGTACGTCAACATCTTTGGTGTACCGTTCGCATTTATGCCGCACGAAGAAACCGAAGGTCCGTTACCCAAACCACCCGAGCCCAAGTTCCCTGTTGAACCCGACCCGAAGAAAAAGCAATTTGAAATCACGTGGCCCCAGGTCATTCGCGTCGAGCACATTTACAAACCGCAACTCACACTCGACCTCGCGAACGTCAAGCCGCTTTATCTCGATGCGTGGCAAACGAACACGCTCGCCGAAGTTGCGCCCGTCGTGGACGGTCAACCCGACATCACAAAACTGAGCAAGATTGACCTTGAATCATTGGGGCGCGAACATCGGACGCAGAAAATCGTCTTCGAGACCGCGCGCGATGTATTCGACCAGATGCGCCCCACGTGGTCAGGCAACAAGGATTTGCTCCTCTCGCAAATCATCCGCCTCGTCGAAAAATTCATCACGTCGAACAAGATTCACATCACGCCGCCGCTCTTCGGGCAAGACGATCTCACGCGCCGCATCGTCATCACGTTGAATATGAACAAGGTCGTCCAGCACATTTGGGAAGCGTTGCGCTTTGAGAACACACAAGAACTCGTCCCCGTCTTTGACAGCGAGCATCCTATTCGCGCAACGGGCGATATGCTCACGTGGTGGACTTCGCGTTTACGGATACCTGGGATGAAATCGCCCATTAACGTCACCGTGTTTGACAGCACTTGGGAAGCAAGCGAGTCGAACGAATTCGACCGCAACGAGAACGTCATCGCGTGGGTCAAGAACGATCACCTTGGCTTTGTCATTCACTATACCTATCAAGGTGTTGTCCATACTTACTATCCTGACTTTCTCTTGCGGATGAAAACGGGGGAGATGCTCGTGCTCTAAACAAAAGGACGCGACGACCAGCAAAACCAGACCAAGCGCAAATTCCTCGACGAGTGGGTACGCGCAGTCAACAGCGATGGTCGCTTTGGCAAATGGAAGTGGGCGGTGTCAAAGAACCCAGCAGATATTACGGGTGTACTGGTGAAGGCGCTGGCGCAGGAGTAACATAATGCCAACCAAGAAATTGCCCAATAAACCGACTAGCCGCAAATCGGTAACGCCGAAAGCTACGCCACCGAACGGTCAATATAGTTTCGAGCAAACGTATCCCACGATTACTGAATGGATCAATGAGCGCGGTTGGATTGAGATTGGCGACCAGGACGATTTCAATAACGGCGCGTTTATTCGCGCGCTTGATCCAGGGGGAATGGTGTGGGAAGCTGAACTCGATCACTCGTCGCTCGACGACGCCCTGCACGATTTAGAAAAAGGGCTGAAGAAATGGCATGAAAAGAATGGGTAAGCGACCGCCAGAGAAAGACCCAGATCGAGAAAATCGCATCCACGATGAAATTATTGTAGACGCGAACGGTCCCGAAGAGCAGGCGATGGGTTGGTATTATTACCTGCAAGACACCATCCAATTTCCATTTACCGCGCGTTGTATCGCGGAGCGAGCAATTTCCGTACTCCGTCAGGGAGACGAAGTCGAAATCCTGGGGATGGCACCTGAGTCTAAATGCGAGCGCGAAATGTTTGCCGAAACTCGTTGGGAACGACGGAACCTGGCTATCCCGTTATCTCAGGTCGAACCGACCAGCGAAACCGATTCCGCGTCGTGCCAAGCAGTCGCCGATTGGCACTATTGGATTGCGCGAGGATATACCTTTTAGTCTGCCGCGCGTAACTATCCGAATAATTTTCATTTACCCATCCATCGTCAGGGGCAATTGATGCACACCAATCCACTATCCGACTTTTCAGGCTTGAGCCAAATCGAACGACGACTTGAAGGAATGCGTAGTGAGACGGCAATTTCCGAGCGAAGAGGACACGGATGTGGCAAGATATGACAAGGCGTTCGACAAGTTGGCGAAGGGATTGCAGGCAGAGAGTGGGAAGGTGTGAGGTGGTACATAAAATTATTCCGATATCGTGGTTGTTTAATTATTTGCAGATATGATATACTTGCAAGTGAGAGGGAATGACAATGCCAACGCCCAAAAAGAATAGTCGCCAGTTATCCGGGCACGCTCGCCGGAATGTTGAACTGATTCGCGCCAAGCGCATCTTGCGCGCGCATTTACCAGGACTGCGTGAACGCTATTTCATTACGTCGCTCGGCGTGCTCGGTTCGTACGTGCGCGGCGAGCAGAAAAAAAAGAGCGATTTGGACCTGCTCGTGGAATTTAAACGCGCGCCTTCGCTATTCCAGTACGTTGAGCTCGAAGATCATTTAAGCGAATTGGTCGGCATCAAAGTTGACCTGGTGATGAAAAAAACACTCAAGCCACATATCGGTCGTTACATTCTTGCCGAGGTCGTGCCGCTATGAGTGTCAAGCGCGTCTACACCGATTATTTGCAAGACATTGTGGATCATGCCGAGAAAGCCATGCGTTTTGTCCGCGGTGTTTCCTTCGATGATTTTTGTGATAACGAAGAAAAAGTCTTTGCGGTCGTCAAGATGCTTGAAATCGTTGGCGAAGCCGCGCGGCATCTCCCCAAATCAGTGCGCGACAAGTACGCGTCTATTCCGTGGAAACAAGTGGTCGGGATGCGCGACAAAATGACGCATGAATATTTTAGCGTCGATCTCGAAGTTGTCTGGCGCACGGTGCACGAGGATTTGCCACCCTTGCGCGACACCGCCAGGCAAATGTTGGACGATTTGGCGCAAGCCAGCAAAGCAAACCAATAAATTCTCCCGACGCCGATGCGTCTGAGAAACACACGCACTCGTTACAGAAATGCAATGGGTGCGTTTTTGTTTTTCTTTTTCATAGCTTGACCCCCGACAAAATTATTCGCATTCGTTTTTGATGATGGACGTGCGCCCAAACCCAGGGCGCACGTTTTTTTATTGTGTGTTGTCGTGTGATGTTGTTTTCTCTGATAGTGAAACGGTGAACATGTTTGCGGTCTGGTCTTCACCGTCCTGGTCATCGCCATTGACTCGGCGGATCACCCTCTCTTGGCTTACCTCTGCGAGAAACATTGATCGAACATTTGTCAATGTAACCGCAATCATAACACAAGCATTTTCGGCATCAAGGGTAAAGTCGCTTCGCTCCCGGCGCGCAAACTGCGCGCGCCGCCCTTGACGCCAAAAATATTTCGCTTGTGTTCAATCCCGATTGCACATTAACAAATGAACGTTCGATCCTTGTCGTCTCTCGCAGGTGAGCCGGAATGAGAGACGGCAAATCGATCCGCAGTGCAGATGCGGCTTGAGACGACCAGGATCCGTCGGCGCGAAGGGGACCGCGCCGCGAACGAACATACCTACATCATCCACGCATCGGACGCTCCGTTCTGCGTGGGCATCCTGGCTTGAGATCGCAAACGCCACTACCAGTTAGGCACAGCGAGTCACACGATCGACTTGTTCTCGTGATTGATGGCAGACCTGGGAACGCATCAAGCTCAAACACAAACGCCCGCAAGTGCTAGGCACACTTACGGGCGCATTTCACACACAGGAGAGAAATTCCCATGTGCACACTGTATATACCACCGACCGAAGAAGAACGCAAGCAACGCGTCGAGGCGTTACGCAACATCACGCCGCAAGAGATTGAAAAACTCCGCGCGTCGGTGCGCTGGAAAGTTCCGCGCGTTCGCTGTACGTCAATGGAAGCAATCATGCGAATGCACCGAGCACGATTCGGCGAGCACACAAAGTGTTGGATGTGCTGATTGCCAGTTGTGAAAGTGGGCAAGGTATCGGCATGGATGAGTGGGTTGATGGGACGCGTCGCCGGCACGGCTACCATCGCAAGACGATTCACAGCAACAAGCAAGTGCAGGGTGAGGTGGTCAAGCACTTGGCGGTGCTGATGGGCACAGACCCGGGGTCGGCAAAAAAGGCATGCAACCTGGTGAGAGAATCAGCGGCGCAAGAACTGGACGTCAAAGGTTGAAAGCAAAACAATTGCCCGGATGCTCACCAGAGTGTCCGGGCATTTTTTATTTTCTCCAACAATGGAATACAAGACTCAAGGCGAATGTGGACGAAAGGTATTAGACGTTAACGGATATACTTTGCTGTTTGACCTGTGCCCACGATCAAGATAGAATGCATCAACGCTACTGAATCAATCGGTATCCTGTGTGAAATAATTGTAGGGAGCAAATGAATGTCGTTTGACTTTATTTCTCGCCGTTCGCCAGTGCTCGCTCAACATGGAATGGTTGCGTCATCGCAACCGCTTGCGACGATGGCGGGGATTCGCATTTTGCAAACCGGCGGTAATGCCACGGACGCCGCAGTCGCGACAGCCGCCGCGCTCAACGTTACCGAACCGACCTCGACTGGGTTGGGTGGTGATTTCTTTGCGCTGTTATACAATGCCAAAACTCGCGCGGTGACTGCACTGAACGGCTCCGGTCGTGTACCTGCCGCTCTCACGATTGATCACGTCCAAGCACAAAACCTTGCGTCACCCAGTCATCAATTCGCCAATCCATTTCATGCTCATTGTGTTACCGTTCCCGGTGCTTGCGCGGGTTGGTGTGATCTGATCGAGCGACATGGCACACTGTCGATGAGCAGAATTCTTGCCCCTGCCATTGCACTTGCCGAAGAAGGATTTCCGGTTGCGCCCGCGACAGCGCATTATTGGCAACGCTCAGAGGACAAACTACGATCTGCGTTGGGCGGACAGACACTGCTTATCAACGGTAATGCGCCGCGCGCCGGCGAGATTTTTCGTAACCCATCTTTGGCACGCACGATGCGAACGATTGCCGAAGGCGGTAAGGACGCGTATTACAGGGGTGATATTGCGCGCGCGATTGTGCACGCCGTGCAAAAATCCGGCGGCGTGATGACAACCGACGATCTCGCCGCGCACACCTCAACCTGGGATGAACCGATTAGCACGACGTACCGGGGTGTACGTGTGTGGGAATGCCCGCCCAATGGTCAAGGGCTTGCCGCTTTAATGGCTTTGAACGTTTTGGAGGGTTTTGATCTGAAACAAACCGATCCAATGGGCGTCGCGCGTTGGCATCTGATGATCGAAGCGATGCGAATGGCTTTTGCCGATACGAGTTGGTATGTCGCTGATCCCAAGTTCTCATCTATCCCGCTGGATGGATTGCTGTCGAAACAGTATGCCACAGAACGGCGCGGATTAATTCATCTTGACAGAGCGACCTTGGATACACAACATGGATCGCCCGTTGCCGGATCGGACACGGTTTATTTTTGTGTCGTAGATGACCAAGGGAATGGAGCGTCTGTAATAAATTCCAACTACATGGGGTTCGGAACCGGTATTGTCCCCGAAGGCTGGGGGTTTACATTGCAAAATCGCGGTGCAAACTTTTCACTCGATCCAGCACATCCAAACGCGCTCGCCCCACGAAAGCGTCCCTATCACACTATCATTCCTGGCATGATTACGCGCGAATCAGATCGATCCTTGTACGCACCCTTTGGAGTAATGGGTGGATTTATGCAACCGCAAGGACACATGCAGGTTGTTGTTGGCATGATTGATGATGGACTTGATCCGCAAGCCGCACTCGACCGTCCACGTTTCTGCATCGAACCGGCGAATGCGGCTGGCATTGTCAGTTTGGAATCTGGTGTACCGACTATAGTTGTGACAGAATTAGAAAAACGCGGGCACATATTAAAGTCCCAAGTCTCTGGGTACGCGCGTGCACTTTTCGGACGAGGTCAAATCATTCGCCGCGACCCAGACACAGGCGTGCTGTGCGGCGGAAGCGATTCGCGTGCAGATGGATGTGCAATTGGATATTGATTGTCCGAATGATGTTCACAAAATGGAAATTCTGCAATAGCAAATTTAACGAAAAACAAAACGGATGGACGAGAGGGCTTGTCCATCCGTTTCATTCGTCAAGTATCGTGTACAGATGTATTGCCGCTTGATGGATGCTATGCTACAATCACGCTGGACTTGAATGTACGCTCCCAATGTTAGTGCGGGGGGCGTAACGACAAAATAGTCTGCCAATTGTGACTAATTGATAAATTCAAACTATATGGGCTTTGGCACCGGCATCGTGCCGGAGGGTTGGGGATTCACGCTCCAAAATCGCGGCAACAATTTTTCGCTCGACCCGAATCATCCGAACGCGCTCGCGCCGGGCAAGCGACCGTACCACACGATCATCCCAGGAATGATCACGCGTGATGCGCGTCCTTCGACTGCGCTTCGCTCCGCTCAGGACGCGTTGCCGCATCACGAATTGGTCGCGCCGTTCGGCGTGATGGGTGGATTTATGCAACCGCAGGGTCACGTCCAGGTGATCGTTGGAATGTTCGACGATGGACTCGACCCGCAAGCCGCGCTCGATCGTCCCAGGTTTTGTTTGAGCGAAGCAGTGCCATCGAGCCGTGTCGAAATCGAAGCGGATGTACCGTTTGAAACGATGGCGCGCCTCGCGGCGATGGGGCACACCATCGCACCAATGACCGGCTACGCGCGTTCAACATTCGGACGCGGACAAATCATCGTGCGCGACCCAGAAACCGGCGTGTTGTGCGGCGGAAGCGATCCGCGCGCGGATGGATGCGCGGTGGGGATTTAGAAGTTGGAGATTGGAGATTAGAGATTGGATGCGGGCGAAATGTCCAACTTCAAACTTCCAATTTCCAACCTCCAACTTCTATTCCAATCGAAAACCATAAACCGAAAATTTCCAGAGGTAATAATGACTGATCCAACTCAACTTTCCGACCAATCCATTCCCGAACGCGCAGTGCATAAAGCGGACGCGTTCAAAGAGCCGTCCGCGCCCAAACGCGTAATGTCCATTCACGCGCATCCCGACGACCAGGAATTCACGGTTGCGGGGACGCTCGCGAAATGGGCGCGCGCCGGCAGTGCGGTAATTTCGGTGATCATCACGAGTGGCGATGCCGGGTCGAACGACAAGACGCCGCGCGAAATGACCAAGCAGGAACTCGCGCGCATTCGCGAAGAAGAACAACGCAACGCGAATCGTGCGCTGGGAATTTCGGAAACCGTGTTTCTGAACTATCCCGATGGAATGTTGCAAGCGACGATTGACTTGCGCCGCGACCTCACACGCCTCATTCGCAAGTTCAAGCCGGACGCGGTCGTGTGCGGCGACCCGACCATGCGTTTTTACGGCGAGAGTTATATGAACCATCCCGACCATCGCGTCGCCGGCGATGTCGCGCTCGACGCGGTTTTTCCATCGGCGGGCACGCGCTTTATTTTCCCAGAACTGCTCGCGGAAGGATTCGAGCCGCACAACGTCAAGAAAATTTTTATTCACGGTTCCGAAAAGGCGACGACGTTCGTTGACATCAGCGCGACGATTGACACGAAAATCGCCGCGCTCAAAGAACACAAGTCGCAACTCGGCGATTGGGATCCGAGCGAGATGATGCGCGAGTGGGCGCACGATGAAGGCAAGGAGCACGGGCTTGAGGCGGTCGAAGGATTTCGGGTGATGATTTTGCAGGAAGAGGAGAAGCAGGACAATGAGCCAATGGCGCAATGAGCCAATGAGCCAAACGCCGTCGCGAAAAATCGCGGCGGCGTTTTTTATTTGAACTCGATGATGCCGTCAACGATTGGATAGATGCGCGCGCAAGCGCGGCACGCGAGCGCGTCGTTTGATTCCGCGATGTCGGTCGAGTGGCACGCGACACATCGCCACAATGCCGGGTTGAGGGTGGGCAATCCTGGTTTGCGCGATTCGGCGCGGATGAAAATCGAGGGAGAGATTGCGAGGTTAGAGATTGGAGATTGGAACATTCCATCAAGCGCGGCGAGAATTGCAGTCGGCACAAATTTTTTTAGTAGGGGAATCCGAAACGTTGACACGGCGCGTTTTGCGCGCGCGCTGAAATTGACCGCGCGCAAATTTTCAATGACGTAACGCGGATGCAGATCGAAATTGAGTTTCACAAATTCGTACGGTTCGCGCGTGAATGGATTCGGTCCGCGGCGCAACGCGTAACGCGCGATGGCTTTAAGGTTACGTTTGTTCGCGTGTTCCAGAACATATGTTCCATTTGGTCGTACCGCGCGCGCGATTTCGCCGAACGCGCGCGGCACATCCGTAACGTGATGCAGAACGCGAATCGTCAGCGCGGTGTCGAGCGCGTTATCCGCAAGCGGGAGGTTGTAGAGGTCGGCGGCGACGAAGTAAAAGCGCGGAGCATCCTGAGCGGAGCGAAGCGGAGTCGAAGGATGCGTGAATCGTGAATCGTGAATGATGTGTTCACGCGCTTCGAGGAGCATCGAGCGCGCGTAATCAATCAAAATGATTTGGTCGTAGCCGAGATAAAAATCCGCGAGCCGTCCAAAGCCCGCGCCAATTTCGCACACGCGCGTTCCGCGCGGCGGCAGTAATCGCGCGAGCGCGATCCGTTCCGCGCGATCTTCATAATCGCGCCCGCGCCAGAACTCGGTGCGCCAGGGTGAGTTTGCGTAATCGCAAATTTCAACGGCTTTCATTTATGTAAATGTTTTACGTGAAACACATACCACAATTGCGGTAATTCTCAAGTGCATTTGTGTCCACAAGTCCGGTTCTTATGTGCTACGTGAAACGTACCCCGTCACACACCACAACTGCCCCACCTGCTCCATCTCGTACCGCGCAAAACCGGCTTGCTTCATCAGCGCATCAATTTTTTCGCGCGTGTAAAAATACACCGGGCATCCTTGCAACGCGAGCCGCACCTTTCGCACCGGCGCGCGCCACGTCCAAAAGCGCGGCAGAGTTACAATCGCGCGATCCGTGACGACCGCGCGCATTTTCGATAACACTGGCAACGCGTCGCGAATGTAATCGAACAAGCCGATGCCGATGACGACATCGAATTTTTCGCGCGGCGCGTACGCGAGCAAATCGCCTTGCGCGAACTCGCAGTGCTCGGCAACGTTCTCCGTTTGCGCGCGTTGCTCGCACACTTCAAGCATATTTGCCGCGATATCAATCCCGACGACGCGCGTCGCGCCGCGTTTCGCAAACTCGACCGCATACCGTCCCGTGCCGCAACCGACATCGAGAAACGCTCGCCCGGCGATTGGTTCGCTGTGCGCCATCGTGTAATCGAATCGCGCGTACATATCCCAGCGAAACGTCGCGTCAATCCAATTATCGAATTTATTTTTGCGATGCGAATAGATCGCATCGAAATCGCTCACTGTGCGATCCCAGTAATTTTTTTGCGTCGTCAGTTCCTGATTCATAAAACCCTTTATTGGACGCGGACAAACGCGGACGAACGCGGATTAAATTTTCTATCCGCGCTTGTCCGCGCTCGTCTGCGTCCTAAAATTTTGTCTTGTCATTCGTTCAACTACTTGGCGCACGATGCCCATGACCCCGTAGCGCGCGGCGAAGACGAAG
>JACRPR010000068.1 GCA_016223105.1 Chloroflexota bacterium | reverse complement strand
TTTACGGATTGTTTTATCTGATCCAGGGCACTCGCGCCGTGCAACTTTTGCGCGGCATTTTCTTTGTCGTGTTCCTCGCCGTGCTAGCGAGCAGTGTATTTCAACTCACCGCGTTCAGTTGGTTGATTCGCAATTCGATCCCCGCGTTGCTCGTCGCGATCCCGGTCGTGTTTCAACCGGAATTGCGCCGCGCGCTCGAACGCTTGGGACGGCCGGGAATGTTCTTGTCGCGCCGCGGCGTCTCCGCATCCCAGGTCGCGCACACGGTCGCGCGCGCCGCGAGCGATCTCGCCGCGCAACGCTTTGGCGCGTTGATCATTTTGGAAGGCGCGACCGGCTTGCAAGATTTTGTGGACACCGGCGTCGCACTCGACGCGCACTTGTCATCCGATCTTCTGCTCGCGATTTTTTTCAAGAACGCGGCACTGCACGATGGCGCGGTGATCGTGCGCGACGATCGCATCGTCGCGGCGACGTGTATGTTGCCGTTGTCGGAAAATCCAACCATCGGGCGCGATCTGGGCACGCGGCATCGCGCCGCGCTTGGGATCACCGAAGGCACCGACGCGATTGCGGTCGTTGTTTCCGAAGAAACCGGCACGATCTCGGTCGCGCACAACGGACGCTTGGTGCGCCGACTGGATGAAGGCGAATTGAACCGGCTCTTGCGCCGATTGTATCACCCGACATCCAACGGCAATCGCTGGTTGCGCCGCAACGGTACGGACAAGAAATAATCTGATGTGGCGCGGGTGGCTCGCCCGCGATCAATATGAAAACCCAAACGCTTCGTTCGTTGATCAATCAAATTTTTTCGCTGGGCATGTCCTTGCTGTTCGCGATCATCATTTGGAGTTTTGCGACGAACGAACAAAATCCCAGTCGCGAAGCATTCTTTCCCGACGCGCTCCAAATTGAAATCGCGAATCGCGCGGAGGATTTGGTCGTCTATCAAAAAACCGCCGAGACCGTGCGCGTCAAAGTGCGCGCGCCGCAAGCCAGCTGGGATCAATTGCGTCCCGCGTCATTTCGCGTCGCGGCGGATCTTAGATCGCGCGAAACCGGTTTGCATCAAGTTCCACTGACCGTTCAAGTAACCGATCCGCGCGTCGTCGTGGTCGAAGTTGATCCCGCCGAAGTAGGCATTCGGTTGGAACGACTCAAAACGCGCGAATATAAAATTCACGGTGACGTATTGGACGCCGCGCCACTCGGCTACACCTTTCAATTGCCGGTGATGAATCCGATCACGGCAACGGTTAGCGGTCCCGCGATTTTGGTGGACCAGGTTACCGAAGTCGTCGCGGATATTTTTCTGCGCGGCGCAAAGACGCCCATCGAACGCGACACCGCGATCATTGCGCGCGATTCGCAAGGCAAAGCCGTGCTCGGCGTTACCATCGCGCCGACTGCCGTCCTGGTCAAAGTGCAAGTGGAACAACGCGTCGGGTACAAAGATGTTTCGATCAAAACGGTTTTGAAAGGCAACGTCGCACCGGGATATTGGATCAGCAATATCGTCGTGAACCCGACTGCCGCGACAATTGTCGGCAACGCGGACGCGCTCGCGAAAATTCCCGGCTTTGTCGAAACACTGCCGATTGAAGTCGAAGGCGTTACCGCCGATGTTTCAAAACGCGCGGTGCTGGGCTTGCCCGAAGGTGTTTCGGTGTTGAATAGCGAAGGCGTAACGGTTCAAGTTTCGGTAACGCCGATTCTCGGCGGACAGACGGTGCGGCGTCCGGTCGCGTTGCAAGGATTGCGCGCTGGATTCAAAGCGACGACCGCGCCGGATTCTGTCGAGGTGATTTTATCAGGACCGATCATCGCGTTGCAAAATCTCACACCGGATGATGTGCAAGTGATTCTTGATGTTGCCGGGCTCGCGCCGGGCACGCACTCGATCAAACCGCGCGTGCCATCATTGCCGACTTCTCTGCGCGTGCAAAGCATCGTGCCGGATTCCGTGCAAGTGGTAATCATCGAACCGGCAACGCCGACGATCACCGCGACGCTCACGCTCACGCCGACATTGACGCTCACGCCGACATTGACAATCACGCCAACACGCACACTTACTCCGACAATGACTCCCAAACCCGAACCGGTGCCAACGCGATGATGCGGCGTTTTGTATCAATAATGTCATTGCGCGGAGCGATCCTTCGACTCCGCTTCGCTCCGCTCAGGATGCTCGCAATGACAGATTTGCTTGCCATTCTTTTGCTCGTCGGATTTCCACTTGCGTTTTTCGCGCCTGCGGCGTTGCGCCAAGCCGTTTTTTTCTTCGGCGACATTTTTTTATTTTTCTACCCCACGCATCTCGCGTACGCGGACGCGCTCCGGCAATT
This sequence comes from Chloroflexota bacterium, assembly GCA_016223105.1. Taxonomy (GTDB): domain Bacteria; phylum Chloroflexota; class Anaerolineae; order UBA4142; family UBA4142; genus JACRPR01. Next base: position 6,730 of record JACRPR010000068.1, on the reverse strand, counting down.
TCGTTTGCCGTTGTGGGAACCGCGCATGTTCGCCGGCTTTCCACTTTTTGCCGAAGGACAAATCGCCGCGCTCTATCCACTGCATCCAATTCTTTATGGTTTGTTCCCGATTGATGTCGCGACGAATTATGATATTTTGATTCACCTCGCCTGGGTCGCGATTGGCATGTACCTGTTCGCGCGCGCGTTAAACTTGCATCGCGCGAGCGCGTTACTCGCGGGTCTCGCGTTTGGAATGGGCGGATTTTTTGTCGCGCGCCTGCAACATATGAGCGTGCTTTCGACCGCGGCGTGGTTGCCCTGGTTGTTGTGGGCGTGGGAAAAAAGTGAACACGCCGCGACCTGGCGCGCGCGCGCGCGCTGGCTCGCGCTGATGGCGTTGTTCAGCGGGGTTCAACTTTTCGGTGGACATCCCCAGTTTGCGTTTCTCAGCGCGATTCTCGCGGGATTGTACGCGCTCGTGAATTGGCGACGCGCAGGGGAGCAGGGGAGCAAGGGGGGAGGGGGGATTGCTCCGCGCCCAGAATTTGTAAAAACTTTTTTTAATTATTTCGATCCCGTCCGCGTGGTTCCGATGCTGATCGTCTTCGGCATCGGCGCGGCGATTGCCGCCGTGCAATTGATGCCGACGTTCGAGCTCGGCGGATTCAGCAATCGCGCGACCGGCTTGCTTCCCAAATTTTTCAACGCGTTCTCGCTTCGCCCGATTCATTACTTGATGTTGTTTCTGCCATTCGTGCAGGGCAATCCGTTTCCAAACGTTTCGGTCGAAGTGATTGGTTACATAGGACTAATTCCGCTCTTGCTCGCGATCGGCGCGCCGTTTGTCCGGCGTGATCGACGCGTCGTCTTCTTTGCGTTCATCGCGCTGATTGCATTGTTTCTCGGTTTGGGCGATCAAAATTTATTGTATCGCGGAATGCGCTACTTGCCGCTGTTCAATTATTTTCGCGTGCCCTCGCGCTTTTTCTTTTGGTACAGTTTTGCCGCCGCGATGTTGGCGGTGATCACGTTCGATTCTTTTCTGACGCGCGCGCGCATCACCGTACACTTATCGCGCGCGCAAAAAATCGCGTTGAGCGCGGGCGCGCTGGGGATCGCGCTGGTCGCGGGCTTGATCCCGGCGGTGCCGCTCGACATTTGGTTGAGCGCGTGGATCGTGCTTCCGGCAATTCTCGCGTTGATCGCGGTAGGAATTTTTCTCGGCGCGCGGCGCGGCTTGTTCACGCGCACGACGCTCGCCGCGCTCGTGATCAGCATCACCGCGATTGATCTCGCGTTCTTTGCGGCGGTGTACGCCAAAACGTACGACGCGACAACAACGGTCGAAGATTTTTACGCCAAGCCGCGTTCGTACGAATTTGTGCAAAACCTGAAACCGCAAGACGGGCGCATCTTGTCGAGTTTGTGGATTTATCCGATTCTCTCGACGATGCGCGAAAGTTTGTATCCGAATCTCTCGATGATCTACGGCGTGCCGAACGCGATCGCGTACACGCCGCTCATTCCGCAACGCACGAGCGAGTATCTCGAAAAAATCAATTCGCCGATGTTCGATTTGCTCGGAGTGCGCTATTACACTTTGCCGCAACTTTTGCCGGTTGATGCGAAAACCGAAGCGGACGATCTCAGCAACGATTTCGCGCTTGATGTCGTTCTGCATTACGCGACGTTCGCGCCGATGCCGGTAACGCAGATCAAAATCGCGTCGTCACTCGCGCAGTCGGTTGATTTTCCGACCGGCACCGAGGTCGCGCGTTTGCAAATCGCGTGCGCGGACGAAATGCTGACGATTCCGATCCGCGCCGGGATTGATACGGCGGAGTGGGCGTACTCGCGCACGGATGTACTCAAAGTCGTCAAGCACGCGCGCCCGCCGATTGCGACGACGTTTCCGGCGCGCACCGCGTTTCCCACCGAAGCGCACGACGGGCATACTTTTCTCGCGCAGTTCGACATTACGCGCGCGGGCAAACCGTGCGACGCATCGGGGCTGTACATTTTCCCGCACATTCAGTACGGATTGTTGCGCGTCGAGCGCGTAACGCTCGTCGCGCCAGATGGCGCGGAAACCTCGCTCACGCGCTTGACCGGGCGAAGCGATCAATCGCTGATCTATCGCTCGAACTATGTCGCGCTGTACGAAAATCACGATGCGATGCCGCGCGCGTTTCTCGCGCACAACGCGCGCGTCGTGGATGACGAAGCCGCGCTCAAAGAAATTTCGCGCGATGATTTCAAACCGCGCGACACGTTGTTGCTCGCGAGCGGCGCGTCACTGCGCGCGCGCGATCCAAATCTGTCCGGCGAATTTGCGCGGATTGACGAGTACGCGCCGGAGCGCGTTGTGATTTCCGCGCGCGCGAACACGGACGCGTATCTTGTGCTGACTGATTCCTGGTATCCGGGTTGGATCGCGCGCGTGGACGGAATCGAAACACCGATTGAGCGCGCCGATTATATTTTTCGCGCGGTGCGCCTCGCACCGGGCGAGCATCGCGTCGAATTTGAATTTCGTCCGGCATCGTTGCTGATCGGCGCGATCATTTCCGGCATCGCGCTGATCGCGTTGCTCGGCGTCGTCATTGTTTCCAAACGTTAGTTGTTGTATAATGCGCGCCAATTGTGGCGCGGGCTTTTAGCCCGCAATGTCGGTCCGCATGCGGCTTGAAAAGCCGCGCCACGGGGGATTTTGTGAATCTCACCAATCGCGTAATCGTCATCATTGAACTGCTGATCGTCATCGCACTGATGCCGATTTTTGTCGTCCTGCTGATTTTTTATCGCGCCGGTTTTGCCGAAGCCGTCACCGGCGCGGCGCGCGATTGGCTCATCGGCGCGAACGCGGCGTACACGCAAGCGATCTGCATCGGCGCGGCAGTCCTGGTTTTTGTTGTCGCGATTCTGCTCCTGTTCCTCGAACTGCGCCGCGCCGGTCGCCGCGTGCGCGTGCCGGTCTCTGAAGGTCACTTCGAAATGACGACGGACGCGATCAGCGAACGACTCGCACAAGCGATTTTGCAAATCGCGGACGTTACCGAAATCAAACCGGAGATTATTGCGCGCAAAGACAAAACGGTGAACGTGATTTTGAATTTGAAAACCGATCCGCAAGTCGTTGTGCCGAAGAAAACGCAAGAAGCGATCGCGGTCGCGAAACAAGTGCTGGAAGAACGGCTCGGTTTGCAAGTTGGCACAATCGAGGTGCGCGTCGATCACGCGCGCGCGCTGAAAAATCATGAGTGATCCGCGAATAACGCGAATGAACGCGAATTCAAAATAAAATTCGCGAAGATTCGCGTAATTCGCGGATATAAAAATAAATGCCTGAACCAACCATCGAACAACCCAAGCCGCTCAAAGTTTTGCTCGAAAGTTTGCTCTTTGTCGCCGAAGGTCCGGTCGCGATGAGTGCGCTCGCGCAAGCGGTGGATGCCAAGCCGGAGCAAATCGAACTCGCGCTCGACGAATTGAAACGCGATTACGAGGGACGCGGTTTTCGTTTGCAACGCGCGCGCGATAAAGTGCAACTCGTTACCGCGCCCGATTGCGCGCTCGCCATCGAAAAATTTTTGGGCGTCAGCGGTTCCGCGCATCTTTCCGCCGCCGCGTTCGAAACGGTCGCGATCATCGCGTATCGTCAACCGGTGACGCGCCCGGCGATTGAAGCGGTGCGCGGTGTGAATTGCGACGGCGTGATTCACTCGCTCTTGGCGCGCGGCTTGATCGAAGAAGTCGGTCGGCAAGAAACTGCCGGGCGTCCGATTTTGTACGCGACGACGTTCGAGTTTTTGCAAAATTTTGGTTTGCGCGGCGTGGATGAGTTGCCGCCGCTCGAACAAGCCGCCGAGAATCAATTGGCGGAAGCGGTCGCGCACGCGGACGCGGTCGCGCAACACGTCGCGGAGCGGATGAAATAAAAATTGGACGCGGACAAACGCGGACGAACGCGGACAATTATTTTTTATTTGCGTTCATCGGCACCCCATTGAAAATATGGATCGTCTCCAAAAAATTCTCGCGCACGCGGGCATCGCGTCGCGGCGCAAATGCGAAGAGTTGATTCTCGCCGGGCGCATCAGCGTCAATGGCAAAATCGTTTCCGAACTGGGTACGCAAGTTGATCCTGCGCGCGATCACATTTTTGTTGACGGCGAACCGATCCGGCTCGAACAAAAAACGTACATCGTTCTGCACAAACCCAGGGGCTATCTCAGCGATATTGACGAGGCGCGCGGCAAACCGCTCGCAATTGATCTTGTGCCGGCGCGCGAACGTTTGTACGCCGCGGGACGACTCGACGCGAACAGCGAAGGATTGCTCCTGCTTACGAATGACGGCGACCTCGCGCATCGCATCACGCATCCGCGTTATCAACATGAAAAAGAATATCTCGCGCGCGTCGAAGGTATTCCGAACGCGGACACCATCGCGCGAATGCAAACCGGGATTTTTTATCAAGGCGAAAAATTGCGCGCGGACGCGGTGAAAATTTTGCGCCACCTCGACGCGAACGCGCGCGCGCAAAAATGGAACGACGCGCCGCGCGGCGAATGTTGGTTGAAAATTATTTTGCACGAAGGCAAGAAACGCGAGATTCGCCATTTGTGCGGTGCGGTCGGTCATCCGGTCAAGCAATTGATTCGCGTGCGAATCGGTCCTGTGCAACTCGGCGCGTTGCCGGTCGGACAGTGGCGCGCGCTCACCGCGAACGAAGTGCGCGTACTAAAATCTGAAGCGAAAAGGAAACCAGGAATTGTTACCCTCCATCATCGCGATTGACGGACCCGCGGCGTCGGGCAAAAGCACGATTGGCGCGTTGCTCGCGGAAAAATTGGGCTATGTGTATTTCGACACCGGCGTAATGTATCGCGTCGTTACGTGCGTCGCGTTGCAACGCGACATTTCCATCGCGGACGAGCGCGCGGTAACGCAACTCGCGGAGCAAACCAAAATTGATTTTTTGCCGCCCGCGATAAATGATGGCAGACAATTTACGATTCTCGCGGATGGGCGCGACATTACCTGGGACATTCGCTCGCGCGCGGTGGATGGCAATGTGTCGCCGGTGTCCGCGTACGCGGGCGTGCGCCGCGCGATGTCCGCGCAACAACGCCGCATCGGTTTGCAAGGTCGCGTCGTAATGGTCGGGCGCGATATCGGCACGGTCGTTTTGCCGGAAGCCGATTTGAAAATTTATCTCGACGCGACGGAACACGAACGCGCGCAACGCCGATTTCTCGAACGCGTCGCGCGCGGCGAACAAGTCGAGTTCGACGCGGTTCTGCGCGACATCAAACGTCGCGATGAAATTGATTCGTCGCGTTCGGTCGCGCCGCTCAAGCAAGCCGACGATGCGATTTATCTCGATTCAACCGGCGTAGATATTTCGCATGTGCTAGAACGTGTGATGGACATTATCGAAGAACGGGCGAGCCGCCCGTTCCACAATCTGCAATCTGAAATCATAAATCTGAAATGACCACGCGTCCCTGGTTTTATTATTTCGGCAATTGGTTTCTCCGCAACGCGTTTCGAATTTTGATGCGGATGGATTTGCGCGGCTTGGAAAATGTGCCGCACACCGGCGCGCTCGTGATCGCGATCAGCCACAGCAGTTTTTGGGATCCATTATTCGCGGGCGCGTACATCGCGCGCGATGTCGTGCCGATGGCGAAATCCGAAGTGTTCAAGTGGTTCATCATCGGTTGGATTGTGAAATGGTACGGCGCGTTTCCGGTGCGTCGCGGACAAGTGGACACGAGCGCGTTCAAAACCGCGCTCCGCATTTTGCAAAACGGTGAGTGCATCATCATCGCGCCCGAAGGTCATCGGAGCGAGACCGGCGAATTGCAACGCGGGCGCGAAGGCGCGATTATGCTGTCGCTTCGTTCGGGCGCGGCGATTTTGCCGGTCGCAGTGTGGGGCGGCAAACCGTTTTGGAAAAATATCATTCGCTTGCGCCGGACTGAAATCAAAATGTACGTTGGCGAGCCGGTTTTGCCGATGGTAACCGGGACAAAACCGACGCGGCAAAGCATTGCCGCGATGTCGGACGAGTTGATGTTACGCATCGCCGCGATGATGCCGCCGGAAATGCACGGCTATTACGCGAATCACGCGCCAGCGTCCGCGCCACATCTGCAACCCTATCGCGCGGCGACGATGCCGGCGCCGGCGGAAAATTGAAAGCGAGGTGATGAATTTGATCGAGTGAAAAAACCGGGAAGCACAGCGCAGGGAGAGCATTGTTGGGCAAATTGGAAATTTGCCCTACGATCTCTTGACGAGGAGGAGGTTCCGTGTCGCGCGACACGGCTAACTCTGCCAGTTGTAGCATAGCCCCTTGTGGGCGATCCGCGCACAAGGCGCTATGCTACGCAATGGCAGACGAAAATCGAAAGATCAGCGGATGCCTCCAAGGACTGCCACGTCCTTTCACGCGCATCATCACGACGACCACGATGATGTGCGGCTTCCCTCCAAGCAATTGAAAATGCGCGCGCAAACCTGTCGAGTGATCGGCAGAACAAAGACGCGCAAGTGACAAGCGAATTTCAGATTTCAAATTTCAGATTGCAGATTTTGAAAATCTGAAATTTGAAATCATAAATTTTCCCAGGAGGATCCCAATGTGTGGCATTGTTGGATACGTCGGTCCGCGTGACGCGACGCCGATTTTGCTTGACGGCTTGCACCGATTGGAATATCGCGGGTACGATTCGGCGGG
>JACRPR010000067.1:41814-63308 GCA_016223105.1 Chloroflexota bacterium | reverse complement strand
TGAGCGAATACCAATACTACGAATGGCAAACCATCGATCGCCCCTTGACGGCATCCGAACAGAGCGCGGTCAACGCGCTATCCAGCCATATGGATACCGTCACGTCCACGCAGGCGGTCGTCACCTACTCGTGGAGCGATTTCAAATATGACCCCCAACAAGTGTTGTTGAAATATTTCGACGCCTTTCTGTACGACTCGAATTTCGGCACACGCCGATTGATGTTCCGTCTGCCCAAAAACCTGGTGGATGTTTCCTCCATCCAGCCCTATTTGGTTGAAGATCAGATTACGCTCCAAGCACACGGCGCGTACCTTGTCCTGGAGATCCACATCAACGAAGAATCCGATTTCTTTGAATGGATCGAATCGGACAGCGTCCTCGGTCAGATCACATCGTTGCGCGATCAACTCTTGCAAGGCGATATGCGACTGCTGTATCTGGCTTGGCTCAAAGTTATTTCGATGGGTGGGGCTGAAGAAACGGAAGATGAACAGGAGCCGCCCGTCCCCGCCGGCTTGAAAAAACTCAACGCCAGTCTGCAAGCGTTTGCGGATTTTTTCGAAATCGATCCGCATCTCATCTCGGCGGCGGCGGCGGCAAGCCAGAAAGCGGAATCATCCGCCGAACCTGATTTTCAAGCCGCGCTGGCGAAATTGACGCGCGCCGAAAGCGATGCCCACCTGCTACAAATCGTGCGCGGCGAACCAGGTGCAGTGTTGGCTTTGAAAAAGAAATTGATCAACCTGGTGAAAGTCCAACCAGATTCGCCATCCTCCTCCAAGCGTCGCGCGGGAGAATTATTCGAGCAAGCCCAAAAAATCGAATTAGCCGCGAACCGCCAAGCGCAAGCAGAAGCCGAACGCCAGAGAATCCAAAGACTGGAAAAACTTGCCGAGGCGGAAGAATCTATCTGGGCAAATGTCGAAAACCTGCTGAGCCAGAAACGCGGCTCGACTTATGATCAAGCCACCCAATTGCTGGTCGAATTGCGGGACATGGCTGAATATAAACAGCGCAAGCGCCAATTTACCGAACGTTTCAAATCCATTCGTGAACGATATGGAAAAAGCACGGCACTGGCTGACCGCTTTCGCCGCGCGGGTTTGATGTAATGCTGATTACATTGCGCGATTGGTGGAAGACCGGCGTCAACGACATTGGCACGCCGCGCCCCGATACGATTTCGCCAATCCCCGAAGGGATCGCGTTGTTGGAAGCGGAACGCATCGCGCGCGAACGCGAACCTGGGGATGGCTCGCCGCAAAAGAGTGTGGTGGAGCAAATTGAACGCGCGTTAGCCGGTCAATGAAATCAAAATGGCAAAACTCAAACTCGATTTGCACGACATTTATAATCGCGGCGGACAAATTGACGCCGAACTCAATCGCATCGTGCAAGAAGCAGTGGATCGGAAAATTGATCTCGTCGAAATTATTCCCGGCAAGGGAAGCGGACAGCTCAAGAAAAAAGTTCTGCGCTTTTTGAATCAAGCGCACATCCGCCAATTGTACCACCGCGTCGAAAAAGACGACAAGAATTTCGGACGCATCTTTGTGCATTTCAAACATTGAACGCAGGAGGTATTTGATGCGGCAAGATACTCAGAACTGGATCAACTTATCCGACTATGATTTGGAAACAGCGCGACACATGTTGACGAGCGGTCGTTTTTTGTATGTCGTGTTTATGTGCCACCTCGCGCTCGAAAAAATGCTCAAAGCATATTTCACCGAAGTGACGCAAACCGCGCCCACGAAAACTCACGATCTGATCTACCTCGTCAAAAAGAGCGGACTTGGGTTGCTTCAAGCGCATTTGGATTTCGTCGGCAAGATCAACAACGCGAGCGTGCCAACGCGTTATCCCGAAGATTTGCAAAAGATGATCGCGCAGTATCCCGATTTCATCGCGCGCGATTACTTGGAAAAAACCGAAGAGGTGCTCCAATGGTTGAAACAACATCCGAACTTGAAATGATCGTGCAACGCTTTCGCGTTGAGTTGGAAAAAATGGGCATTCATTCCGAACGCGTTATGCTCTTTGGCTCGCAAGCGAACGGCACTGCCGAGGAAGGCAGTGACATTGACCTGTTTATTATTTCGCCGGATTGGGCGCGCTACAACGAACGCGAACGCTTCGAGATGCTGGGCATCGCGGCGGCGCGCATCTTGGAACCGATTCAAGCGCGCGGCATCACGCCCGACGAAATCGCGACCCACCGCTTGTTGCCACTTTGGGAACAAGTATTGAAAGAACAAGCCATCGCTGTTTAGCATCGCGGCATAACCATCAAACTCTGCTCACTGACAACTGGAGTCCCTATGCCCCAACTCGGACAATCCCTCACCCGTCTCGACGCGCGCGCCAAAGTGACCGGCGACGCGCAATATCCCGGCGACATTAACTTGCCGGGACAACTCTGGATGAAAGTGTTGTTCGCGCGGCGACCGCACGCGCGCATCAAACGACTCGACACCGCGCAAGCCGAACGCGCGCCCGGCGTTGCGCGCGTGTTCACCGCGCGCGATGTGCCGGTGAATGAATTTGGTCTCGGCGCGAAAGACGCGCCGGTGTTAGTTGCCGATAAAGTGCGCTGGGTCGGCGAAAAGATCGCGCTCGTCGTCGCCGAGACCGAAGCGCAAGCCGAGTACGCGCGCGATCTGATCGCGGTCGAGTACGACGATTTGCCGGCGATCATTGATCCGCGCGACGCGATGAAACCTGGGTCGGCACAAGTGCATCCGGCATATCCTGGGAATGTGATCAAGCACATTCCGATTCGCAAAGGCGATGTCGCGCAAGGTTTCGCACAAAGCGATGTGATCGTTGAGAGCGAGTATCACACGCCCGCGCAAGAGCACGCCTACTTGCAACCCGAAGCCGGGATCGCGTATACTGAAAGTGCTTTTAGCATTGACGACGAAAATCGCGTAACTGTGATCGTCGCCGGGCAGTGGACGCACGAAGACCAGGAACAAATCGCGCACGCGCTTGGTTTGCGGCTCGATCAGGTGCGCGTGATTTATCCGGCAATTGGCGGCGCGTTTGGCGGGCGCGAAGATATGAGCGTGCAAATTATTCTCGCGCTCGCGGCGATCAAATTAAATCGCCCGGTAAAAATTATTTGGTCGCGCGAAGAGAGCATCATCGGTCACCACAAACGCCACCCGATGTGGCTCAAATCGAAATGGGGTGCGACGCGCGACGGCAAAATCATCGCGGCGCAAGTCGAAATTATTTCGGACGCGGGACCGTACACGACGACCTCAACCAAAGTGCTCGGCAACGCGGCATTCGGCGTGGTTGGTCCGTACGAGGTTCCAAACGTACAAGTAGATGCGTACACCATCGCGACGAACAATATCGTCAGCGGCGCGTTTCGTGGATTCGGCGGACCGCAAGCGCACTTTCAAGCCGAGACGCAAATGAACAAACTCGCGGAAAAACTGGGAATGGATCCGGTTGAAATCCGTTTGAAAAATGTTTTGCGCGAAGGAAGTTTATTATCTACGCAAACGCCGTTGCCGGGAGGAAAAGTTAGTCTCCCCCAAATTGTCGAAAAATGTGCGGATGAATTTGGCTGGTCGCAGAAATCGAAAATCGAAAACATTGTCCTGAGCGTGGCGAAGGATCGAAAATCGAAAATTGGTTACGGTTTCGCGTGTGCGTTAAAAAATATCGGATTCAGTTTTGGCTATCAAGAAAACGCGTGGGCGAAAGTCGAATTGCACGGCGCGGCTGAAATCGATCAAGTGATCGTGTATCACGCGGCGGCGGAAGTGGGACAAGGCACGCACACCGCGCTCGCGCAAATGGCGGCAAACGCGCTCGGCGTGCCGCTCGAAAAAATCGAACTGCGCGCGTCCGACACCGCGACCTCCGAAAATTCCGGCAGTGTCTCCGCGTCGCGGATGACGTACATCGGCGGCAACGCGATCAAAGGCGCGAGCGAACGCGCGTTGAAAAAATGGAATGACGAAGAACGCCCCGCGATTGCCGAGTACAAATATCTCGCGCCGAAGACGACGAATTATGATCCTGAAACTGGGAAAGCGACACCGAACATCGCGTACGGTTACGTCGCGCAAGCAGTCGAGGTAGAGGTGGACACTGAAACCGGGCATGTGCGCGTTGCGCGCGTAACGTGCGCGGATGATGTGGGGCACGCGATCAATCCCAGGTTGATCGAGGGACAAATCGAAGGCGCGGTGATTCAGGCGCAGGGCTGGACGATTCAGGAAAATTTCCAATCGAAAAATGGCAATGTGTTGACGCCGCATCTTTCGACGTACCTGATCCCAGGAATTTTGGATGTGCCGGATCGCGTGGACTCGGTGATTCTGGAATTTCCGGATTACAATGGACCCTGGGGCGCGCGCGGGATGGCGGAGATGCCATTCATTCCACTCGCGCCGGCGATCATCGCGGCGGTGCACGATGCGACCGGTGTGTGGTTTGACGAATTTCCGCTGACGCCGTGGAAAGTTTTGGAAGGATTGAAGAAGAAATTGGACGCGGACCGCTTCGCGCGCGGATGAACGCGGATAAATAAAAAATCCGCCGGTTACGCGGATTCGATCTCAGCAATTTCCTTTTCAAGTTCTTGACGCGTTTCGGGCCCCAAGTGAATCAATACGCCGGCGTGATGCAACGTGTCTTGCATTTCTGCGCTAGAGACACCCAGTAATTCTGCCGACTTGCCCAGACTAATCTCGCCGGCGCGATACGCCGCGATGATCATTTACAATTTTTGATCGGGGTGCATCACGAACAGCGTGTTGAGCGCGCTACGCATAACCGCGTCGGGATCAACATACAAGCCCGCCTTGATCAAATGATCAACCTGCCATTGCGTTTTGATCGTCATGTTTCACTTCCTTGTTTTTCATTCTATCATGAATAATAGCGGACTGTCAAAGTGAATATGATCGTTACTCACACTCTCCAACTTTCCACGCGCGCCGGCTACGACGCGCAAGACATCACCGAACCAATCGCGCGCGCGGTGCGCGAATCGAATATCGCGAACGGCATCGTGACGATTTTTTGTCCTGGTTCGACCGGCGGGATCACAACGATTGAATTTGAAGACGGCGTCGTTCACGATCTACGCCAAGTGCTTGATGAGATCACGCCGCCCGATCGTGATTATCGCCATCACTTGCGCTGGCGCGATGACAACGGTCATTCGCACATTCGCGCCGCGTTGATCGGAGCATCACTCACGGTGCCGTTCGTCAATCGAATTCTCACGCTCGGAACGTGGCAACAAATCGTGTTTCTCGAATTTGATTCGCGTGCGCGCACGCGCAAACTGATCGTCCAAGTGATGGGCGAGTGAACTCGGTATGCTGAAAATAATTGATCCAATCCAATGTGAGGTCGTATGCCGTTTGCAACTGTGAACAATGAAAAAATTTTTTACGCCGATGCGGGAACGACCGGCGCGCCGGCCGTTTTCATTCACGGCGCGGGAAGCAATCATCGCATCTGGGGCAATCAACTGCGCGCCGTGAGCGCGGTCGCGCGCGCGTTCGCACTCGATTTGCCGGGACACGGTAAATCCGAAGGCGCGGGACGCGACACGATTGACGCGTATCGCGATGTCATTCGCGATTTTCTCGACGCGCGCGAATTAGATCGCGCGGTGTTGGTCGGACATTCGATGGGCGGCGCGATTGTGCAAGCATTTGCGCTCGCGTACCCGGATCGCGTCGCGGGGATCGTACTCGTCGGCACCGGCGCGCGCTTGCGCGTTCTGCCCGCGATCCTCGATGGCGTCCTCAACGATTTCGACGCGACCGCGCGGCTCGTTACCGAAAATTGTTTCGGCGCAAATCCCGACCCGGTTTTGCTCGCGAAATCGGAAGCCGAATTTCGCGCGTGTCCCGCGCGCGTAACCTATGGCGATTATTCCGCGTGCAACGGGTTTGACATTCTCGCGCGCGTCGCGGAGATTCGTGTTCCAACAATCGCGATCTGCGGCACGCACGACAAAATGACGCCGGTCAAGTACTCGGAATTTTTGATTTCTAAAATCGCGGGCGCGCGTCTCGCGGTGATTCAGGACGCGGGACATTATGTGATGATCGAAAAACCGGTTGAAACAAATCACGCGTTGGTGGAGTTTTTAAAAAATGAAATTCGGTAAACGCTTGGCGATTTTGCTCGCGGGCGGCGCGGTCATCGCGCTGATTGTGGTGATCGTGATCGCGCAAGCGAACGCGGGGCGCAACACATCCGCGAGCGCGTTTGATACCGCGACGATCCGGCGCGGCACGCTCGTCGCGACGGTGAACGCGACCGGCGCGATCAGTCCTCTGCGCGAAGCGCAACTCGCGTTCAGCGCGACCGGTCCGCTCGCGAAACTCGATGTGAAGCAGGGCGACCTGGTCAAAGCCGGGCAAGTCCTCGCGCAACTCGATACGCGCGCGCTCGATCTGCAACTCGCGCAAGCCGAAGCGAACCTGGTCGCGGCGCAAGCGAAATTCGATCAAGTAAAAACTCCCGCGTCCGCGGATGTCGCCGCCGCGCAATCGGCGGTCGCTTCCGCCGAAGCCGCGCTCGCGCAATTGAAAAATCCGACGTCGAACGATATGACGATTGCGAAATCGGATTTGGATAAAGCCGCCGCCGCGGTCGCGCGCGCGCAAGCCGATTATGATCGCATCGGCGGCGCGAGTAATCCGTTCATCGCGATGACGCCGCAATCGCTCGCGCTTCAACAGGCGACGCTCGACCATCAAAAAATCGCGGCGATTTTTAATTCAAAAATCAATCCGACCGACAGTCAAATCAAGCAAGCGCAATCCGCCATCGAGCAAGCGCGCGCGCAACTCTCGCGCCTCACGAATCCGAGCGCGAACGATTTGAAAAGCGCGCAGGCAAGCGTGGATCAACTGCGCGCCGCGCGCGACCTTGCCAAAGCCAGGATTGACGATGCGATCATTCGCGCGCCGTTCGATGGGTTGGTCACGCGCGTGGATTTCGATCTGGGATCGTTCGTATCTGCCGGGCGCGCGATCATCGCGGTAGCGGATATTTCGGAACTGCGCGTGAAACTGAACATTGACGAGACCGATATCGCGCGTCTGCAATCTGGACAAGAGGTTACGATTGGTTTGGACGCGTATCCCGACGCCAGCTTGCCCGCGCGCGTGAGCGATGTCGCCGCAACCGCGACGACGGTGCAAGGCGTCGTCAATTACGTCGTTACCGTAACGATCAATCCTGGGACGGTGCCGGTGAAAATCGGAATGACCGCGAACGCGAACGTCGTGGTCGCGCGCAAAGAAAATGTTTTGCTCGTGCCGAATCGCGCGGTGCGCGCGTCGGGCGCGAAACGTTTCGTGACGATTCAAAACCAGGACAATACGACGAAAGAGATCGAAGTGAAATTGGGAATGGCAAATGATTTGGAAACCGAAGTGGTGAGCGGATTGAGCGAGGGGCAAACCGTGATTGTGTCGTTCACGCAAGCGAGTCCGATTGGTGGACCGTTTGGGGGCGCGCGGTAGAGCTTGGAGATTAGAGATTGCTGGGTGATAACCAGAGCAATTTCACGAGCGATGCAACGTTTTGAAATTCAGGATCACCGGTGACCAATGTCGCGCCAAATTCTTGCGTGAGTGTTACTGCGAACGCATCGGCGTAGGATAATGGATACGTAGATTTGATGCGCGCCGATGCCAGGATTCGTTCTTCGGTTGCCGGTTCTAATGTAACCGGCAACGCGCGCAGATCGCGTAACATTTCTTCGGCGCGTGCGTGTCCTTGTTCACGATGGGTGATATAGTACATTTCGCCGACGTTGATCAGACTGACGTGCAATTTCACTTGCGAATCGTGAGCGGATTCAAAGAGCGCGCGCACGGCAAGCCCGCCACGTTCGGCTTGAAAATAAGCGAGAAGCGCAAAACTATCAAGGACGTACGCTTGGATTTTTTCAGCCATTGAACCGTCCAAATTTTTTCGCTTCGCGCGCGCGTTCGGCGGCACGTTCTGCCAAGAGTGCTTGCGTTAGCGAATGTTTGCCGGCATATTTACCATACGTTGCCGCGATGGTTTTCGTGACGCGGGCGTGGGTATGTGAGCGCGAAGAATTTACGAGCAACTGTTTGATCTGGCGATAAATGTCCGGGGACAATTCGATCTTTTTACCTTGCGGCGTAATTAGCGTGGCGTGTTGAGCCATAACCACAATCTCCTTTTGCCAAGATTATAACACAAGTTTCGATTTGAAGTTTGGTAAAGGTTAATTTCAAAATGAATCTCTTTGAAAGCATTCGCGTTTCGTTTCGCTCGCTCGGCGCGAACAAGATGCGCTCGATTCTAACGATGCTGGGCATCATCATCGGCGTCGGCGCGGTGATTGCTTTGCTCGCGGTCGGGCAAGGCGCGGGCGCGGCGATTACGCAACAAGTTCAAGGCATCGGCTCGAATTTGATTTTTGTTTTTCCGGGGCAGGCGCGGCAGGGCGGCGTGCCGACCGGCGCGGCGAACCTCACGCTCGCGGACGCGGACGCGCTCGACGATTCGGTGTGCTGTCCCGACATCGCCGGCGTCGCGCCGGTGTACAATCGCACGGTGCAAGCGAACGCGGGAAGCAACAACACCAGCACCCAGGTTTCCGGCATTACGCCCGCGTTCGAGCGTGTGCGAAATTTTCGCGTCGCACGCGGACGTTTTGTGGATCAGCGCGATCTCGATGCGGTTGCGCGCGTCGCGGTGCTGGGCGCGTACACCGCGAAAAATTTATTTCCGAATTCCGATCCGATTGGTCAGCCGATCAAGATCAATCGCGTGCCGTTCAAAGTGATCGGCGTGATGGAAGAAAAAGGCGGCACGTCATTCTTCGGCGGAAACCAGGACGATGTGATCTTTGTGCCGATCACGACCGCGCAACAACGTTTGTTCGGCACGTCCGCGGTCACCGCGCAAGGCGCGCCACGCGTTAGCGCAATCGCGATTCAAGCCGCGAGCGACAAGCAGTTGAACGCGGCGATGGCGGAGATCACCCAGGTTTTGCGGCGGCGGCACAAGATCATTTACCAGCAAGATGATTTCACGGTGCTGTCGCAAAAAGATATTCTCGGCGCGCTGAGTCAGATCACCGACATCCTCACAATTTTTCTCGCGTCCATCGCCGCGATTTCTTTGCTCGTCGGCGGCATCGGAATTATGAACATTATGCTCGTCTCCGTAACCGAGCGCACGCGCGAGATCGGAATTCGCAAAGCGGTCGGCGCGCGGCGGCGTGACATTCTTTTGCAATTTTTGATCGAGGCGGTGGTGATGAGCGTTACCGGCGGGGGGATCGGAATTTTATTCGGGAGTGGAATCGGCGCGCTCGTGAATATGACCGGGATGATTCAAACGGTCGTTTCGCTTTCGTCCATTTTACTCGCGGTGGGCTTTTCGGTCGCGGTCGGATTATTTTTTGGATTGTATCCGGCGGCGCGCGCGGCGAGTTTGCATCCGATTGACGCGTTGAGGTATGAGTAGTTAAATAGTTGGATAGTTGGATGGTTGCATCGTTGGCTTTCAACTATGCAACTATCGAACTATCCAACTAACAAACATCCGCCGAAATTTTTTCGCGACCTGGGAATAATCGCGCCCCGCGAAAAATAAATACGCGTACAACAAAATTCCGCTCGCGATGCCGATGGCGTACTTGAAGGACGCGGGCGCGTCCGACGGCGAAATAATTCCTTCGATGATCCCGGCAATCACGAGCAGGGGCGCGCTTCCCAGCAACAGACGAATTGATTTTTGCGCGGCGACGACGAGCGCATCTTTGCGCGAAAGCAAACCAGGTTGCAAAACCGCGTACCCCAACAGCAAGCCACTGCCGCCCGCCATTGTGATTTCGCTCAATTCTAAAACGCCATGCCCGATCACAAATTCCGCGAGCGGCGCGGCGTGTCCGTAAAATTGCAACAGTCCGAACACCATGCCCAAATGTAATCCGTTGATGATCAAAATATAGAGTGTGAACAGTCCCAGCAACATTCCGCCGGCGAACGCGAAAAACGCGACGCGCAAATTGTTCGTCATAATCAGCGCGGAGCCGACCTCGTTCATACTGTTCAATTCTTTCCACCACTGCTTGCCGCTTTGAATTTGCGCGATTGCGCCGGGCGATAAAACAGAATTCGCCGCGTCGGGATTGATTTGCACGATTTGATACGCGAGGATGCCAAAGCCGAAAAATAAAAACGCGGCGGTCAAAATGAACGGCGCGAGTTCGCGATAGGTTTGCGGAAATTCGCGCGCGAAAAAATCGCCGAGCCGCCGCGCGATGAGCGGCTCGCCGCGATAGATCAACGGATGCGCTTGCCCGACGAGTTGATTCAAATAGCGCGTCACATTGTGGCGCGGAAAATCGCGCCGCGCGAGCGCGAGGTCGGAGGTCGCCGCGCGATAGAGTTGCCCCAGTTCGATCAATTCGTTTTCGCTGAGCGCGCCGAGTCGCCCGCGTTGCGCGCGGTGCGCGAGCGCGGTCAAACGTTCCCAATCGGTGGTGCGTTGCGCGATCAATTCATCTGGAGTCATCGTAACCTATGTTCGATCAACATGTGATTGAAACGCCGGAAAACATTTCGTTCGATTACCCGGTCGCCGGGATCGGCTCGCGTTTTCTCGCCGCGCTCATTGACACATTGATTCAAGGCGCGCTTTATGTTTTACTCGTCGTGCTGTTGGTGTTTGCCAGCGCGGCGAGCGCGGCGTTGAATTTGCCGAGCGCGCTCGCGCGGTGGATTCCGTTAGTGTTAAGCATCGCGTTGATCGCCGCGATTTTTTTCATCCAGTTCGGGTATTATCTCTGGTTCGAAATCGCGCGCGGCGGACGTTCGCCCGGCAAAGATGTGTTTCATTTGCGCGTGATCAAAGAGAACGGTTATCCGCTCACCGCGCTCGATTCGATTATCCGCAACCTGGTTCGCATCGTGGATTTTTTGCCGTTCGGGTACGGCGTCGGCGTGATCGTAATGTTTTTTAACGAACGCTCGAAACGCTTGGGCGATTTTGCCGCAGGCACGCTCGTCGTGCGCGTCGGCGACCAGGTCAAACTGACCGATCTGAAAAAATCGGCGTCGTCAACCCAGGTTACTGAAATACCCGGCATCGAAAATTTGCGCGACGCGGATATTGAATTGATCGAAACGTTTTTGCGACGCCGAAGCGATCTGGATAACGCGGAACAATTGAGCGCGACGATCACCGAACGGATTCGCGCGCAAATGAACACGCCCGAAGCGAACGCGCTCGCGGCGGATATGCCGGATCTATTATTGCGCCGCGTCGTCGCCGCGTATCGCGCGCACAAATGATTTTAATGCAAGCCGGACGTTCGCGCAAATCGCGCGTGGGGTGCAAATAAAAAGTGAATTGGACGCGGACAAACGCAGATGAACGCGGAGAAATAAAAATCCGCGTGCGTCCGCGTTTGTCCGCGTCCAATTAGGGGCATAGACAGCGCAAATTCACCGGAGTATAATTGCGCCATTCTGAAAAGGCGACGATGACTTTAACGATTCAAGTTCGACGCGGAACGTACTATGACTCGGTTGTGTTGATGCAATTGCAACGCGCGCTCCTCGCGTTGCCCGGCGTCCGCGATGCCGGCGTCGTGATGGGCACGCCCGCGAATTTCGATCTCTTGCGCCAAAGCAATTTGTTGATCGATCCGCCGCGCGACGCGCGCGCCGAAGATTTGATCATCGCGCTTCGCGCGGACAGCGACGCGTCTGCCGAAGCCGCGCTCGCGCAAATTGACGCGCTCCTCGCGCGCCGTTCGACGCCAACGGATTCCGAGTATCGCCCGCGCAGTATCGAATCCGCCGCGCGAATGTCGCCCAACGCGACCTGGGTTCTCGTCTCCACGCCCGGGCGTTACGCGGCGCGCGTGGCGCGCGACGCGCTCGACCTCGCGAAAAATGTTTTCCTCTTTAGCGACAACGTTCCGCTTGATCAAGAAATCGTACTCAAACAGATCGCGGCGCAAAAAGGGTTGCTCGTGATGGGACCCGATTGTGGCACTGCGATTATTTCCGGCGCGGCGCTCGGTTTTGCGAATCGCGTGCGGCGCGGCAACATCGGCATCGTCGGCGCGGCGGGGACTGGGATTCAAACGGTAGCCGCGCGCATCCACAATCTCGGTGGCGGCATTTCGCATGCGCTCGGCACCGGCTCGCGCGATTTGTCCGACGCGGTCGGCGCGATCACCGCGCGGCAATCGCTCGCGTTGCTCGCGCGCGATCCCGCGACCGATGTGATCGTGTTGATTTCGAAACCGCCGTCGCCCGCGATTGCCGAAATGCTTTTGCGCGCGGCGCGCGCGATCGCGAAACCGGTCGTGATTGATTTCATCGGCTACGTGCCGGAAAAAAATCGCGACGACAATTTATTTTTCGCGCGCACGTTGAGCGACGCGGCAGAGTTGGCGATTGAATGTGTTCCCTCATTTCCCTCAGTTCCCTTATTTCCTGGAACGGAAATGAAGGAACAGAGGGAAATACGGAAATTGTCCGGCTATTTCCGCGCTTTATATTCCGGTGGCACGCTCGCGTACGAAGCGCAACTCATTCTGCGCGATTATCTCGACACAATTTATTCGAACGCGCCACTACTTACTACGAACCAATTACCACTTACTTCTGTCAGCCAAGCGCACACCATTCTCGATCTCGGCGCGGACGAATTTACCGTCGGGCGATTGCATCCGATGCTCGACAACGATTTGCGAATCCGGCGTTTGCATCAAGAGGCGCGCGATCCAGAGGTCGCGATCATTTTGCTCGATGTCGTCCTGGGATTTGGCGCGCATCCCGATCCCGCGCGCGAACTCGCGCCCGCAATTGCCGATGCGCGCGCGACGCGCTCCATCGAGATCGTCGCGGTCGTGATCGGCACGGACGATGATCCGCAAAACGCGTCCGCGCAGATCGCGCAATTGCAAAACGCGGGTGCGCGCGTGTTCACCGATCACGCGGCGGCGGTGCGCGCGGTGGGTGAGATGATCGGAAAGAAAAGTGAGAGAATTGAGAAGATTGAGAGATTGGAGATTAGAGATTCAGAAATTGTGGCGCTCATCATCGCGCCGAACATATCGCTTGACACGCCGTTCGCCGCGATCAATGTCGGGCTCGAATCGTTTTACGAAAGTTTGAAACAACAAAACCAGGACGCGGTTCACGTTGATTGGCAACCGCCCGCCGGTGGCAATGAGAAAATGATCGCGTTGCTTGAAAAATTAAAACGGAATTTGTAATTCGTAAAGCGTAAAGCGTAAAACGTAATCTCTCAATCTCGCTATCTCTAATCTCCAATCTCCAATTACCATTTACCAATCACTCTTCCCGCAAAGGATGTGCCATGAAACAACTCATCGCCGCGTGCGCGCAATTCGCGATCGCGCCAAACGATGTGAACGCGAATATCGCGAAAGCGATTCACTGGGTCGAACAAGCCGCGCGCGAACACGCCGCCGACCTGGTTGTTTTACCGGAAACACTCACGACCGGTTTCGTAACAAATCTCGACGCGCGCGCGCTCTGGGATTTGATCGGCGAAATGCCGGGCGCAATGACGCGCGAGATTCAACGCGCGGCAAAATCGCTCGGCGTGCATATCGTTTTTCCATCGTATCGGCGCGGCGCGGAACGCGGCATCGTGTACAATTCTGCCGCGCTGATTGATGCGAACGGCGAAATCGTCGGCATCTACGACAAGACGCATCCATTTCCGGCGGAGCGCTGTGAGTGCGGCGGCTGGACAACGCGCGGCAATCGCGCCGATGTGTTCGAGACCGCGCTCGGCGCGATCGGAATGATGATTTGTTACGACGGCGATTTCCCGGAATTGTCGCGCTTGCTCGCGATCAAAGGCGCGGAGATTATCGCGCGTCCGTCCGCGTTGCTCCGCAGTTTCGATATTTGGCAAATGACGAATCAAGCACGCGCGTACGACAATCACGTTTACGTTGTCGCGACGAACGCGGTCGGTCCCGACGCGGGCAACAATTTTTATTTCGGGCACAGCATGATCGTCAACCCAATCGCGTGGCGACTCGCGCAAGCGCGCGGCGGCGAAGAGATCATCGCGGCGCGCCTCGATCCCGATCCACTGCGTTACGTTACGACCGGCAGTCACAGTCCGCAAGTATTCGATCATCTCGCAGATCGCCATCTCGAATTGTATGCGGAAATTTTGCGCGCAGCGAAAAGCCGGTTTGAAACCGGCAAACCAAAGTAAAAGGTCTTTATGAAACCAGCCCCCTTTCACTATTTTGCGCCGACGACGATTGATGAAACGCTCGCGCTTATCGCGGAACACGGCGACGCGGCAAAAATTCTCGCGGGCGGGCAGAGTCTTGTGCCGACGATGAATTTTCGATTGGCGATGCCGGCGGTGTTGATTGACATCAATCGCGTTGCCGCATTAGCGTACATCACCGCGCGCGATGATGATCTCGCGATTGGCGCGCTGACGCGCCAACGCACGCTCGAACGCGACGCGCAGATCGCGCGCCACGCGCCGCTCATCGCGGAGACGATGCCGTTCATCGCGCATCCGCAAATTCGCAATCGCGGCACGTTGGGCGGATCGCTCGCGCACGCCGATCCCGCCGCCGAGTTGCCCGCGGTGATGATCGCGCTGAACGCGCAATTAAAACTGAAAAACCAAAAGCAAGAACGCGTCATCGACGCGCGCGATTTTTTTGTCGGCTTGTTTATGACCGCGCTCGAACCGGATGAACTCGTGATCGAAATTATTTTGCCGCCACTGCCCGCGCGCGCGAGTTGCGCGTTCGTCGAGGTCGCGCGGCGGCACGGCGATTTCGCGCTCGCCGGTGTCGCGTGCGTGATCGCGCGCGATGAGGTTAGAAGTTGGAAGTTTGAAACTCGTCGCGAAATTCCAATTTCCAATTTCCAACGTCCAACTTCTATCAACTTGGGAGACGATATTTTGATGAATGACCATCACGCGATCCAACTCACCGTTAACGGCATCACGCACCAACGCGCGGTCGAGGCGCGCATGTTGTTGAGCGATTTTTTGCGGCACGACCTGGGATTGACCGGCACGCACGTCGGTTGCGAACACGGCGTTTGCGGCGCGTGCACGATTTTATTCGACGGCGAGCCGGTGCGCGCGTGTTTAATGTTCGCAGTGCAAGCCGACGGTCATTCGATCACGACGGTCGAGGGACTCGCGCCGGACGAAAATCATTTGAGCACAATGCAGTCCGCGTTTCGCGACGCGCACGCGTTGCAATGCGGCTTTTGCACGCCGGGATTTTTGATGACGCTCGATGCGTTCTTGCGCGAAAATTCAAATCCGACTGAAGAAGAAATTCGGCTCGCGATTTCCGGCAATTTGTGTCGTTGCACCGGTTATCAAAATATCGTGGACGCGGTGAAACGCGTGGCGCAAAATGGATAAAGAGAAAATTCGCGCGCTGGAAAACGCATCGCGTTCCGCGTGGCGCGCACTCGAAGAAATTCCGGTTGGCGGCTGGGTCGCGCGCTTTGCAAACGGCTACACCAAGCGCGCCAATTCGGTGAACGCGTTCGCTGATGCGGACGCGGACATTGACGCGAACATCGCGACGTGCGAAAAATTGTACGCCGCGCGCAATCTCCCCGCGATCTTTCGGCTCACGCCGCTCGCGCCGCCGAGTTTGGATCGCGCGCTCGCGTCGCGCGGGTACGCGAAAATCGAACCGTCGTTGACGATGAATCTCGATTTGCGCGATTGGCAATCCACTGCATCGCATATCCGCGAATTGGAATTGGACGCGTGGCTTGCCGCGTTCTGCGCGCTCGCGCAATCGCCTATCGCGAAACATCAAGCGCACCGCGAAATTTTGCGGACGATCACCACGCCAAAATTTTTCGCGATGATTTATAAATCGGAGCAACCAGTTGCGTGCGGGCTCAGCGTGTTGACGGACGCGCACCTGGGTCTCTTCGACATTGTCACCGACGCGCATTATCGAAACCAGGGTTACGGTTTTCAACTCGTCGCCGGTCTGTTGCACCGCGCGCGCGAACATCACGCGACCAATGCGTACTTGCAAGTAACGCAATCGAACGCGCCCGCGCGCCACCTGTACGAAAAAATCGGTTTTCAAAACGCGTACGAGTATTGGTATCGCGTTACCGAAAACAAAGCTTGAGGAAATTGAATGGCGAAAAAATTTCCACTTCCCGCCCACGGATTCAATCCGTTTGCCGATTTGATCGGCGTGCAGTTTAGTCGCGCCGAGAGCGGCGCAAGCGAGTGCGCTTTGAATGTGCGCGCGGACTTGCTGAACCCGAACCACCTTCTGCACGGCGGCGTGATGTATTCGATGGCGGACACGGGCATGGGCGGCGCGTTATTTTCGTGTCTCGATGAGGGCGAAAATTGCGCGACGGTTGAAATCAAAATGAATTACCTCAAGCCAGTAAAAGACGGCGCGCTCACCTGCGCGACGCGCGTGATTCAGCGCGGCAAGACGCTCGCCACGCTCGAATCCGAAATTCGCAACAATGAGCAACTCGTCGCGATTGCATTGGGCACTTATGCAATTTTCAAACTCAATCGCTAAACACTTTCTGCTGACGACTGATCACTGGAGACTCGAATGACCACTCGCTATCTCGGCGAACGCATCACGCGCAACGAAGACCCGCGTCTGCTCACCGGCCGCGCGCTCTTCGTTGACGATTTAGATTTACCGGGAATGTTGCACGTCGCGTTCGTGCGAAGCATTCACGCGCACGCGCACATCCGCGCGATTGACGTTTCACGCGCGCGCGAACGCGCGGGCGTCATCGCGATTTATACCGCGCACGATCTCGGCGATTATTGGAAGCCGGGTCCTCTGCTCGTATCGCCGCCGCCGGTGAAAAAATTGTTGGCGTTTCACGAACGTTGCCAGGTGCCGCTCGCGCGCGATAAAGTTCGCTACGTTGGTGAGCCAATCGCGATGATCGTCGCGACGAGTCGGTACATCGCCGAAGACGCGCTCGATGATGTCGTCGTGGATTACGAGCCGCTCCCGGTCGCGGCGGATTTGGAATTGGCGATTGCGCCGGACGCGCCGCGCGTGCACGACGATCTCGATTCAAACATCGCCGCGCATTTGATTCAGGAGAAAGGCGACGTGGACGCGGTGTGGCGCGACGCGGCGGTCGTGATCGCGCGCCGTTTTCGTTATGATCACGGCACCGCCGCGCCGATGGAAACGCGCGGCATCGTGGCGCAATGGGATGCGCGCGCGCAACACTTGACCGTGTGGGACACGACGCAAGCGCCGATCCCGATTCGCAACGGACTTGCGAGCCGACTCGGTTTGTCCGAAACGCAAGTGCGCGTGATCGCGCCGTTCATCGGCGGCGGGTTCGGTCCGAAAATTATGATGTTCTACCCGGAAGAAATGCTCGTGCCCTGGGCGGCGATGCAATTGGATCGTCCGCTCAAATGGATTGAAGATCGCCGCGAAAATTTTGTCGCGATGACGCACGAACGCGAACAAATTCACGACGCGACAATCGCGTTGACCAAGCATGGAAAAATTCTCGCGATCAAAGATTCGTTTTTGCACGACAGCGGCGCGTACATTCCGTACGGTCTCACCGTGCCGATCAACGCGCAATGCACCTTGCTCGGAATGTACAAAGTGCCGAATTATTATTCTGAATTCAAAGCCGTGTTCACGAACAAGACGATTGTAACGCCGTATCGCGGCGCGGGTCGTCAGCACGGCGTTTTCGTGATGGAGCGTTTGCTCGATCTCGCGGCGCGCGAATTGAATTTGGATCGCACGGAAATTCGGCGGCGCAATTTTATTCAGCCGTACGAATTTCCGTACAACAACGAAATCATTTACCAGGATTTCGCGCCGCTCCGGTACGACAGCGGGAATTACGAGGCAGTGTTGGATCGCGCCAAGCAAATGATCGAGTACGATAAATTTATCGCGGAGGAACAACCGCGCTTGCGCGCGCAGGGCAAGCGTGTTGGCATCGGCATCGTGTGTTATGTCGAAGGCACCGGCATCGGACCGTATGAAGGCGCGCGTGTCCACGTCGAAACGAACAGCAAAGTTACGGCGGCGACCGGCGTCGGCACACAAGGGCAGGGACACTATACCGTGTTCGCGCAATTGATCGCGGAGCAACTCGGCGTGGATGTGCGCGATGTGCGCGTCATCACCGGCGACACGGCGGAATTTAATTGGGGCACCGGCACGTTCGCGAGTCGCGGCGCGGTCGTCGCGGGGAACGCGATCAATGAAGCCGCGAAAGCCGTGCGCGAAAAAGCGCTCAAACTCGCGGCGGAAGAACTCGATGTGTACGAAGGCGATCTCGAACTCGTGAATGGGCGCGTGCAAGTGAAAGGATTGCCGGAAAAAAATATCGCGCTCGGCGAGCTCGCGCGCAAAGCGAATCCATTGCGCGGCGCGGTCAAACCAAACACTGAACCAGGTCTCGAAGCCACGCGCTATTTCGGACCGCAGAGCGGTGTTACCTCGGCGGGCGCGCACGCGATGATTATCGAGATTGATCCAGAGACACTGCAAATTAAAATTCTCAAATACGTCGTCGTGCACGATTGCGGCACGGTGATCAATCCAATGATTCTCGAAGGGCAAGTGTACGGCGGCGTCGCGCAAGGCATCGGCAACGCGTTCTACGAAAAAATCGCGTACGATGAAAACGCGCAATTGTTGAGCGGATCGTTTATGGATTATTTGTTGCCGACCGCGATGGAGGTACCGCGCGTGCAAGTCGGTCACGAAGAAACGCCGTCGCCCTGGAATCCGCTCGGCGTCAAAGGCGCGGGCGAAGCCGGCGCGATCCCGGTCGGTCCGCTGTTCGCGCAAGCGATTGAAGACGCGTTGCGCGATGTGAAAAATTTCGAGATTTTGGAAATTCCACTTTCGCCAAATCGGTTGTGGGAGTTGGTGAACCAGAAAAGTTGAGATGGAATCGGATTCGCGTCAACTAATGTCGAACGAGTAACAATACCTTCGCTAAAATTTTTCCCACAGCTCCAAAAGAACACGGATGTTTTTTATTTATCCGTGTTCTTTTGGATCTGTGGGAAAAATTCCGTTCGCGTCGAAATTGGTAATACTACTGGAATAACGAACAACGAATTTCTATACCGTGCACGGTCACAAACTGAGGTTTTGCGCGAGATCCGGATTCGACGCTTTAGCGGGTTACCGGTCAGACAAACTACCGCGTAAACGCTCGACTCCAAAAGCGCAATCAGTGACCGAGAGCAGTATAACTGCAGACAATCTTTTGGTCTTCTTCCCCACTCGCGGTATAATGCCGCGCAATGAAAAACCGCGCTCTGATTTTTTTGATCGTTCTGCTCGCGTTCGCGCTGGCGCTGTATCGGCTCGACGCGCAAGCGTTGTGGTGGGACGAATCGCTCAGCGTCTATCGCGCGACGCGCGACCTCGCGACGATTTTTGCCAACACGATTGTTATTCAAACTGTTGTTACGACCGATTTGCAACCGCCGCTGTATTTCGCGATTTTGCATTTCCTCGTTCCCGCGGTTGGCATCAGCGAATTCGCGTTACGATTTTTTTCGGTCGCCGCGATTGTCGCGACCGTCGCGTTGATCTACGCGCTCGCGCGACATTGGTTCGATGCGCGGGTCGCGCGGCTCGCCGCGTTGTTGTCCGCGCTGTCGCCATTTTACATTTGGTACGCGCAAGAAGCGCGCCCCTACGCGCTCGTTTTGTTTTTCAGCACGCTCGCGATCTACGCGCTCACCCGCGCGGTCGAAATTGGACGCGGACAAACGCGGACAAACGCGGATAAAAATAATTTTGTCCGCGTTCATCCGCGTTTGTCCGCGTCCAATCTCTGGGTGGTTGCGTACATTCTCGCAACCATCGCTTCCCTCTACACCCACTATTACGCGATTTTTCTTTTACCCTTTCACGTCGCGCTGATCGCGATCCAGGTCTTGCGCGACGCGCGCCAACGCGCGTGGATTTTTTTACCCGCGCTTCCCGGCGCGGCCGCGATTTTTCTCGCGCCGCTCGTTTTGCGCGGCGCGGCGGGCAACGTCAACAGCGGTCCGACGATTGTCGCGCTCGATGTTATTCTGCGCGATCTGCTCAACTCGTTCAGCGTCGGCATCACGATGGACGCCGCGCAAGCGATGTGGATTGATCTCGCGTTGCTTGTCTTGTTTCTTATTGGAATTTTGCCAAACGCAAAATCTGAAAATTCCAACCCATCGCGAATTACGAATTACGATTTACGATTTACGCTCTCCCTCCTCGCCTACCTCGCGCTTCCGATTCTCGCGCTCCTCGCCGCGCAAATCACGCGCCCGCTCTACCAAAACTCGCGCTATTTCATCGCGATCAGTCCGGCGTTTTACATCGGCGTCGCCGCCGGCATCGCGACCATCGCGCGGCGCGGAAAAATTTTTGCACTGCCCGCGCTCGCGATTTTTTTGATCGGCGCGTTTGTGTCGCTCAATAATTTGTATTTCGATCCGCGCTGGGGCAAGGACGATCATCGCGCGTGGGCGATGCAATTGCGCGAGCAAACGCGCGCGGGCGATTTGCTGATTCTCAACTCGCCGCACACGGAAGAATTGTTTCGCTATTACGCGCGCGATCTCGTGCCGTTCATCACCTTGCCGATTCTGCGCGCGGACGGCGCGCCGAGTTCCGATGCGGATCGCGCGGCGGTGCGCGATGCCTTGAGCAAGTCCGCGCGCGTGTGGTACCTCGAAATGCACGCGCCGTTCGACGATCCGCACGCGCGCATCGCCGCGCTCCTCGATCAGGAAGGCGTGATGTTGGACGCGGAAAATTTTCGCGGCACAAGCACGAAAATTTCGCTCGCGCAATTCGCGCGCGCGTTGCCCGTTGTCAACGCGGCGGAGATCGCGCACCTGCGCGATATTTTGTTCGATGGACATTTGCGCTTGCGCGGTTATAATGCGCCCGTGACGATTGCGCCCGGCGCGCGCACGACGGTAACTTTATTTTGGGAAATTGATGAGCCGGTCGGCGAAGATTACGCGGTGTCATTGCGGATCGTTGACGATGCCGGGATCACGCGCGGACAATGGGATACGATCCCGCTCGGCAATCGCGCGGGCAGTTCGACCTGGATGCCGAAAAAAATTTTTGCCGCGCCGCAAACGATCCAGATCGCGCGCGCGATTCCGCCGGGCTATTATCAATGGCGCGTCGCGCCATATCATTCCGCGACCGGCAACGCGCTCGGCGAAGTGATCACGCTCGGCGCGGTTCAGGTGATACCGTGAGTTATTCGGAAATGTTGATGCGCCCGGACGAATACCGGGTGATGTTTGAAATCGAAGACAAGTATTGGTGGTATCGCGGCGTGCGCGCGTTGTTGCGCCAATTGTTGCCGCGCTATATCCATTCGCGCGAGGCGCGGATTCTCGACGCGGGATGCGGCACCGGCGCGAACCTGGAATTACTG
>JACRPR010000067.1:0-41695 GCA_016223105.1 Chloroflexota bacterium | reverse complement strand
CACCGATCTGCCGTTCGCAAAAAATTCGTTCGATCTCGCGGTTTCGTTCGACGTGATTTGCAACATCGCGGACGACGCGCGCGCGTTCGCCGAGATCGCGCGCGTGCTCAAGCCAGGCGCGCGGTTGATCGCGCTGTTGCCCGCGTATCAATGGCTCTGGGGCGAGCACGATGTCGCGGTCGGACATCAACGCCGGTACTCGGCGCGCGACACGCGCGCGAAACTCGCGTCCGCCGGTTTTTGCGTCGAGCGTGTTCTGCACACGAACGCGTTACTGTTGCCGTTCATCGCCGCGTTGCGCTTGACTGTGCGCCGCGCGCCGCGCAATGGCGCGACAGTTCATTCCGATTTGGTGACATTGCCCGGCGCGATCAACGCGGCATTGAGCGCGCTGTTCAGCGCAGAGATGCGCGTCGCGGCGCGTTGGAATTTTCCATTCGGTTTGTCCGTGATCGCGATCGCGAAAAAGTTATGAACAAGAATTGGTTGATCATTTGCGCTCTGATGTTCATCGCGTTCGCGTTGCGCGTGTTCCAACTCGATGCCGTCGCGTTGCGCGGCGACGAATCGTTCACGGTGATTTTTGTTCAGCGTACCTGGGATGGTTTGTGGCGCGGGATTCGTTTCATCGAGCCGAATCCGCCGCTGTACTATCTCGCGCTCCGCGCGTGGGTCGCGCTCGCGGGCGCGAGCGAATTTGCGACGCGCTATTTTTCCGTGTGGTTCGGCGTGCTGTGTGTGCCGTTGATGTATCGTCTCGCAAATGTCATTGCGAGCCGCGGAGCGGCTCGCAATGACACGGGCGCGCTAATCGCCGCCGCGTTGATCGCGATCAATCCGTATCAAATTTGGCATTCGCAAGATGTTCGCAATTACACGCTGTGGCCCGCGTTGAGTTTGCTCACGCTGATTTTCTTCTGGCGCTGGTGGAGATTAGAGATTGGAGATTGGAGATTTTCCAACATCCAATATCCAACTTCCAACTTTCAATCCCTGATTCCCAATCTCGCATTTTACATTTTAGCGACCACCGCCGCGCTGTACACGCATTACTACGACACGTTCATTCTCGTCGCGGAAAATTTATTTGTGGTCGCGTTCGTGTTGCTCGCGCGGCGATGGCGCACGCTCGCGCGATGGATCGGCGCGCAGATCGTCCTGGTTTTGGTGTACGCGCCCTGGGTCTTGTTTGGCACGAATCGCATTTCGACGTACGGCGAAGGGAGCGCGGAGCAAAGCGTGGCACTGCTCGATCAATTCAGTCGCACGCTCGCGACGTTTGTCGTCGGCGATACCGTCCCGGCAGAATTGAAAACATTGCTTTGGTTGCCGCTCGCGCTCGCGCTCGGCGCGATCCTGATTTGGCGCGCGCGTTCTGATCGCGCGCGCGCCGCGTTTTTGTTTTTGTGGATCGCCGCGCCGACGCTCGCGTTGTACGCGATTTCGATTGGGCGTCCGCTGTTTCTCGAACGTTATCTCAACGGCATCGCCCCCGCGTACTATCTCGTGTTCGCGCTGGGGATCGTCACGCTGATCAAACCCGATTACGTTTCACGTTTTACGTTTTCGATTGTGCTTCTCTTCTTCATCGCCGCCTCCACCTTCTCGCTTGCGAATTATTTTTTCAATCCCGCGTACGCCAAATCGCCGGACTGGCGCGCGCTGATGCACTTGATCGCGAAGCAGAGCCAGCCCGGCGACATCGTGATCCAAAATTTTACCGAAATGTCCGCGCTCTATTATCGTCCGCCAGAATTGCCCGTGTTGACCTTGCCCAAAGATTTTCAGCCGACGCCGGAGGATGACGCGGCGTTGCAAAAATTGATGCGCGAGTATCGGCGCATCTGGTTCATTCCCGCGCAAACCGATTGGTGGGACCCGGATCACGTCATCGAAAACCGGCTCACGCGTTCCGCCGACCGCGTTTTTGAAACGCGCGTCTCGGTGTTTCGTCCGCAACTGTACTTGACGCCGCGCGAGTTTGAAGCGAAAATCATTCCGCTCAACGCGCGCGTCGGCGACGCGACGCTCGTCGGTTATCGCGTCGAAGGCACGCGCGATGTGCGCGTCGTGTTGTACTGGCGCGCCGCGCAAAAAATCGAAAAGGATTTCACGGTGTTCGTGCACATCGCCGATGCAAACGAGCGCGTGATCGCCCAACACGATGGCGCGCCCGCGCGCGGCACATATCCGACGCGCGCGTGGCAGATCGGCGAATTGATCGTGGACGGACGCGATTTGATTGTTGACACCAGCGGCACATTTTCGATTTTTGTCGGAATGTACGATCCCGCGACGCTCGCACGCGTCTCGGTTTTTGATGCGACCGGCGCGCGCCTACCGAATGATCGTGTGATGCTCACGCAGATCACAATTCCACAATGAAAAAAATCTCTACGCAAAGCGTCCAATCTCTAATCTCGCGCCGCGACCTTGCCGCGCTCGCGCTCATCGCCGCGCTCGTCCTGCTTTTTTTCTGGCGCATTCTCACGCCGCGCGACCTGGATCGCGCCGCGTTTCCGCCCGGCGATTTCACCGATCAGTTTTGGATGTTTCGCGTCGAATCGGCGCGCGCGTTCGCGCAAGGACGCTTGCCGTTGTGGTCGGATTATTTCAACAGCGGGCATCCGTTTCTCGCCGATGTGCAGAGCGCGATTTTTTATCCGATCAGTTTGGTGTGGACGCTCGCGGTCGTCGCAGTGCGCGGCGAAAATTTTACATGGTTCGATCTTGAACTCGAAGCGATTTTTCATTTCATGCTTGCGGGCGCGTTCACGTACTTGTTCGCGCGACGCGTGATCGAATCGCGCATCGCCGCGTTGGTCAGCGCGCTCACGTTTACGTTTGGCGGCTATCTCACGTCGTACCCGCCGCAACAACTCGCGATCCTCGAAACCGCGACCTGGTTACCGCTTGCGCTTTATTTTTTGGATGCGGGAATCGCGCAGACAAATGAAAATAAAAATCCGCGTTCGTCCGCGCACATTCCATTTGCATTTCACACACGAATCACGAATTACGAATTACGAATTACGAATTACGATTTTACGCCTCACGTTTCATTTTTATCACCCTCATCGCCGCCGGTCTCTCTGCCGCGCAGTGGCTTCCATCGCTCGAATATCAACTCGTTTCGACGCGCGTCGCGCTGGATTGGGCGGAAGCGTCGCGCGGCTTTTCAACTGTTGATCCACTGCAAATGATTCTGCCTGGTTTTACGAGCGCGTTTCAATCGCCACTTTATATCGGGATTTTACCGTTGTGGCTCGCCGTGTTCGCGCTTTTTGCCAATCGCGCGCGCGCGATCAAATTTTGGGCACTGCTCGCGGTCGGCTCGCTCATCGTGTCATTTGGATTTTACGCGTTCGGCTACGCGCTCTTTTATTTGTTCGTGCCCGGCTTTGCGATTTTTCGCGGACAAGAACGGCTCGCGTTCGTCGTCAGTTTCGCGCTCGCGATGCTTGCCGGATTTGGGATGCGCGAAGTGTTGCAAAGCGATGTGGATCGGCGAACGTTGCGTCGCGTGTGGGCATTGCTTCCGATGGGCATCACGATCAGCGTGATGTTTGTGATCACGCTGTTCGTTTCCGGCACCGTGCGCCAATCGGGACGCGTCGCGGTTCTCAGCGACCGCGCCGGGTTGATGGTATTGATTTTCACGTTGGCGACCGTGCTGATCGCCGCGCGTGGTCGCGCATTTGCCGGACTCGCGCTCGCGCTGATTGCGTTTGATTTATTCAGCGTTGGCAACGCGGCGTACAACGCGGATCCACAACCGCGCTTTGCCGATTCGCCAATCGTTCGCGCGATCAAAAACGAGCCGGGGATGTTTCGTGTCGCGGATGAAAACCAAATGCCGGGTCATTTCGGTATCGCGTATCGCGTCGAAGACATCGGCGGCATTAGTCCATTGCGAATCGCGCGCTATGATCTTTTGCGCGAATTGCCGGCAGAAAAATTGTATCCGCTCTTGAACGTGCGCTATCTCATCACAGAGCGACCTGGTTTTGAAAACGCGGAGGTGATCGCGGAGCAGGGCAAAACACGCTTGCTTCGCTTGGGTGATCCAATGCCGCGCGCCTGGCTTGCGGGTGCGCCGCTGGGACGGTGTCGAAACGCCGATCCTGCGCGCCGATATCGCGTTGATGGGAATTCCGGTACGCGCGGGCGCGCGTCAGATCGAATTTGTTTTCGATCCCTGGTCGGTGAAAATCGGCATCGCGATTTCCGCATTGACAATGCTCGCGTTGATCGCGTGGCGCGTTCGCAGTTTGGTAAAATCAGTTTAGCCACAGAGCGCACAGTGGACACAGAGAAAAAATCTCTGTTAAGCAATTTTGTACGCAGTGCGCGAAGGGATCGGCGGCGACACACGGCACGACCAGGATTGAAGCAAAAATTATGCGCGCGCAAATTACGCCGCGCCCGTTTTTGAAATGGGCTGGCGGCAAAACCCAACTGATCGAAGAACTCGTGCGGCGAATGCCGCTACAGTTTGAAAATTATCACGAACCGTTTATCGGCGGCGGCGCGTTGTTTTTCAAATTGTACCGCGAAAATAAAATTCGCCGCGCCACGATTTCCGATCTCAACGCCGAATTGATTGACACGTACATTGCGATTCGCGATCACGTCGCGGACGTGATCGGCACGCTCGCCGAATTTCCACATCGCGCGGAATTTTTCTATCGCTTGCGCGCGCAAGCTCCGGCGGAACTCGACCTGGTGCATCGCGCCGCGCGGATGATTTATTTGAACAAGACCGGCTATAACGGTTTGTATCGCGTGAATCGGCGCGGTCAATTCAACGTGCCGTTTGGCAGTTACAAATCGCCCCAGTATTGCGACGAAGTAAATTTGCACGCGGTCGCGCGCGCGTTGCAAAACGTCGCAATCGTGTGCGCGCCGTTCGATCAAATTGTGGAACGCGCCGCGCCGGGCGATTGGGTCTATTTCGATCCGCCGTACGCGCCGCTTTCCGCAACGTCGAATTTCACCGCCTATCACGCGACCGGGTTCGGGTTTGCCGATCAGATCAAATTGCGCGATGTGTGCGTCGCGCTCGACGCGCGCGCGGTGCGCGTGATGATCTCGAATTCGAGCGCGGAAAGTATTCGCGCGTTGTATGCCGTCGCGCCGTTTCGCATCGAGCAGGTGCTGGCGAATCGCGCGATCAATTCCAACGGCAAAGGGCGCGGCAAGTTGGTGGAATTGATCATCACGAATTACGCTTGAGCATTTCGGTATGTGCGCGTGTCCGTTTGACGATTCGCCTCAATTCGCATATACTTGCAAACGCTGACGGGGCGTAGCGCAGTTGGTAGCGCGCATCGTTTGGGACGATGAGGCCGGAGGTTCAAGTCCTCTCGCCCCGACCTGGTTCGCAGTTGATTTGCGGGAGTAGCATAGTGGTAATGCCCCGGCCTTCCAAGCCGGTCACGCGGGTCCGATTCCCGTCTCCCGCTCTTTTCATTGATGCAAACTCAACAATGTGTTACTTGCAAACAAGTCAAACCGATCGAGGAATTTAGCTTTCGGCATAAATTATTTGGCATCCGACATATCCACTGCCGGGATTGCCAAAGAATTTACAAACGCAACCATTATCTCAATCACCGGGAAACGTACATCAAAAATTCGGCGCGCCAAAAAGAAGAAGCGGTTCAACGCAACCGGTTGCGCGTGCTCGAATATCTAAAAAGCCATCCTTGTGTGGATTGCGGCGAAACCGATATTTTTGTGTTGGAGTTTGATCACATTGCGGACAAGGATCGCCAACTCATGGTCATCCCGAGCCAAGCCGAATTAGGAAGGTGTAGAGACTAGACGGCCACCGCCTAAAACGCGCGCGCGTAATGGCGAAGGTATAGTCCGGGGAGTTGGGAAACCAACACAAACCTGAAGGAGTTGGTTGCTGGTTCGAATCCAGCCGGGCCCATTGCGATTGCAGATTTTAGATTTCGGATTTCAGATTGACGAACGCGCGATCTGAAATTTGAAATTTGAAATCTGCGCTTTATTTTTTGGAGGCAATTCAATGTCCGATTTTATTTCTCTGCTCGTGGCATCCCTGCCGAATTATCTGCGCGATCTCGAAACGGTCGTCAACGCCGATTGCGGGACGTACACCAAACCCGGCGTTGACCAGGTCGCGCGATTGTTGCGCGCACGCGCGCGTGAGTTTGGTGCGGAGGTGATTGATTTTCCGCAAACCGAGTACGGCGATATGTTGTACGCGCGCTGGCGCGGCGCTGGACGCGCGCGCATCGTGATGATCGGTCACACCGACACGGTGTACTCCGAAGGCAAGTCCAACGAATTTCCATTTCGCCGCGTCGCCGGACGCGCGCACGGTTGCGGCGTGATTGATATGAAATCCGGTTTGCTCAATGGATTCTACGCGATGCACGCGCTCGCGCGCGCGGGGTTTGATCGCTTTGCCGAGATCGGAATATTTTGCAACAGCGAAGAAGAAATCGGCTCGCCGGTTTCGCGCGAATTGTATCCGCAATTTGTGCGCGGCGCGGATGCCGCGCTGATTCTCGAACCAGCGCGCGAGAGCGGCGCGATTGTCAGCGCGCGCAAAGGCGTCGGCACGTACACGGTTAAGGTGCAAGGCAAACCCGCGCACGCCGGCGTCGAACCGGAAAAAGGCGCAAGCGCGATCTACACGCTCGCGCAACACATCACCGCGCTGAAAAATTTGAACGGTCTACGCCCGGGTCTCACCGTCAACGTCGGCATCATTCGCGGCGGCACGCGCGCGAACGTCGTCGCCGAAACTGCCGAAGCCGTTTTGGATTTGCGTTTTCCGAGCGTGTCCGATGTCGCGCCATTCGAACAAGCCGCGCGCGAAATCATCGCGCGCGAAATCGTGCCGGGCACGACGAGCGAATTGATCGGTGGGCTCGACAATCCGCCAATGGAAAAAACGGACGCGATCGCGCATCTCGTCGCACTTGCGAAACACGCCGGAAACCAGGTCGGTTTGCAAATCGAAGACGTGATGACCGGCGGCGGATCAGACGGCAATTACACCGCGTCGTTCGGCATCCCAACGCTCGATGGATTGGGACCGCAGGGCGGCAAGGCGCACAACGCGCTCGAAGAATTTTTGATCATAGATTCGATTGTGCCGCGCGCGGCGATGCTCGCGAATTTAATCGTCGCGATTGCGAATGAAAAATGAAAAGGCCCGAAGGGTTTTCAAAACCCTTCGGGTCTTTTTCTTACATCGCGCGTTTGGCTTTGAACCACAGCCACAGCGCGCCCAATCCCAGGAATGTTACGACCAATCCGATCGCGCCGCCCAGGAATGGAATCGCCATCACGATCACGAGCAAAATGATGCCGACCAGAAACGGCGCGACGCGTCCATTCGCTTGCGCGGGCGCAACTTGTGCGAGCAACGCGCGTCCGCCGAGATAGCCGACGACGATCTGCGCGATGTAACCGGTGAACACGCCAAAGCCGATCAGCAATGTCGCGAGCGATAAACCGCCAACGAGAAAACTCAAGCCGGATAAATTGCCGAGCGTCGTGATGCCGAATCCGATCATCAACACAATCGTCGCGACGATGATCGCCAGAATCGCGAACAGAAACGCGATGAACGCGACAATGCCCCACCCGAACGCGGGCAACGGTTTCGCTTGTAGCGTGTCCGCGAGCGCGCGTGTCCACGCGGGCGCGAATTGCAACAACCCCGAGCCGATCAGGATCAGCGCGATCAATTGGCGCAGTGAATCCCACACGGTGTCCATCGGCGTTCGCACGCGCGCGGCGCGATCACTCTCGCGCACCGGCGGATCGCGGCGCGCCGCGCCGCCAGTGATTTGCGCTTCACGCGCGATCTTGCCATCGGCGCGCGCGGTGTAGGTGAGTTTGCCGCCGATTTTCGCGGACTCGGCAATCGTCAAACCGGGCGCGACGTTGGGCATCGGCGCGGTGTTCGGACCCATAAACATACTGGGCGGAGGTCCGCCCGCGGAATCGTCGCCGAGTTCGAGCGTTACATTTCCGTTGACCGTGCCGCGCAAATCAAAATTGCCTGTGCCGCCGTTCACATTTTTGCCGACATTCCCGGCAAGCAAGACCTGGTATGCGCCGACGAGAAAATCGCCGCCGACCGTACTGCCGACCTGGTTTTCGATACTGAATCCGGCGGCGAGCAAATCGCTACCGATGCGCGCATTTGGTCCGAGCGTGATCACTTGCGCGGCGATGCGCGCGTCGTCGTTGATCGCGCCATTGATAATGATCGTCTGCGCGCCGAATAGCACATCGCCCTCAATCGTTCCGTTCACGACGAGCCGACTCGCCGCGCCGATCACATCGCCTTTCACGCGACCGTCAATCGTAACCAGGTTCGCGAATGCGTAAAGATCGTCGTTCACGATTTCGTTCGCGCCGATCACAATCGTGTCGCCGGTGCGCGAGTCTGCCGCGCGCGCGGGTAGCGCAATCGCGAGCGCACCGAGCGCGATCAACAGCGCGATCAATCCGAGTTTAGAAAATCGTTTCAACATTGGTCATCCTCCTGGTTCTTTCTACGTTTGAACGCGCGATTGGTTACATCGCGCGCCATAAAAAAATCGCCCGCTTCAATCGGCGAGTGAGCCATTCACAGGCATCAACTCCAAACCGATCGAGTCGAGCGATTTTTTTAATCGCGTCCGTTACGGTTTCGGCGGCACGAGTGTCGGCGCGAGGAGCGGCACGGTCGGCGGCGCGGGCGCGGGCAAATTCACCGGCGTCCCGGCTTTGCAATCTTTCGACCCGGTTTGCGCGATGGAATTATTCGGATCCAATTTCAACGCGTGATCGAAATACGGAAGCGCTTGATTGCATTGATTCGCTTGCGCGAACGCGATGCCGAGGTACGCATAGCCCGTCGCGTTATTCGGATCGAGCGTGATCGCGCGTTGCAAATGCGGCACGGCTTC
This sequence comes from Chloroflexota bacterium, assembly GCA_016223105.1. Lineage (GTDB taxonomy): Bacteria > Chloroflexota > Anaerolineae > UBA4142 > UBA4142 > JACRPR01. The sequence goes on along the minus strand of JACRPR010000067.1, from coordinate 32,750 downwards.
GAGCGGTTTCTTGACATCGAGCAACGCGAGACCGAGCCGGTGAATCGCCGGAATGTACGCGCCGTACAGCGCGATGGATTTTTGATATGCCGGGATCGCGTCGACGGGATTGCCGAGATAAACGCGCAGGGCTTCGGCAAATTCATAATGCCGGAAAAACAAATCGGGTTCGAGCACGGTCGTTTGTTTCCATTCCGCGAACGCGTTTTCTTTTTGACCTTGCATCGTCAACACCCACGCTTGCGCGCGATGCGCCTCCGCGCTGTTCGGTGCGAGTTGCAACGCGAGTTGCGCCTGCGCGAGCGCGTCGGTTTGACGACCGACGTGCAAGTACGCTTCCGCGAGAAACGCGTGCGCGTTCGCGTTTTTGGAATCTTGCTGAACCGCGCGATTACACGTCGCGACCGCGTCTTCGACTGCGCCGCTCCACAATTGCGCGCGGCAAAGTTGCGCGTTCGCTTCGGCATCGTTCGGCGCGCGTTGCGTCGCTTGTTGCGCGCGTGTGAGCGCGTCTTGCATTTGTCCGCGCATCGCAAGCGCGCGCGACCAGCGAATCAATGGCGCAGGATTTGTTTGCGTAATCTGGGACGCGCTTGCATATTGTGTGATCGCGGCGTCCACGCGACTCTGCAAAAATAATGTGTCGCCCATCGCGATCACCGCGGCGGAATTGTTTGCGGCGGGCGGCGCGGCGATGGGCGTGGACGCGCGCGGCGCGGACGCGCCGCCGGTGATGTTGCCAAAGAAACTACTGATCGGTTTGCCCGGCACCATCAAATCAATCGCGATCCACGCGATCAACACGATCACGAGCGCGGTGAGTCCGGCAGTAACGATGAGCAGTGGTCCGGTGATCGGCAATGTCGGCAGAGATGGTGTCGGCAACGCGCGCGCCGGCGATGCGGGCGCGACGCGCGGGCGCGCGGGCGCGCGCAAAGTTTCCGGTTTGGCGGGAAGATTCGGCGCGGTGAGGCGCGGTTCGGGCGGCGGCGGTTCCGCGCCGGGCGGCGTGCCGGGAATCCAGCGCGCGCCTTCGTTCACGTACCATTTGCCGCTCTGCGCGCCAATCATCCAACGTTTGCCGTCCTTGTCTTCAAATTGCAATTTCGCGATCTCGGCTTTGAATTCATCTTCGCTGATCGCGCCGACATCGAACTTGCCTTTCAGTTCGAAAAACCGGCGTTCCATCTCCTGCACATTCATTAACTACTCCTGTGGCGCGGGCGGCTCGCCCGCGATTTTTATTGCGGGCGAGCCGCCCGCGCCACGTCCACAAAATCGCGAAACAAATTCAACACGCGCGCGTCATCGTCCTGCATCCATTCCGGGTGAAATTGCACCGCAACCGCGAACGCGCCATTGCGCGATTCGATCCCTTCGACAATTCCATCCGGCGCGCGCGCGACGATTTGAAATCCCGGCGCGATGGCTTTGAGTGATTGATGATGCAAACTATTCACTTGCATTTGCGTCGCGCCCAGCGCGCGCGAGAGACGCGATCCCGGCGCGATCTCAATCGTGTGCGCGAGATGTCCGTACGAATTACCTTTGATGTGCGGATGATGCAATACGTCGGGAACTTGCGCGGCGATGTCTTGGTACAACGATCCGCCTGCGGCGATGTTGATCAATTGGATGCCGCGACAAATTCCCAGGATCGGTTTATTTTCCGCGATTGCCCAGCGCGCGAGTTTCAATTCGATTTCGTCGCGGTCGGTTTCAATCGCGCCGCAAAATGTTTCAATCGGCTCGCCAAATTCTTTCGGATGCACATCCACACCGCCAGCGAAGAGTAAGCCATCGAGCCGCGCGAAAATCGCGCGCAGAGTTTCGGCGCCGAGTTCGAGCGGAATAATCAGCGGCGCGCCGCCCGCGCGTTCGAGTGCGCGCGTGTAGGTCGTCGCCATCGCGAAACGCGCGATGCCTTCAAACTCGATTTGGCGCGCGGGAATTCCAATGATCGGTCTCACAACGTTCCTTTCCTTGTTTTTGTCATTGCGAGGAGCGAAGTTTGCGACGAAGCAATCTCCAACCAGCACGCGGGGATTGCTTCGCTCGCAAGGACAGCATTACTTTTTCTTTTGCGTTACCACGCTCGTAAACATGATTTGATTCGGCACGATCACGCGGTCGCCAGCGGCGTTGCGGAGAATCGTCGTGCGTGCGCCCACATTTTCAATCGTGCCTTCCTGGTCTTCAACGCGCACGATGTCGCCAACTTGAAACGGTCGCTCGATCAGCAAATACCAGCCCGCGATAATGTTGCGCGTAATGTCTTGTACCGCGAGCGTCCCGGCAACCGCGAGGAATCCCAGGATCGCCGCGAGCGCGGACAAATCCACGCCGAGCACTGCGAGCGCAATCGCGCCGCCGACGAGCAGTGCCGCCGTTTGCGCGACGCGTCCGAAAAATAAAACCGAGTTCGGTCCCGCGCCCGTGCGCGCGAGATTTTTTTGCGCGGCGCGTTGAGTGGTATCGGACAGCGAAAACGCGATCAGAAAAATCGCGAATGCCCAGAGCGCGCGGACGAGGAATGTTGATGACGCGGGACCCCATTGCGAAATGAATTGTTCCATTGCAAATGATGGGGAGCGTGGGGGAGTGGGAGAGGGGGAGAAAATCTCCCACTCTCCCGCTCTCCCCCTCGATTTTCATTCAATCGGATTTTTCAATCGTCCCAGCCCTTCGACTTGAACTTCAACCACATCGCCGGGCTTGAGGTATTCCGGCGGTGTGCGATGATGCCCGACGCCGGACGGCGTGCCGCTCGCGATAATGTCGCCCGGTGTCAACGTGATGCCGTGTGAAATAAACGCGATCAATTTCGCAACGCCCGCGATCATATTCGCCGTGTTTGAATTTTGGCGCAGATCGCCATTGACCCAACATTGAATCGTCAGATTTTGTGGATCGGCGATCGCGTCGCGCGAGACGATGTACGGACCGATCGGACAAAACGTGTCGAGCGATTTGCCGCGCGCCCATTGCTTGCCGCCGCGCTCGTCGAATTGTAAATCGCGCGCGCTAATGTCGTTGAGATTGCAAAACCCGAACACGAATTCGAGCGCTTCGATTTCCGACACGCGCCGCGCGCGTTTGCCGATCACGACGCCGAGTTCCGCTTCGTAATCCACTTTTTGCGTGAGTTTCGGATCCCAGGTGATCGGCGCGCCGGGCGCGTTGATCGAACTTGGAAATTTTGGAAAGAGGATCGGATAAAAATCCTGGTCTTGCAGAATGTCTTGTTCCTGGCGATGCTCGCCGTAATTCAAACCAATCGCGATAATTTTCGGCGGCGTGAGAAGCGGCGCGTGCAGTTTCACCGCGTCCGCTTGAAACACAATGCCCTCGACCATCCGACTGCCGAGAAATTCGAGCGTTTCGTTCGCGGCGTCCCACGCTTCTTCGCCCTGCTGAATGAAATCGAGCATGTCGTCCGCGAGATACCTGATCTCATTGCCACGCGCCGCGAGAAACATCGCGCGCGCGAGATTGAGATCGATCACCGTGTCGCCGCGCGCCGCGCCCAAGCGGATCTGTCCACCGGCTTCAAACGTAACAAGTTTCATAAGGACTCCCGTAAAAAGGTAATTGGTAAATGGTGAGTTGGATTTTACACCAAGTTGGAGTGTCGCGCAAAACAAGTGATGCGTGATGCGTGATTTGTGATTCACGCATCACGCATCATATTTCACGTTTTACGCTTTACGTTTTATTTCTTCCGTTTGCGTTTTCCGACCGGCAACGCTTCGAGTTCGTCCATCCATTCTTTGATCACATCGAACCCGCCTTGCCAAAATTCTTTCGAGGTCATATCCATCCCGGCTTCGGTGAGAATGTGCTTGGGACTTGCCGAGCCGCCGTACGCGAGCAATTTCATATAGCGCGGCTTGAACGCTTCGCCCTCTTTGCGAAATTGTTTGTAGAGCGATAGCGTGAGCAAATTGCCGAATGAGTACGCGTAAGTGTAAAACGGAACGTGGTAGAAATGCGGAATGCTGATCCACTCCCATTGAAATTCTTTGCCAATCTCCACCGCGTCGCCGAATTGTTCTTTGAGATTTTCGAGATAACGCGCGTTGATCGCTTCGACCGATTTGCCTTGCGCGATCAATTCGTGCGCCTCGCGTTCAAACAGAACGAAGAACGCTTGCCGCATCACCGTCGCGTACGTGTCGTCAAGTTTCGTCGCGAGAATGTCGCGGCGCACGTCCACATCTTTTTCAGCCGCGAGCAAGCGATCGGTCAAGATCATTTCGCCGAACACGGACGCGGTTTCCGCGAGCGGCAATGCCGAGTGAAACGTAAAGACCGAATGTTTTTCCGCGAGCAACGCGTGGATCGCGTGCCCGAACTCGTGTGCCATTGTCGCGACATCGCGCGCGCGCCCGGTGTAGTTGAGCAAAACGTACGGCGCCATTCCCGGCAAAACGCTCGCGCAGAACGCGCCGCTCGCCTTGCCCTTGCGAATTTCGGAATCAACGTGTTGCTCCTCGAACACGCGCCGCGCGTGATTCGCGATCACCGGCGAAAACGAATCGAAACTGTCCAACACCATTTCGACCGCGCGCGCGTACGGATATTTTTTATCAGCGGGCGCGAGCGGCGCGTAAATATCATAGCGGCGCAATTTTCGCAAACCGAGCCATTTCGCTTTTTGTTTGAAATAACGTTGAAATACCGGCGCGTTCGCGCGAATCGTTTCGAGCAATACTTCGGTCGCCGCGTCGGGAATGTCGTTCGCAAGATTGCGAACCGCGAGCGGCGATGAAAATTTTCGCAGTTGCACTTGCTCGGTGCGCCAATCTTGCGCGCGATACGCGTAGATTTGCGCGAGGGCTTTGCCTTGCTCGCCGTACACGCGATAGAGTTCCTGGTATGCCGCCGCGCGCATAGCCGGATTCGGATCGCGCACGTACATCATCAACGATTCGCGATTTAATTTTTTCGCGCGCCGCTTGACCTTGAGCGTAAATTCGTACGCGTTCGTCAACATATCGTACAGCGTGACTAAACCGTCAATGCCGTTTACATCTTTGAGGTTGACGATTTTTTCTTCTGGCTCGGAGAGCGTGTGCGGTTTGAACAGTCGCTCGCTTTCGAGGTGATATTTCCAATCGCCGGAATTTTGCATCAAGCGCGCCGCCGCGTCATCGCGCAAAGTTTTCCACCACAACGAAAAGAACAAGGTGCGATTGCCCAACTCGGTGAGCAATTGCCGCGTTTGGCGTTGAAACGTCAACGCCGCGGACGATTGCGTGTCTTCCGAAAACCACAATCCACCGTACGCGCCGATGCGATGCCCGATCACCGTCAACGCTTCGGACTCGCGCACGATGTTGAGAAATTCCGCTTCCTCCATCTCGTCCGATAATTTCGCGCGAAAAGTTTCAAAACGCGCGACGCGTTCCTTTGCTTCGTTTACGATGGCGTCGAACTCGGATCCGCTCGACGCAGGCAGAACATCGCGCAGATTCCAACGCCCAGGCACAAAAGTATTCGATGGCATATTTCTCTCCTTGATGAATTACGAACGGCGCAAATGATAGCACGGTGCGGCGTGCGTGTCAACGCGCCGTCCGCACCGCCACCGTTTGCGCGTCCACAACAAACTCGATTGTCCCGCGTTCATCCGTTCGCAAAATCGTCGCGCGCGCGAGCATCGCCAGCAAATCGGCGGCAGGTTGATCACGCGCGCCGCGCCCGACAAACAAAATCGCGAATTGCGGATTGACCGCATCGAAAAATTCCGGCGCAAGTTTGTGCGGCGCGATCAACACCGTCGCGGTGATGTCGTCGAGCGCGATTTGATCGCTCGCGCTCGCGCTGTCCGCGAATAAAAACGCGACGTTCCCCGCGCGCACTTGCGCGATTGCGCCGCTCGCGTCCGCGCGCGCGTGCGCGATTTCAAAACGGATGTCGCGCTCGAACGCGATTTGCAAACCGGCGTGCGCGCTCAAAACCGGGACGCGTTTCTGCGCGATCAACGCGCTCCATTTTTTCTGCGCGTCATTCGGCTTCGCCGGCATTTTCACCGCGACGATCTGCGCGATGTCGTACCGCTCAAGCGCCGCGATCAATCCCGCGAGATGATCTTCGTCCGGGTTTGTCAACACAACCAGGTCGAGCGCGCGATCCCAGAACGGCAAACGCTGTCCCAGTGCCGCGAGCGTCGCGCTCGGTGAAGCGCCGCCGTCAACCAAAATTTTCGCGCCGCGCGGCGTACGAATGAATGTCGCCGCGCCGCTCGCATCGAAAAATGTGAGGTGCGTTTTGCCATCCGGCGCGGTCAGCGCGAGATTCCACGCCCACACGCCCGCGATCAACGCGATGCCCAGCGCGAACACCGGGCGCAAACCGACGCGTGCGCGCACGGCGCGCCCATCCACGAGCGTAATGCCAAACAAAATCGCGTAACTGATGAACAACAGAATGATGTCAAAGCGACCGACTTCGATGGACGCGTTCGGCAAATTTGCAAACGCTTGCACGATGAGGATCGTCCATTCGAGAAATGGCAGAGCGAGCCACGCGAGAACTTGACCGATGGGCTGAATGACCAGCGCGACAAACATCGCGATGCCACCCAGGATCATCACCGCCGGTTGCGCGGGGAGCACAAGCAAATTCGCGATCAAGCCGACGAACGAAACGCGATGAAACGCGAACACGATCAACGGCGTCGTCGTGATCTGCGCGGCAATCGTCACAATGAGTGAATCGCCGAGCGCGCCGACGATTTGCTTCGCGCGGTCGCTCGGAAAAAATCGCGCGAAAAATTTTTCGAACGCGTTCGTCAACGGCGTTACGTACAAAATCAATCCCAGGGTCGCGAGAAAACTTAACTGGAATCCCATATCGTACAGCGTGAACGGATTCCATGCGGTCATCAAAATTGCGGACACGGCGAGCGCGTTGAGCGCGTCATTCGGTCGGCGCACTTGGAGCGCAAGGACGCCGAGCGATCCCATCACCGCCGCGCGCACAACCGACGCGCTCGCGCCGACGAGCAACGTGTACACCGCGAGACCGCCAATCACGACGAGCGTCGCGCCGCGCGGAAAAACGCGTTGCGCGAATTTCGTAAGGATGCCGGCGATGATCGCGATGTTGAAACCGGAAATCGCGACGATGTGCGCGGTGTTCGTCGCGCTGAACGCGTCGCGCAAATCGCGCGGGATGCCGGACTCGACGCCGAGCAAAATCCCGGCGAGCAGAGCCGCCGCCGGTTCCGGGAAAATCGTGAGAATCGCCGCGTGCGCGCGATCGCGAAACGCGTAGAGCGCGGCAAAGAACGGATTGCCCTGATCGCGTTCGAGAATTTTCACGCCGCCGTACACGCGCACAAGTGAATGAATATTTTGCCGCGCGAGATACTCTTTGTATGACCAATCCTCGAATTCCGGCGGCGTCGCCGGTTCGCCGTACACCTGGAGGCGGTCGCCGTAGCGCACGTCGCCTTCGCGCGGCGCGTTGACGAGCGCAAGCCCGGACACCGCGCGCCACGCGTCGCCCTCGCGCACGCGCGTAACCGCGAGTCGAACCTGGGTCGTATAGTCGCGGACTTCGGGCGGATCAATCACGTCGCCAATTAACGCGCGCGCGCCGCGATCATTCCAGGTCGCGAGTGAATTTTCATCGAACGTGGGACGCGCGAACGCGTAACGCGTCGCGCCGAGAATGAAAAACAGCAGGACGAAATGCGCGCGAACCAGGATTGGATCGCGCCACCAAATGAGGAGCAAGCCGATGGGAAGCACGAGCCACCACGCCCACGCGAGCGCGGGGAGCGGGATGAGCGCGGAAATTGCAATGCCAGCCGTGAACGCGAGCGCAAAGAAAACGAGCAACATTGACGTTTGCTCCGACGCGCAAAAATGTTGGAGCGATTCTACACCAGGTTTGCGCGGCGCGCAAACGCGCGAAGACTGACAGGTTTTTGAAAACTGGTCGGGTCTCCCGCGTTTGGCGCGGCTTGTGGTATAATCATTGCCGAAAGGAGAAGCGTATGCCCGGTCTCGTACAAAAAATTGTCGAAGGTAATTTTAGTTCACCGCTCGCGCTCGTGTTCGTGTTGTTCACTCTGCTCGCGTTCTATTTTCTGTTTCGACTCGGCTGGCTCTTTTTCGTCAAAGGCGAAGAAGTAACGGAAAGCGTCGAGGGGAAAAAACAAATTCGCAATTTGTTACGGCTACTCGCGGTTAGCGTGTTCATCGCGTTCTTCACCGGTTTCGTGTTCGAGTTTTTGCGCGCGGGGCGCGACGCCGCGCAAGCGAACGCGCCCGGCGCGGCGCAAGGTTTCTTCAACTGGTTGTTGGGAAAGTGAATTGGACGCGGACAAACGCGGACGAACGCGGATTTATTTTTTATCTGCGTTTATCTGCGTTCATCCGCGTCCAATAAAAAACGCAATGAAAACGCGTTTCGCGATTATGTTTCTCACGTTCTCGATTCTGTTCGCCGCGCCGATCGCGCGCGCGCAAGGATCAACGCCAAGTGCGGACAATTTGGCGAAGATTGTCGCGATCACGCGCGTTCTGCTCGACACTCTGCAGGGCAAAGCATCGCCCGATGCGAACGCGCTGTTCGAACAATCGCGCCAAGCCGCGACGTTGTTCGCGAGCGATTTGTTCTTGCTCGATTTCGGCAATCCGAATTTGCCGCTCAATCAATTCGCCGCGACGCTCGCGACGAATTTGCTCGCGCTGACGCCGCTTTACGTTTTCGGTTACATTGCGATTCTGATCTACAACGTGTGGAAAGAACGCGCGATCCCGAATCCGCTGGTCTACGGCGCGCTCGTGATCGGCGTGATGATTTTTCTCGCGGCGTTCGCAGTGATCACGCAAGGGATGAGCGAATTGGGAATCGCGATTGCGACCGCGTTCGGCGGCGCGGGTTCGGCGATGTTCGCGCGCGCAACTTTGCTCGACACAATTTTGCGCGTGATGCTTGCGTTGCAAAAGAACGGCGGTGCGATTGCTCCACTTGTGTTGCTCGTCGCGTTGATCGAGATGGCGGTGATCCTGATCCAACTCGCGTATCGCGGCATCTCGATGGCGATCTGGCGGTTGTTCGGCGTTTTGCTCATTCCGCTGTCGGTTCTGCTCGAAGGCGTCAATCCCAAAACGGCGGGCAAAGTGATCGCGGGATTTTTTGAGGCGTGGCTCGATATGGTTGGCAAGATCACGCTGTTGCTCATCACGTTGTCGCTCGCGAGCGCGGATTCGCTCGCAAGTTATGTGTGGATCGTTCTGCCCGCGGGCTTGTTCGTCGTGATCGTCTCGTGGAAATTTTTCGGCGTCTTGTTCGCGCTGATTCGCGATGCGGTCGCGCGCGCGTGGAATAATTTTGCGCCGGCAGACGCGCCCGTGTCCGACGCGTTGCCGGCGTCGGCTGAAGCCGCGCGCGCGAAAGAGATTGAGGCGGAAAGACGAAGGTTGATGAAGGAGTAGCGCGGATCGTTTTTACGATTGGCGATCCACGAGTGTTTGAAGAACTTGGCGATCAACCGATTCAATGTCTCGAATCCACTGGCTTATGGCACGCCCGGCGTACATCGTTGCAAGTATCCGCGACTTGAACGATTCGAGACTGGGCAGAACGATTCGATCCAATTTAGCGAAATTTGTATCAAGCCGATATGGAAATTTGCCAGTCAGTTCGCGCAAGCGCGATTGATACGCGCGATCGGTGCGATACGCTTTACCGGCTTTGCCCCACGTCGCGACGAAACGCTCCGCGCGCACAAGTTGCGCGGGCGTGCCTTGAAATTTCAACCCGTTGCAATTTGTCTGCTGAAGATTTTTGGTCCGCCGGCGTGTATCTTCAGGTTCCAACACGACATAGTGCGGTGGGTTATGATAGTGTTCATCGCGCGTTTGAGCAATTTCAAGCGCATCACCAATCCAAATATCAATCAGTTTGGGTTGACCGGCGATGACAAACTCAGGCAACCAACACAGCAAAGCAAGCTTGGTCTGATTAGATTTGAAAGCCATCTGAGTGTCGCGAAAGCGCGCGGTGATTTCAGTTGCCAGCGGAAACCAAGTTTTGATTTCGATACCCGGTTGCGGATCGTTCATCCCTTGCAAAACCGTATCGGGAAAGCCGGGGTCTTGGCGAACCCATTTGCAATTCGAGGGCCATTCGTACGCGGTATTGAGATATTCAACCATCGCGTACTCCAGCAGATTTCCAATGATCGGAGATAACTTGCTGATAATTTTTGCTAGCTCGACTGCGCCTTGAATTTCTTTGGGCTTTTTGATACTGACAACATCTATCGTGTGACCTTGCAAAGCCAATACTTTTTGCGCCGCGATCCGGAGAGCATCTTGATAGTCCATGGTTATTTTCCTTTTTTGAGGTTGCGTTCCAATTCAGCAATGAATTTTTCAAACGGCATTTGAATCGCTTTGCAATAGTCGCGCACTTCGAGAATGTCCATGCGTCGCTCGCCGCGTTCACATTTGCTGATAAAGGTCTGGGTGACGCCAAGTTTGCCCGCGACTTGGTCTTGGGTGAGACCGCTGTTCTCGCGCGTCTCGCGCTTCCGATCTGTCTCCGACGGTCCGTACGGCTTGGGGCTTTTTCCCGGCGATCCACCGACGCCCGAAGGATTAGGCGAGTGGTACGCGCCACACATCGCCGCGTGGTCGCGCGCGAGTCTCCCAGAAACAACGTTGTGGTTTTGGTGTAATGAAGTTGGCTGGGCATACGTTCATCCTGTCCTTGAAGCGCACGGCTGGCGGTATCGTTCGTTCCACACCTGGGATAAAGGAATCGCGCACGTTGCCGGCAATGTGAACAGCAACACGATTCGACGCTTTCCCGTCGTAAGTGAAGCGTGCGTCCAATATATCCGCGAAGTGGAACTGCCAACCGGCAATGGCAAGCAATTGCCGATTCGCGAATGGTTGCGCGCGGAATGGCAGAGATCGGAATTGCCCTTGTCGAAAACGAATCAAGCGTGCGGAGTGAAAGACGCCGCGACGCGCAAATACTTTACGCGCGATCACTTGTGGTATTTTCCACCGCCGGAAATGATGGAACGTTTAGCGGATTATGCCAATCGGCACGGCAAACCGACCGAGCATCCCTATTTTTCGTTGGATGGAAAAAGCGCAGTGCGCGCGGAGCAATGGTCAAAGATGCGCGCCAAATGGAATTATGAACACGGGGTAACGAATGTGTGGTCAGAACCGGCGGTACGCGGCAATGAACGGATCAAAGAAAATGGAACTAAAAGTCTGCACGCGAATCAAAAACCATTGCGTTTGATCGAACGAATTATTTTGGCTTCGAGTGATCCTGGTGATGTGGTGTGGGAACCATTTGGGGGAATGTGCACTGCCGCGGTTGCCTCTAAAAGAACCGGGCGACGATGCTTTAGCGCGGAAATCAATCCTGAATATTTTGCATTAGCGAAACAAAGACTCGAACAAGGCGATTTTTTGAGTTTGATGCAGAGTTGATTCGTGTTACCAACCCTACAATACAAACGCGATCTCCAACCGCTCCACAATCTCAAAACCGTCCTGCGCGAAATTCGCGATTACTTTGCCGGGAACGTCACCGGCATCACGCGCGACGAAACGATCGCGCAAACGATGATGAGCTTGCTCTTTTGCAAAATCGTGGACGAGCAGGAGACGCACGCGCACGAACTCGTCGAATTTGCGAATCGCCCGAACGAAAGCGCGGACAAACTCGCGCGGCGGATCGAAAATCTTTTTCAGCGCGTCAAACAAAAACGCGCGGATATTTTCGACGCCACCGAATCCATCGAACTCGCGCCCGATGACCTGGCGCACGTCGTTTCCAAATTGCAGGACTATGCTCTGCTGAACGCCGACCGCGACATTATCGCGGACGCGTTTGAAGAACTCGTCGGCACGGCATTTCGCGGCGGCGAGGGACAATTCTTTACGCCGCGCAACGTCGTGCAAATGATGATCGAAATGCTCGATCCATCAAGTGGCGAGCGCATCATTGACCCAGCGTGTGGGAGCGGCGGATTTCTCGCGTACATCTCGCGCCATTTGTTACATCATCAAGCAAACAAATATGCGATTGTCGGAATTGACAAGGACGCGTTTTTATCGCGGCTCGCGAAAATTTATCTTTCGCTGATTGATGAAAAAAATTATCGGCTCTTTTGCGAAAACAGTTTGGAACAATCCACACGATGGAATGAAGACGCGCAAAGCGCGGCGCGCCTCGGTTCGTTCGATCTGATCTTGACGAATCCACCGTTCGGCGCAAAAATTCCGGTGATTGGCAAAGAACTCCTGCGCCAGTACGAGTTGGGGCATCGCTGGATCGAAAAAGATGGATGCTGGCAACGTACAACCGAATTGCTCGACAAACAACCGCCCCAGGTTTTGTTTATCGAACGCTGTTTGCAATTGTTGAAACCGGGCGGACGCGCCGGCATTGTTTTGCCCGAAGGTGTTTTCGGCAATCCGTCGGATCGCTACATCTGGGAATACATTCGCCAAAACGCGGCGATTATGGCGATTGTCAGTTTGCCGCCGGAGACTTTTCAACCGAGCACGCACACAAAAACGAGCGTTGTGTTTTTTGAAAAAGCATCAATGTCGCGCCGCGTCTTTATGGCAGTCGCGAAAACAATCGGGCACAACAAAAACGGCAAAGAGGTTTTCAAAATCAATCCCGATGGATCGTTCGTGTTCGATGCACGCGGCGACAAAATCGTTGACGACGACGCGCCGGAAATCGCGCGGCGTTACAAAAATCCAAAACTCGCGCACAACGATCACCTGGGTTTTTGGGTGGACGCGATTGACGATCACATTTTCATTCCCGAATATTACAATCCCGAACTCAAAGCAGAATTGTTGCGCTTGGAGCAGAGCGGCAAATATCATTTGGTAACGATTGGCGACCTGGTCGAAGCGGGTGTGCTTGAGATTCGACGCGGGAATGAAATCGGTTCGCAATTTTACGGCACCGGCGATGTGCCATTCGTGCGGACGACCGACATTGTGAATTGGGAAATCAAAATGGATCCGGTCAAGGCGATTGCGGAAGAAGTGTACGCGCAGTATCGCCGGCAACAGGACGTGCGCCAAAACGATATTCTCTTTGTGAATGACGGGACGTTTTTGATCGGCAGAACCGCGATGATCACACGGCTCGATACCAGGATCGTGATTCAAAGCCACTTGAAAAAAATTCGCGTCGTCAAACCCGAATCGCTCAATCCGTTTTACTTGTTCTATTTGCTCAACTCCAACATCGCGCAGAAACAAATCGCGGTGAAAACATTTACGCAAGCGACGCTTTCGACGATTGGCAATCGTTTGCGCGATATTATTTTGCCGATCAGCAACGACCCGGCAGAAATTGAAAGAATCAGTCGTCAGGTGCAAGCAATCGTCGAAGAAAAAACGCGCCTGCGCGAACAAACGATGCAATTGATTGCGACGAGCATTTGAAAATGAATCCACGCTCCATCTTCTTCACACGACTCTGGGCGTTTCTGAATTATCGCACGCGCCTCGGCTTGACCTGGCTTGAGATGCTGACCGCGAGTGGCGTTGGCTTGATGTTGGTCTGGGTCGGCTTGCGCGATGCGCGCGCGTTCACGTTTGTCGCACCGCTCGCGGTGTACTTGCTCGCGCTTGGATTCTATCGCGAACTCCGCATCCCGGTGGATGGACTGCGCGCGGTGTATCGCGCGCTCTTCAAACCGCTTGATGTGAAACCGGCGCGCGGTGTAACGCTTCTCGCGTTCGTGCTTGGCTTGATCGCGATTGCAATCGCGATCGGGTTGTGGTTCGCGGATGTGCGCGTCGCGCTCTTGTTCATCATCGCGAGCACAATGAGCGCGATTTTGCTGTGGGCGATTCACGAACGCGAAACGCAAGGCGGCATCCTCAAACTCGACACGGTCGCGGCGCGCGTGCCGGTGCGCGAGATTCTCAAAGACGGCGAACTTCTTTCGCGCGAAGCAACGCGCGCGCGCGTTTCGATCATCACGCTTGGGCGCACCGGCTTCAAGCCCGCGCTCAACGCCGCCGATGTCGCGGATATGCTCACGCGTTTTCTCGCGTACCTCGCGCAACACGAAGAGGGCGGCTTGCCCATCGAAATTTTTTGGCTCACCGATTATCACCTGGGACAACTCGATCTCGAAGCGAGCGGCACGAGCGCGGACGAGTACTTGCGCGAACTGCGCGCGCTCGCGGAATCGGGCGCGCGGCGCGCGCGCGTGATTCTCACCGGCATCGTCTATCCCGCGCACGTCGAGCCGCGCGTGCGCGAGTGGCTCGCGCAACTCGATTTCAACATTTCGCCGCTCGGCGCGTTCGCCGCCGAGTCGCTCTTGCGAATGTTGTTCGGCGGCGAAAGTTTTCTCGCGCAAATTCAAGAAGCGGTGATCGCAAATGACGGCAAATTACCGGCGACCGCGTATCGCGGCTTTGTCCCGGAGCAAATCAAATTCGATCACCGTTTGCGGACGAATCGCAACGTGCTGACTGTTTCGCTCGTCAACACGCCGTTTCCCGACGCGCGCGACGCGCTGATGCGCGCGCTCCACGCGGTTGACGGAATGGTGACGATTTCGATCACGCCTCTGCCGCGCGAAACAATCGCGACCGAACTGCGCGGGCAAATGCTCGCGGCGCGCGTCCCAGGTTTAGGGCGCGACGCGGAAGCGCAATCGCTCCGCGAAATTCTGCACAAGATCGAAGATCGGCGCGGGCTCGAATATCTCTTCGACACGAAAACATATTTCATCACTTGGGGCAAGGATGAAAAATCCGCGCAAACCAATCAAACGCTCGCGGAATCGTACCTCACCGCGCTGTCAATGACGCCGCTCGCCGGGCGCGCGCTCGAAGATGAGTTTGAAGGGTGGATGCCGGTCTTTACGATCCCGCGTCCGAAAAATGTGTTCACGCGTTGGATGAACGATCTCGTTTTGCCACCGCGCGCACCAGGTCAACGTTTGTTGAGTGCGGAGGCGATCACGACGCTGGCGAACGAAGAGGGGAGCGACATTTATCTCGCGGACGCGCGCAACCGGATTTTGCTCGGGCGCAGTGTGATGCCGGGGAAAGAGGGTTTGCGCTACGCAGATTTTCGATCCGACACCGGACCGGTTCTGCTCGTGAGTGACCAGGGCGGCGGCAAAACTTCGACGCTGATCGTGTGGTTTATTTTGCGCTTGCAATTGTTGAATTACAAAATCGTCGCGGTGAATTTGAAATACTCGACGCGGATGCAAGCCGCGGTCGAGAAAATCGGCGGGATCGTTTTGCATCCGCACGACGACCTCAACAAATTCGCGGAGGAGACGCGGCAAGCATTGTTCGCGGATGGCGCGGTGATCTATCAACCGGTCAAGGGCACGCGCGCGATGCCGCTCGCGGACGATCCGTGCTTGCGCGTCTTTATGCAAATTTTCTACGAAGAGTGGTTGCCGAATCGCGACACGCCCGCCGCGCTCGTGATGGATGAAATTCATCGCTTGATGCCGAAAGACGCGCCGCTGTCGGAAAGCGCGGCGCACGTCGCGACGCTCGTCGCAGAAGCGTTCAAAGATTGGGCGGAGCGCAAATTGGTGATCGCGGCGGCAACGCAAACCGTGCGCGATTTGCTGGGAAGCAATCTCGGCATCGCGTTGCAAAAATTTCGCGCGGTCGCGTACTTTCAAGTCGGTCCCGAAGATCGCGAAATGTTGATCGAAAAAGGGTACGAGCCGGCGTTGATCGATCTGATCATCGGCGGACGCCGGCGCGCGCGCGGTTATTGCGTGCTGGTGATGCCGGACGGATTTTTCACGACCGTAAAAATTCTCGTAACCGACGACGAGCGCGAAATCATTCAACGGCTCGATGTCGAAGAAACGGCGGACGAGACGCCGCAACTTTCATTCAGGTAATCGCTAGAATCATTTCCCTCATTTCCCTGATTTCCTTTATTTCCATTTCGGAAGGAAATAAAGGAAATGAAGGAAATCAGGAAAATCTTTTTCGAGATTCGCTATGACAAACTCACGCGTTTGGCGCGATTTAATCGCGATTGTTTCACTCGTTGTTTTGCTATTGCTCGCGTTTCCATTGCTGGGATCGCTGTTTGAAGATGCGGTCGAGTTGCGCGTCCTGCCGACGCCGTTGCCGGCGCGCATTTTTCTACTGCCGTTGCGCCAGGTGTTTGCGGTCGGCGAAACGCAACCGATCACGCCGACGCGCTTTTTGGTGTACGAAGGCGGCACGGATGTATTTCAAATGATCGAACGGCGCGATTCTTTCGTGCGTTTGCAAACACTCGACGCGAATTTTAATTTTTGGACGCAGAGCGAAAATGTCTCGCTTCTGCCGCCGCTCGCGACGCAAGCCGATTTTAGCGCGCGCGGTACAAGCGCGCGCATCAATGGCGCGAACGGTTTCGCGTGTTTGCAAAATGTGAACGCGTCGCCGCCGTTCGCGACGTGCCAGAAACCGGCGAACCTCACGCGCGCGACGCTGATCGCGCGGATCGTCTCGGACGCGGTCGAGTTTTATCTTGGCGAAGTGGAGGGCGTAAATTATTTTATCGCGCCAGAGGCAATTATCGAAGTGAAATGAAAAGACCCGCAGGGTTTGCTAAACCCTGCGGGTCTTGGGTTACGGCGTGCAATTGTTTGTGAAGGTCGCTTGATTAGAGGCGGTAACGTTCGGCAAAAGAATGTGTAACTTTTGCCAGTGCGATCCCGTCGGCGCGGAACTCCAGGTTTCGATTACCGGCAGTGAGGCGGCGGAACTAAAAATGATCGTCGCGGTCGGTCGCAAAACTCCATCGCGTTCCCACCGATAAGTTACGGTCACGGCTCCGTCAGTTTGAATCGTCCCGGTGAATGTGAACGAGTTGCCCAAACAAGGACCGGTATAATTCGCCGGCGCGACGAGCGCGCTCGCGCTAACGACCTGCGGTGTCGGCGTATTCGTCGGCGTCCGCGTGGGCGTGTTCGTCGGCGTGCGGGTTGCCGTTGGCGTGTTGGTCGGCGACGGCGTATTCGTCGGCGTCGGTGTGAACGTGGGCGTGAACGAAGGCGTTACCGTCGGTGTGTTCGTTGGCGTGCGCGTGTGCGTCGGCGTTGGCGTGATCGTTGGCGTAAACGTACTAGTCGGCGTCGCGGTCGGCGTCGGCGTGGAGCCGGTGATCGTACGAATCAATTCGTTGTTCGTGTAATTCGTCTCCGCGACTTCTTGCAATGAATTTACTTTAACCGAAACGCTGTGCGTCCCGGCGATCGGACCCGTCGGCAAAAACAATTGAACGTCTTGCCCGGGGGGGAGCGCGGAAATGCGCCGGTGCGAATCCACAATCACGCCGTCCACGCGAATTTCGGTCAAGAATTGTTTAGTCACATCGCCGTTGCCGGAATTGCGAATTGTGTAATTGAGCAAACTGTTTCCATCAATCCAAATATCCGCGACAACCAGGTCGGGTAATTCTTGCACGACAACCGTGATCGTACGATCCACCGTCCCGGCAGAATTGCTCGCGATCAAAATGAATGTGGTGTTCACCGCGGGCGTAACGATGCGATTGCCAAGCGCATCCACTTTGTCTTGATTGAGATACACGACATCCGCACCGCTCACGTTCCACGTAATCAAGGTGGACAAGCCGCGCGTGATGACTGCCGGACTCGCGCCGAATGAATTGATGCTCGGCAATGGATTGAGTGCGATCGTCGCGGTCGGCGAAGGTGTGCGCGTGGGAAGCGGCGTGCTGGTTGGAGTTTCGGTTGGCGCGCTGAGCGCGGTCGGCGTCGCGCCGAGCGTGGGTGTCCCTTGCGCCACGCCGCCAACGTTGAATGACCACGCGCGCGAGGAATCATTGCCGGCGATATTTTTCACGCGCACCAAAACAATGTGTTGTCCTGGTTCGAGATCGAGCGTCAACGCAATCGCGTCATCCGCGACCGTCGCTTGCGATGTAACCACGCGACCATCCAGCGTGAGTTGCACGCCGGTACGATCAATGCCGCGTTTATCAACGTACGTGGCTTTGATTGTTACGCGCGTTTGCGCGACGGTCGCGTTATCCGAGGGTTCGATGCTGACAATCGTCGGCGGCGAGGGCGGCTCGCGAAAAACGAGCGAGCCAATCGCGACCGCGAGCAAGGTAACGAACAACGCGATGGAAACCGCCAAGCCGATCAAACGAACCGAACAACCCTCCGGCAAAAATGAACGGCGCGGTTGTTCTTCATCCAATTCTTCCGCCGGCGTTTCACTTTCTGCCGGTTCGATTTTGGGCGCGGACGCGGCGACCGGCGCGGGAGCCGGCGTCGGCGCGGGGGTGGGAACCGGGGCGGGCGCGCGCATCGGCGCGGGCGGCGGGGTTGGCATCGCGGCGGTGCGCGTGGAGGCAAGAATTTTTATGCGCGCCATTGCCGCGAGCGAATCGGGCAGAACGACGGAAGGTAAATAACCAAAGAGC
Organism: Chloroflexota bacterium; assembly: GCA_016223105.1. Taxonomy (GTDB): domain Bacteria; phylum Chloroflexota; class Anaerolineae; order UBA4142; family UBA4142; genus JACRPR01. Next base: position 14,285 of record JACRPR010000067.1, on the reverse strand, counting down.
GAACCTTCGGAACCGGCGCGGCGTTGCAGACCCCAGATGCGTTGCGGATCAATTTGCGCGGAAAGCGGGCGACCTTGTTGGCGCGCCTGCACATCGAATTGATGATTGAACGAACGGCGCGCTTCATCGAGCAAACGTTGTTCGTCGGTGCGCGCGATGTTGAGCGCGCGCGCTTTTTCGGACGGTGCCAAGCCGTGCAATTCTTCGACGACGAGGACGGCGCGATGAAATGCTGGCATCGCGCGCGCGGCGCGCCAAATATCGCCGGCGAGACCGGAGACGCTCGGCTCGTCCGACGGCGGGAGCGCATCGAGCCAATTGCGTTGGCGCAAAAAATTTACCGCGGCTTCGCGCGCGAGACCATAGAGCCAACCGCGGATCGATTCTTGTTCGCCGACGGTTGTCGCGAGCGAGTACGCGCGCGCAAAAATTTCTTCGAGCAAGCGCGCGGTTTGATCGCGATCACCGACGATGCGATAAATAAATTCGTACAGCGCGGGCGCATGCCGGTCGAACAACGCGCCGAGCGCATCGCGGCGACCTTGTTGAATCGCGGTTAGTAATTCGCGGTCAGACGGGCTTGCCACAGCACACCTCTAACCTTACCCCACTCCCCCCAACCCCCGTCCCCTTTCCTGCAATGAGGTTCAATTGCAGGAGAGGGAGAGGGGGCAAGGCGGTGAGGGGTGAGGTCACACATTCGTTTCAGCGCGCGTCATTTGCGTCAACGACAACCCGGCGCGCCACGCATAATAAAAACCGAGCAGAGTGACCGGCACAACTAATGCCGCGTGCAAAACCAGGGTATAACTCGTCGCGAGATTTTGATCAATCCCAAAGCGCGTCAAGGTATACACGATGGGCCAATCGAACACGCCGACGTAGCCGGGCGTGCTCGGCGCAATCGTCACCAAATTCGCGAACGCAGTCGCGAACAAAAACACGGCGAATGGTAACGCGATGTTAAAGCCGAGCGCGATCACGATGTACATCGTGGTTTCGCACACCCACGCGCCCAGCGAGAGCGCGAAAATTGTGAGTGAATCGCGCGGACTGCGTAACGCGCCAAGTCCATCCAACAACGCGCGCGCCAAGCCGCGCGCGCGTTCGCGCAAACGATCCGGCAATCGCCGCACAAAAAAATCGGCGATGCGTTCGACCTGGTTTGGCATCCCCGCGATGATCGCGAGCACGATCACCACGCCGATAAACAACGCGCCGACGAGTTGCAAACGCGCGTTCATCTCCGCATCGGCAACATCGAGCAGTAACGACGCGCCGATGATAAAAACGATCATCGTCAAGCCGTCGAAAATGCGCTCGACCAAAATCGTTACGAGCGTCGCGGTTTTGCTCACGTTCTCTTGCGCGCCGAGAATGTATGCGCGCACGAGTTCGCCCATGCGCGCCGGTAAAATATCGTTTGCCATATAACCGATGACGACAGTGCGAAACAGCGCGCCGCTCGGAATCGGTTTGATCGAACGCAGTAAATAATGCCAACGCACCGCGCGGATGCCGACGCCGAGAAAATAGAGCGCAAGCGCGGGAATCAAATAACCGTACTGGGCTTGTTGCAACGCGTGCGCGATTTTTGCCGGGTCGGTTTGATAAAACACGACCGCCAGCAGAACAACACTGATCGCGAGTCCGAGCCAAAAGCGTTTTCGTTTGAGCATGGTGTTGGTTACATAATAGCACACATCAGACAAAAATAAAAGTAGGGGCGAGGCATCCTGAGCGCAAGTCGAAGGATGCCTCGCCCCTACATTCGGTTCACGCGCGTATTCAATTATTGGATGTGCCGAGCACTGCCGCGGCGGCTTCGGGCGACGGCGGAATCATCGCGCCGAGCACGCGTTCCATCGCCATCGTGTGACTGCACAAGCCATGCGTTCCAAAATAACGGCACCCGCACGACCATTTGCCGGCTTGAAACGAAACACTGTACGTGTTGTTGTCGCCTTCGAGTTTCACGTCAAAGTGCGTAAAGATGACGCGGCGATTCGCTTCGGCGGCGTACCGTTTTGCCTTTTCGATCTTGCCAATCATACTGGAATCCATCTACATTCCTCCTGACTGGAATTTGGGAAACAAAAAGCACCAGACGCGCGCGCGCGTCTCGTGCTGGCTAAACTCGTTGAATTGCCCGTTCTCCTCGGGCGGGAAAACCATTCATGGCAGGTCAACTCTTCTTTCGCTTGCGAGTATATGCCGATTCGCGCAAAATGTCAATGTGCGCGCGCGTAAAAAGTTTGTGAATTGTGTACGCGGTTATGGCAAGCGCGAGAGAATTTCAAATTTCAAATTTCAGATTGATGCTGTGCAAAATAAATCTGAAATCTGAAATCTTAATTCTTAAATGCCTTCACGAGCGGTTTCCATTTGTCCGCTTCGTCCACCGCGAACGGCGCGTAGAACGTGATGCGATCAAGCAAGCCGGTGTAGCGCGATTTGACGCGCGCCGGAATTTCCGCGAGCGGCGCGACGATGGCGACCTCGTTCAAAATTTCGTCGGTGATGAGCGTGGGCATATCGTCCCACTTGCCGCGCGCGGCGAGCGCGCTCAACTGTTCACCGACCGCGCCCCAGCCGTGAACATCGAGCACCGTGCGATATGTCGGCGTGGACGCGTAAAACGAAATTTGCGCGCGCACGGCTTCGCGTTCCGTCTCATCGCTCGCGATAAAAATCGCGGACGAGAGTTGCACATCCGCGCGCGCACGGTTTGCGACGCGCGCGCCTTGCTCGACGTTCGGCACAACGATTTCGCGCAAATAGCGCGCGGTGTGAAACGGGTGAACGTGAAAACCCTGGCACACTTCACCGGCAACGCGGCACAAGTGTTCGTTCACGCCCGCGATGTAAACTGGAATGTTTGGGTAATCAATCGGACCGGGATTGAAGAACGGCGACATCAAGGTTAGTTTGTAAAATTCGCCGCGAAAATTGATCCGCCCATCGCCCTGCCAGCAATCCCAGAGTGCGCGCATCGCGAGAATCATTTCGCGCAATTTTTTCGCGGGCGATTCCCAGGTCATCCCAAAGCGCCGTTCGATGTGCGCTTTGACCTGGGTGCCGAGTCCCAGGATGAAACGTCCTTGCGATGCCGCCGCCAAATCCCACGCGATATGCGCGAGGACGGTCGGACTGCGCGGGAACGCGACCGCAATCGAAGTGCCGAGTTCGATGCGCGTCGTGTGTTCGGCGGCGAGCGCGAGCGGCAAAAATGGTTCGTGTTGCGTTTCGCTCGTCCATAACGCATCGAACCCGGTTGCTTCCGCCGCGCGCGCGAGTGCGGGCATATCGAGCAAATTCGGTACCAGCACGCCAACGTCGAGTTTCATTTGGATTTTCCTTTTTGAAATTTATGCCGCGATTTGATTCGCTAAAATTCGCGCGTGCGCGATCTCGCGATGTTGGATTGGGCGAACCTGCGCGGCGAGCGTCGTAACAACCGCAATCGTTTCACCATCGAGCGCGACAAACTCGACTTCGTATCCCGCACCGCCGCGATGAATCAAGACAACTGTGCCAATATCACCGCGCGTCAAGCCGTACTCCGGCAAATCTTCGGTTAAAACTACACTTTCAAGTTCGTGAATCATTTTTGAATTCTACTTGCGTATCCGTCTCAAAAATTTTCAGCGCGTTTGCATTTACATCCAGCACGCGCGCGTTGGCAAAGTACGGAAAATTAAATCGCGTGATTTCACCGGCTTGAAAACCGGGAAGCGGAATCAAACGCGCGGTGAGCGGCTTGTTGAGTTTCACCGCGAGCGTCGCGAGGTCGAGCAAAATCGCGGCAAGCGCGTCAACAGTGATGTCGCCGGGAAGCGGAATCGTGTCGAGACCGGTGCCGCACACGGTCGAGTACAACAACAGCGAATCGAGCGAGTACGCGGAACGCGCGGCGAGCGTTGCGTCTTCGAGCACGGGTAACATCAAACCGGAAAAACCGATGCGCGGGAAATGCGCGCGATTGATGCAATCGGTTACGAACCCGGCGGCGAAGAGCGTGCCGCGCGCGCCAAACTCCGCGCCAATCAACTTTTCGAGCGCGGTGCCGATGCTCTGCGCGATTGCCGGAAACGGCGCCATCGAAAAATCAATGCCGAGAAATTGAAAATTGAATTGCAGAGGCTTCGACCGCGAGCGGCGCGCCCTCGACCGCGAGCGCGAACGCGGGCGCGTTGCCGTGATGGTACGCGACCGGAAAAAACGGCGAGTGCGGCGGACAGTTCGCGAGCGCGGCAAATCGAAAATTGCCAAACCCGGCGGGGATCGCATCGGCGAGCGCGCGCATCACACGCGCCGTCGCGAGAATCGCGCCGAGATTGATCCCGGCTTCGTGCGACGCGATTTGCGCGGACGCGAAAATGTTTTCAGTCGCGATCAGCGCGCCGGGAATGTCGTCAATCACATCGAGCGGCGCGAGGCGATGATCCGCGCGCACTGCGCCGAGCGCGGCGTAATCAATCCCGTTTGCTTTGCACGCGGCTTCGAGATCGCGCGCGAATTGTTTCAAATCAGTGGGCGCAATTTCGGGGAAGGGTTGGGTCGCCAGGCGCGCGGTTTGAACCGGAAAACGGGCGCGCGCAAATTCATCGCGCGCCGCGCGCACCAAGTCGCCGAGCGCGCGAATCGGCGCGTCGTCAAGCGGATCGGCGAGTGACAGAAAACCGGTAACGGAGCGAATGTTCATCGCGATCACGGACCGAATAAAAATTCCCAGAGGGTTTGCAGGGCGGATGGTTCGGGCGGCGGCGCGGGGCGCGGGGTTGGCGCGGGCGTCGGCGTTGGCGCGGGCGTGATCAGCGCGCGCACGACCTGGTCTTGCTCACGCGCCCAGCCCTCGTTCCGCATCGCTTCCTCGACAAAAACCGGATCGGCGACGCGCGTTTTCAACGCTTTGAGCGCGGCTTGGGTCGCGGTCGCGCGCGCGACGCGATCTTCGAGTTGGCGTTCGGTTTCCGCAAAGCGCGCGCCGGTGATGACGCGCTGACTAAAATCCCACGCGAAAAATAACGGCAAGGTGATCGCAAGCACGATTAAAATTTGGGTCGCAAGTCGAGGCATAGGTGATCGTCGTCCAATGAATCGAGCGCTGGGTGATGCGCGCAAATCCATCATACCCGAAATTAACGCGGGCGTCAATCCAATCGCGCGCGCGTTTCAGAATTTGAAAACGGCGGTTTAAACCGCGTCTACACAAAGCAAAGCCAGCCGCCGCTGGCTCAATTCCCAGCCGACGACGGTCGGCTTTGCCTTGCGTTGCCGCGAATTTATTCGCCCGCGTTCCGCTTTCGCAAATTTGTGCTATAATCCCGCCCGATGGACGCGATCCTCACGCACGAAAATGCCGATTTCGACGCGCTGGCTTCCTTGCTCGGCGCGCAAAAAATTTATCCGCACGCGCTCGCAGTGTTGCCGCGCCGCCTCAACGCGAACGCGCGCGAATTTTGCGCGCTCTACGCCGATGCGCTCGCGTTCACGCGCGCCGAAGATTTGCCGCGCCAACACTGGCGCGAAATTCTCGTCGTGGATACGCAAGGCATTCCGTCCGCGCGCGGGTTGCATCGCGACACGCACATTCGTTTCGTGGATCATCATCCGCTCACGCGTGACCTCAAACCAGGAATGACCTTTGCCGGGAGCGAAGCCGGCGCGACGACGACCTTGTTCGTCGAAGACATCAGTGAACGCAATCTCGCGCTCACCGAGATCGAAGCGACGCTGTTACTCCTCGGCATTTACGAAGACACCGGCTCGCTCGCGTACACCACGACGACCGCGCGCGATGCGCGCGCCGTCGCGTTTCTGTTGGAGCAAGGCGCGAACCTCGCCATTGCCAACGATTTTTTGCATCACCCGCTCAATGCCGCGCAACGCAAATTGTATCACCAACTGCTCGAACAGATCGAAACGCGCGCAATTGCCGGGCACGCGATCGCGATTGCCGCCGTGCGCGCGTCCGCGTATGTCGAAGAAATTTCCACGCTCGCGCATCAACTACGCGAGTTGTACGATCCCGCCGCGCTTTTCGTCCTGGTGCAAATGGACGATCACATTCAACTCGTCGCGCGTTCCGATCACGCCGGGATTGATGTCGCCGCGCTCGCGGAACAATTCGGCGGCGGCGGACACAGCAAAGCCGCGGCGGCATTGATTCGCGATGCGACCTTGCGCGGCGTCAAATCGAAATTATTGAAATGGCTGAAAGCGTCGCTCGCGCCCGCGCTCAGCGTGCGCGATGTAATGTCGTTTGGCGTCCGCACCATCGAGCCGAGCGCGACGATTGCCGATGCCGCCGCGTTGATGAATCGGTACGGACACGAAGGCGTGCCGGTCGCGCGCGCGGATAAACTCGTCGGCATTCTCACGCGCCGCGAAATTGATCGCGCCCTGCATCACCAACTCGGCGATGCGCCGGTGAAAACCGTGATGCGAAAACCGGTCGCAGTTGCGCCGGACGATTCGCTCGAAAAATTGCGCGCGCGGATGATCGAGTCGGACGTGGGCCAAGTCCCGGTCGTGCGCGGCAAAAAAATTCTAGGAATCGTTACGCGCACCGATTTGATCCGACCGTTCGGCGTTACGCGCGCGCGCCGCGCGACCGAAATGGCAATGCGGCTCGAACGCTGGTTGCCGCGCGAATTGCTCGCGCTCGTGCGCGATGCCGGCGCGGTGGCGCACGAACTCGGTTTTAGTTTGTACGTCGTCGGCGGTTTCGTGCGCGATTTACTGCTCAATCAACCGAATCTCGATCTCGACCTGGTCGCGGAGGGCGATGCGATCGCGCTCGCAAAACGCCTCGCGCACATTCACGGCGGACGCGTCCACACGCACACGCGTTTTGGCACCGCGAAATGGATTCTCGAAAAACCGTTCGCCGCGCTTGAATCGCTCGATTTCACGACCGCGCGCACCGAATTTTACGCGCACCCCTCCGCACTGCCCGAAGTCGAGCGCAGTTCGATCAAACAAGATTTGCGCCGCCGCGATTTTACGATCAACACGCTCGCGATCGGTCTCGACCCGGCGCGCTTTGGACAATTGCTCGATCCGTTCGGCGGCGAACAAGATTTGCAACGCGGCATTATTCGCGTTCTGCACAGTTTAAGTTTCATCGAAGACCCGACGCGCATTTTGCGCGCCGCGCGGTTTGAACAACGCTTTGGTTTCAAAATCGAAACGCGCACCGCCGAGTTGATCGGCGACGCGCACGCGACGTTGCATCGCGTCAGCGGCGAACGCTTGCGCCACGAATTGAATTTGATTTTTCGCGAGGCGGAGCCGGATAAAGCGATGGCGCGCTTGGACGCGCTCGGTGTTCTGCGCGCGATCTTGCCGCACTTGGAATTTACCGCGTGGCACGCCGGAAAATTTCGCGCCGCGCGCGAACTCACGAGCGAGCCGATTATGTTTTTCGGCATCCTGGTTTATCGGTTCACGCAGATTCAAACCGGCGAATTGGCGCAACGGCTGAAACTCGCGCGCGCGGACACGGAAATTTTGCGCCAGACGCTCGCGTTGCGCGGCGAGGTTGCCGCGCCGCTCGCCGCCGACGCGCTGATGCCGAGCCGGGTGGATCATTTGCTCGCGGATTATTCCGATACCGCGCTCGCGATTTTTGCAATCGCGTGCGATGACGATTGCGTGCGCGAACGCGTCGCCGATTTTCGCGTGCACTGGCGCGCAGTCGCGCCGGAACTCACCGGCGAAGATTTGAAACAAATGGGGCTCGCGCCGGGTCCGGCGTATCGCGACATTTTGACGCGCTTGCGCGCGGCGCGTCTCGATGGGATTATTTCAACGCGCGCGCAAGCAGAAACGTTCGTGCGTCAGTTTATTGGCAAGTGAGGAAGCAATGGCACAGAAAATTTTGATCGTATCCAACAACCAGGTAACGCTGGACGCGATCCGAAAAATGTTCAATGGCAACAAGTATTCCATTCTCACCGCGCAAGACGGTTTGGAAGCGGTAGACCTGGCATTGGATCAACAACCCAGCGCGATTTTTCTTAGCGTGCGACTCGCGCATCTCGCCGGGTTGGAGGTCGCGCGCGCGTTGCGCGCGATCACCCCGACGATGAACCTGCCGATCATTTTCCTCGCCGAGAACCAAGCCGAAGCACGCACCGTCGCCGACGCGCATTTGCCGTATACCGAATCTTTGCTCGCGCCGTTCGACGCGGCGCGCGTTCAAGCGATGCTCGCGGCGCATCGCGCGAACGGGGCGCGCGCCAATGAAACGCGCGTCGAGTCCGAAAACGCGTGGATGCTCGCGTTGCTCGATCCGCTCACCCGCGCCTATCACCGGCGTTATTTTATGCATCGGCTCGCGTACGAAGCCGCGCGCAGTTCGCGCTATCAAATTCCGCTCGCGGTTTTGCTCGTGGACGTGGACAATCTCAACGACATTAATCGCGATTATGGGATCGTTACCGGCGATGCGGTGTTGATCGAAATTGCGGAGCATCTCAAAAAATTGACGCGCTTGGCGGATGTGATCGGACGGTGCGACACGCAGGATTTTGCGATTCTCGCGCCGCAGATTGACGCGCAAGGCGCGCGCGAACTCGCGCAACGCGTTGTCAAGAAAATTTCCGAACAACATTTTGTTTTGGAGAAATTGAATTTGCATGTAACAGTCAGCGTCGGTGTGGCGAGCGTGCCGGGCAACGACCTCACCGAAAATCTCGCGCTTTTGGGCAAAGCCGAGAACGCGCTCGACCGCGCGAAACACGCCGGTAAAAATCGCGTGGAGATTGGATAACCGGAATTTGTAGCATAGCCCCTTGTGGGCGATCAATGCTTGCACACATTCAACGCCCACAAGGGGCTATGCTACAACGCGGGGAAAAAATGTCGAACGAAACAAAAACATATCTCGATTTGTTGAACGACGCGCGCGCGCGCGTTTGGAAAATTTTGCAAGGGCTGGATCACGCCGCGCTGAATTGGCGACCGACGCCGGACGCAAGCAATTCGCTGTTTGCATTGGCGACGCATTGCCTCGGCGCGGAACGGCGGTGGATTCATCAAGAGGTCGGCGCGCAATCGATCACGCGCGATCGCGACGCGGAATTTCGCGCGCTGGCGGAAAACATCGCGACATTGCAATTGACGTACGCTCAAGTCGCGCTCTTGAGCCAGGAAATTCTCGCGCGCCTGACCGCGCAGGAGTTGGACGCGCTGCGCGGCGACGCGGCGCATCAACAAACCGTGCGCTGGTGCATTTTGCACATCGTCGAACATTACAACGAACACATCGGGCAAATGGCATTGACGCGCCAATTGTGGGAAAACCGGCACGCGCGGTTGAATGAGATTTAGAGATTAGAGATTGGAGATTGAAAATGAGCGAGCAACCAACCCAGGAATTTGATCTCGCGCAAGAACTGCGCGATTTGGGCGAGCGGATCAAAACCTTGTTGCAGGTCGCGCGCGATCATCCGCAGACGAGAGAATTTGAACGCCAGGTTTCACAAGCGATGAAAGACCTCGGCGAAAATGTGGACCGCGCGATCAAATCGGCGAAGGAAGACGAGCACGTAAAAAATGTCGGCGCGCAAGTCAAGCAAGCCGCCGATTCGTTCAAGCAGAGCGGCGCGACCGAAGATATTGCGCGCGGACTTGCCAAAGGCGTGCGCGCACTTAACGACCAAATTCAACGCGCGATTGACGACGCGAACAAACCGACGCCCAAAGAATAATTTGCGTCTAGTGCGAATCGTGCTAGAATGAGATTGGAGATTGGAGATTAGAGATTGGATGCAATCCCTAATCTCCAATCTCTAATCGCTCAATTTCTTTCCCAAAATTTCTCTCCTAGAAAGCCCCGCATGCCCCGCATCTACATTGCCCTCGACATTGAAACAACCGGACTGAACGCCGACCGCGACGCGATCATCGAAATCGGCGCGGTAAAATTTCGCGGCGATGACGTTCTCGATACCTGGTCGTCGCTCGTCAACCCAGGTCGCGCGTTACCGCGCAAAATCGAACGGCTCACCGGCATCACAAGCGAAGAAGTCGAACGCGCGCCGTCGTTGTTTTCGGTCACGCCGACGCTCAAACGTTTCATCGGCGAAAATCCGGTTGTCGGTCACAACATCGCGTTCGATCTCGGATTTCTTCAGCGCACCGGGTTCACCGCGTCCGCCGCGCTCGACACATTCGAACTCGCGTGTATCTTGATGCCGTACGCGTCGCGCTATTCGCTCGGCAAGTTGATGGACGAACTCGGCATCGCGTTTCCGACGCGCCATCGCGCGCTCGAAGATGCGCGCGCCGCGGCGGCGTTGTTCAACGCGCTCTTGCAACGCGCCGGGCGACTCGATCAAAAAATCATTCAAGAAATCGCGCGCATCGGCGACAAGGCGGACTGGGCGTTGAAATTCGCGTTCCAGGATTTACTGCGCGATCACGCGCGCACCGCGTTCGCACCCGGCTCGATTGGCGCGCAACTCGCCGCCAAGGGCGGGCTGGGCGATGAAACGCTCGGCTTGATTTTTTCGCGCGATCCCAAAGAGCAACCGCTTAAACCGAAAACGCATCAAGACCCGCTCGACGTGGACGCGCTCGCGCATTTGCTCGAACCCGCCGGCGCGTTCGCCGAGCATTTTCCCGGCTACGAGCATCGCGCGCAACAGATCGAAATGTTGCGCGCGGTCGCGCACGCGTTCAACGACGGCGCGACCGTGCTGGCGGAAGCCGGCACGGGCACCGGCAAATCGCTCGCGTATTTGCTCCCCGCGATTTATTGGGGCGCGCAAAATAATCAGCGCATCGTCATTTCGACCGCGACGATCAATTTGCAAGATCAACTTTTTGAGAAAGATATTCCGGATCTGCGAAATGTTTTGCCGCTCGAATTCAAAGCCGCTCTGCTCAAGGGGCGCGCAAATTATTTGTGCCGCCGTCGGCTCGACGCGTTTCGCAAAAACGATAAACTAACGACCGATCAAGCGCGCGTCCTGGCAAAAACACTTGCGTGGTTGCCTTCGACGACCACCGGCGACAACGCGGAATTGCGTTTGATGGGCGCGGAGAATGCGGTGTGGTCGCAGTTGAGCAGTGACCAGGATCATTGCGCGCCGCAACATTGTGCGTTGCGTCAGGAAAATAAATGTTTCTTTTATCGCGCGCGCGAAAAAGCGGAAGGCGCGCACATCGTCATCGTCAATCACGCGCTCTTGCTTTCGGATATGGCGACCGAAAACCGGGTTTTGCCGGAACACGTATACCTCATCGTGGACGAGGCGCATCACCTCGAAGCGCGCGCGACCGATGCGCTCGCGTTCGAAGCGTCGCGTTCGAGTTTGGAAGCGATGTTGCGCGGCTTTGCGAACGAGCGCGGCGGATTGATCGGCAGTCTCGCCGGCGCGCTCCGCAATTCTGATGTGCCGGCGCAATATAAACGCGACGCGCAAAATATTTTCAGCGATGTCGCGCAAGATGTGGATCACGCCGGGCGCGGCGTGTACGATTTTTTCACCGCGCTCGAAAATTTCATCGCGCGCCAGGATCAATTGCCGGGCGAATCGTCCGACAGCAATTACGACCGGCAATTGCGTTTGACCGCGGCGCGGCGCGCGCAACCGGAATGGAGCGCGATTGAAATCGCGTGGGATGAGTTTGGCGCGCGCCTCACCAAGACGCGCGACGGCTTGGATAAAATTTACAAAGCGTGGGACGATCTCGACGAGTACGAAATTCCAAGTTATCCCGATTTGCAAACCGAGTTGTCGTTCGCGATGCGGCGGCTCAGCGAAACGCGCGGCGCGCTCGAAGCGTTGATCACGAAACCGCAAGCGAATGGAATTTACTGGGTCAACATCGGCAAGAAAAATGAGGATGTGTCGTTGCACGTCGCGCCGTTGTACGTCGGCGAGATGTTGCAAAAACAATTATTCGCCGGAAAGCAATCGGTGATTCTCACGTCCGCGACAATGTGCGTGGACAAAAAATTTACGCACATCAAATCGCGACTCGGCATCGGCGATTGGGCGAACGAACTCGCGGTCGGCTCGCCGTTCGATTACAAAAGCGCGGCGGCGATTTTCGTGCCGACCGATTTGCCGGAACCGGGTCAGCCCAATTATCAAAAATCGGTCGAAGCCGCGTTGATCGAATTGTTCCGCGCGACCGAGGGCCGCGCGATGGCATTGTTCACCTCGCACGCGCAATTGCAAAATACGTATCGCGCGATTTCGCGTCCGCTCGAAGAAGACGGCATCGTCGTCCTCGCGCAAAATCTCGACGGCTCGCGCAAGCAAGTGCTCGAAACCTTCAAGACGCAAGCGCGCACGGTGCTATTCGGCACGCGTTCGTTCTGGGAAGGCGTAGATGTCGCGGGCGACGCGCTCTCGTGTTTGGTAATCGCGCGGTTGCCGTTCAGCGTGCCGAGTGATCCGATTTTCGCGGCGCGCAGTGAAACGTTCGACGATTCGTTCGCGCAGTACGCGGTGCCGGAAGCGGTTCTGCGTTTTCGCCAGGGCTTTGGTCGGTTGATTCGCACGAAAACGGATCGCGGCGTCGTCGTCGTGCTCGACAAACGCGTGCTCACGAAAAATTATGGACGCATTTTTCTCGCGTCGCTTCCGCCGGTCTCCAAGTTTCAAGGACCGTTGAAAGAAATGCCGGCGTTCGCGACCAAGTGGATCAACGGTTCGTAGTTGGTAGGGGCGAAGCATGCTTCGCCCCTACGTGTCACCCAAATCGTGACGCACACCCAAGAACGAAATTCGACTTTTCTAATTGTCTGAATTCTGCTATAATGCAGAAGACCCTAAGGGTTTTTAGAAACCCTTAGGGTCTCTACCAAATCAAGCGAGGAACGAATGAATTCGAATTCGAATCCGAATCAGTGGTTTCGCAACGGGTTTATCTACCTGTTGATTTTGGTCGCGATAGTCGCGTTGGGCTTTGGCATTTTTCAACAACCGCGCCAGCCCAACCCGGTGCCGATCAGTAAAATCGCCCAGGACATTGAACTGGGCAATGTGCGTAAAGTTTCCGCGAATGGTTCGACGTTGAACGTAACCTATCGCGATGGCACGACCGTCGTTACGAACAAATCGAGTCGCGAAGTCAGCATCGAAGAAACGCTCAAGAACCTCGGTGTGTCGCCGGAAAGAATCAGCGCGACCGATATCGTGTACGAACAGCCGACGCAATGGGGCGACATCATCACGATCCTCAGCGGATTCCTGCCGTTGATTTTTATCGGCGCGCTGTTTTTCTTTTTGATGCGTCAGGCGCAGAGCGGCAACAATCAAGCGATGGCGTTCGGCAAATCACGCGCGCGGATGTTTTCCGGCGACAAGCCGACCGTAACCTTCGCGGATGTCGCGGGCGTGGATGAAGCCAAATCCGAACTCGCCGAAGTCGTTGAGTTTTTGAAAGAGCCGGAAAAATTTACCGCGCTCGGCGCGCGCATTCCGAAAGGCGTTCTGCTCGTCGGACCGCCGGGCACCGGCAAGACCTTGCTCGCGCGCGCAGTCGCGGGCGAAGCGAACGTGCCATTCTTTTCGATCAGCGGTTCCGAGTTTGTCGAAATGTTCGTCGGCGTTGGTGCGTCGCGCGTGCGCGATCTGTTCGATCAAGCGAAACGCAATTCACCGTGCATCGTGTTCGTGGATGAGATCGACGCGGTCGGTCGGCATCGCGGCGCGGGGCTAGGCGGTTCGCACGACGAGCGCGAGCAAACGCTCAATCAAATCCTGGTCGAGATGGACGGCTTTGACACCGACACGAACGTGATCATCGTCGCGGCGACGAATCGCCCGGATATTCTCGATCCGGCATTGATGCGTCCCGGGCGTTTTGATCGACGCGTGATTTTGGATCGCCCGGATATGAACGGGCGCAAACAAATTCTCCAAGTGCATGTCAAAGGCAAGCCGGTCGCGGACGATGTGGATTTCGGTTTGATCGCGAAACAGACGCCCGGTTTTTCCGGCGCGGACATTGAGAACCTGGTGAACGAAGCCGCGATTGTTTCCGCGCGGCGCAATAAAAAAGCGATCGAGATGAAGGAACTGCAAGAGTCGATCGAAAAAGTGGTGGCGGGTCCCGAACGCAAGAGTCGTTTGATCAAGGAAGAAGAAAAGCGGATCATGGCGTATCACGATGCCGGGCATGCGCGTGTGATGCGAATGTGGCCGAACTGCGATCCGGTGCACAAGGTTTCGATCATTTCGCGCGGGATGGCGCTCGGTTACACGATGCACTTGCCGGAAGATGATCGCTATTTGCAACGCCGTTCAAAATTTATG
>JACRPR010000066.1 GCA_016223105.1 Chloroflexota bacterium | reverse complement strand
GCGCGAGATCCGCGCGAATATCTTCCACGTCTTCAATCCCCACCGACAAGCGCACCAATCCTTCGGTGATGCCGACCTGGTTTCGTTGCTCTGCCGTCAACGCACGATGCGATGAGGTCGCGGGATGAAGCACGAGCGTGTAAATATCGCCGAGTGTCGTCGCGGCGAGACACAATTCGAGCGATTCCATAAATCGAAATGTCTGTGCGCGATCCGCGTCGCGGATTTCAAATGATAACACGCCGCCGAAACCGCGCGCGCCAAATTGTTGGCGCGCGAGATCGTTCTGCGGATGATCGCGCAATCCCGGATAATTGACGCGCGCGATGCGCGGATGCGCGATCAACCATTCGGTAATCATTTGCGCGTTCGCGCATTGTTGGCGCACGCGCAGAGACAACGTTTTCAAGCCGCGCAACGCCAGCCACGCTTCAAACGCGCCGAGCGTTCCGCCGACTAGTTTGTTCACCTCGTACAATTTCGCGCGATTCTCTTTTGAAGTGATCACAACCCCCGCCATCACATCGCCATGCCCGCCGAGATATTTCGTCGCGCTGTGGATCGCGTAATCCGCGCCGAGCGAGAGCGGATTGCACAAGTACGGCGACGCGAACGTGTTGTCGATCAACAACTGCGCGCCGTGCCTTTGCGCGATCGCCGCAAGCGCGGCGATGTCCGCGACTTTGAGCAGGGGATTCGAAATCGTTTCGGCGAGCAAAACAACCGGGCGCGTTTGCGCGACCGCGTGCTCAACCGCGCTGTGATCCGTGCAATCAACTAGTTCAACACGCGCGCCAAGTTCATTCAGCAAGCGCGCAATCAACACGGTAGTCGCGCCATACAAATCTTGCGCGGCGACAATCGTCGCGCCGGCGCGCACACTGGCGGATAACAACGCGGCGTGGATCGCCGCCATCCCGGTGGCGAACGCCTCAAATGCCGCGACGGTCGGACTGCCATAACGCGGGTACACATAACCCGGTCGCGTCGTCGCAAAGATCGCGTCGAGGTCGTCCATACTTTCGTACACGAATCCAACGCTGGGATGAATCGGTGTCGCGACCGGCATAAAATCGCCGGGCGGAACGCGTTCACCCGCGTGCACCGCGCGCGTCGTGAATCCTTTAGCGCGAAGATCAGCCATCGTTTGCTCCTTGTGTTTTTTTATTTGTGCGGCAAGTATAACACACTCTTGCGGAATCGCGGATGTAAGAAAAGTGTCAAGCCGCGCGCGTGTGTTACTTTGACGAACGCTTGACCGGTGTGCTATAATCGCGCCACAGCCGCGAAATGAATTGTCGAATTTCTGTTGTCATCCCCACGCGCAACGGCGCAGAAACCTTGTCCGAATGTCTGCGCGCGTTGCGCGCTTCGTCTATGCCGCCGCACGAGATCATTGTCGTGGACGACGCGTCGTCCGATGATTCCGCGCGCATCGCGGCGCAATTCGATTGTCGCGTGATCCGTCTGCGCGAAAACATCGGCGCGGCGCGCGCGAAAAATCGCGGCGCAGACATCGCGACCGGCGATGTGCTTTTTTTCACCGACGACGATGTGATCGTCGCGCGCGACGCATTGCAATCGCTCGCGGAAAATTTCGCGGATGCGCGTGTCGCCGGCGTGGTCGGCTTGCTCGATCGCAAAATTCCGTTCGACGATTTCGCGAGCAACTTTAAAAATTTATGGATGCGGTTCACGTACGCGCGCGTGCCGCGCGAACGGATCGGTTTATTTTACACGAGCATCGCCGCGATGCGCCGCGCAATTTTTTCGCAACTCGGCGGCTTTGATGAAAATTATGCCGGCGCGAGCATTGCAGAGGATACCGAGTTCGGTCAGCGCGCGTGGAGCGCGGGGCACACCATTATTCTGGATCCCGCTGTCGCGGCGGTGCATCACAAACAGTACACGCTCGCCGAAGTTTTGCGTACCGATTTCCTCCGCGCGCGCGCGTTGATGCTGATGCGCCTGCGGAAACGCGGTCAACCCTTTTACACGAGCGTCCCGGTGTTTTACCAACTCGCGGTGCCGACGTTGTTTGCGGCGATGAGCGCGCTCGGCGCGGGAATCGTAATTGGTAATTGGTTCGTGGCCAGTGTGGGCGGAATTTTACTCGTTACGTTTTACGTTTTATTCTTTCCCTGGTTCGCGTATCTCGCGCGCGAACGCGGCGCGCGGTTCACGATGCTTGCCGGGTTGTTTCAACCGGTGGATGTGAGCGCGGTTGGATGTGGGATGGTGATGGCGGGGATCGAGTTTGTGCAGGGCAAACGGTATTGAAATGTCCAAATACGCGATCCAAATTTCTACAGCGAAAAAGATGCGGGGTACGTCGCGATTGTTTCTGAATTACCGGGATGTTCCGCGTTTGGCGAAACGGAAGAAGCCGCATTAGCTGAAATCAAAGTTGCAATGGAACTCTGGGCGGAAACGAATCATCTTCCAAAAGGATGGAACGAAAAACGCGTGCGTAAAGTGTTGCGCCATTATGAAACGCAAACCGAGGACCAAGCCGTTGCAGAAGATGAAATGGCGCGCAAAGAACGAACGACGGTTCAAGTGCCGCGTGAACTATTGCCGGTTGTGCGCGAGTTGATTCGATTATACCAGGTGCGCGGTAGAGCAAAAGCATAACAATTTCCAGAACGATTTTATTCGGAGACAATCAATATGCCCGGCGGCAAACTCTGGACTCAGCGCGATCGTTTTGGCAATGAAATCTATTTGACGCGTGAACGGTGGGCGCACATTATTGATCCAGACAATCATCCCGAAGTTGCGCCATTTTTTGACGAGGTCGCGGAAACGATTCGCTTGGGGCGTCGTCGTCAAGACCCGTACGATCCCAACGGCTACCGATATTACCGATTCTTTGCGGACTTGCCGGATGATAATACGCATTTGGTTGTTTGTGTGCGTTTTCGTTGGCACACCGATCCGGATGGCTCGATGCGCGAAGAAAAATTTGTGACGACCGCGTATTGCCAATCTTTCGAGGAGTAGAGTATGAACGAAATAAAAACCGACTATGACGAAGAGGCGGATGTGCTCTATGTCTCGTTTGGTAAAAGCGAGCATGTAACCGGCGTCGAGTTGGCTGACAATATCTTGTTACGCCTTGATACCGGCAAAACGACCGGCACGCCGCCGCGCGCGGTCGGATTGACTTTTATTAGTTTCGCGCGAATGATGGCGCATTACCGCAACACGCCGCTCAGTGTGCCATTGGCAAATCTGCGAAATCTGCCGGAAGATCTCTGGCAAGCGGTTTTGGCAGTGCTGACTACGCCACCCGTCAATGATTTCTTGAGTGTTGGATTGTCTCTGTCGCCGCACGTTCCGCCTTTGCCGGACCAGGTCGCGGCGTAGAATCAAATGAAAGAGGTAACGCGATGTCTCTGATGAACTATATGAAATTCGCGCCGCGCATCTTGTACAAAAAAGGCGCGTCGCCGTTATACTTTGTCCTCTTCATCACGAAAAATTGCAACGCGCGCTGTGGGCACTGTTTGCTCGGTTCGCACGAACGGCACACCGGCGAACTGACGATTGACGAAATCGAAAAAGTTAGTCGCACGATGGACGATATGATTTTCTTCACGCCGACCGGCGGCGAACCGTTCTTGCGAAAAGATTTACCGGAAATCGTCAAGATTTTTCACAAGAACAATCACGCGCCGAACGTCGGCATCCCGACGAACGGCTCGCTCACGAGTCGCGTTGTGGACGGCGCGCGCGAAATGCTCGACGCGTGCCCCGAGATGGATTTGCACATTGACATTTCGATTGACGGCGTGGAAGAAGATCACGACAAGTTTCGCGGCTTTAAAGGTTTGTTCGACCGCGCGATTCGTACCTATCGCGAATTGCGCGTGCTCGAAAAACACTATCCCAGTTTTTCCGCGTGCATTCAAATCGCGGTCAGCGCGTACAATCACGATCGGCTCGATGAAATTTACGATTACCTCCGCACGTACGTCGGCGTCAACACCGTGTTCACTCTGCTTCTGCGCGGTGGACCGAAAGACCCCGCGGCGAAATTCACGCCGCCGATTGATCCGAAGGCGAATCAATTCGACATTGACAACTATATGAACTTTCACTATCGGCTCGAAGCGGATAACAAATCGCGCGAATTGTCCGGCTATTACAAATTGCCCTTCGGCGATTTCATCAACGCCAAGCGCATCATTCGCCCCAAGATGATTACCAAGATGGTGAAGGAACGCCGCTTTGTGATTCCGTGTTATGCCGGTTCGCTCGGCGGCGCGATGTACGCGAACGGCGACGTGCTGGCGTGTGAATTGCTCGAAGAAAAAATTCTCGGCAACGTGCGCGATTTCGATTACAATTTCAAAAAAATCTGGGAATCGCAAAAAGCCGACGACGTGCGCGAGTGGATTTCGAAAACGAAATGCTATTGCACCTACGAATGTTTTATGACCGTCAACATTTTGTTCAACCCGTTGATGTACCCGGTCATTCTCAAAGAGTGGGCGAGTTTGAAATGGGCGCAATTGCGTCACGGTCTTTCGCCTGAAGTGATGAACTCTGCGCCGCGCGCGGTCGAAAGTTATCGCGTTGAAACGTAAGACGTGAAACGTAAAGCGTGAAAAGGAAAAATTGATGAAATCAAAAATTTTGTTCGTGCTTGTGGTGATGACTCTCGTCGCGTGCGCGCCGACTGCCGCGCCGACTAGCGCGCCAACTCAATCGAATGTTCAACCATCGGTTGCGCCCGCGCCAACCCAAGCCGCCGCATCGAATGCGGCATCGTGCACGACGACGAACGCCGCGCCGCCGGATCAATTTCGCTCCGACGATCCGAAAAAACTCGAAGCGTCCGCGAAACCGAAACTCGTCGAGTTTTTCGCGTTTTGGTGAACGACGTGCAACGCGATCAAACCCGTCGTGCACGGGCTCGAAGCCAAGTATGGTGGTTGTATAGATTTTGTCTATCTCGATATTGACAACCCCGCGACCCAGGATGCGAAACGTAAACTCGGTTACACGGTTCAACCGGATATGTTTCTGTTGGATGGGACCGGCAAAGTGATTTGGAAAAAACGCGGCTTTGTGACCGGCGAAGAATTGGAGCAACAACTCAAGTTGGTAGCGAAACCGTAATGTACAAAAATCATCGCATCTCGCTCGTGATGCCGTGCTTTAACGAAGAATACGGCTTGCCCGAGGTCTATCGCGATCTGCCCGCGCTCATTGACGAAGTGATCGCGGTGGACAACAACTCGACCGATCGCACCGCGGAGGTCGCGCGCAGTTTTGGCGCGCGCGTGATTCGCGAATCGAAACAAGGATACGGCGCGGCGTACAAAACCGGCTTGCGGAATGCGACCGGCGACATCATCGTAACGATGGACGCCGACGGCACGTACCCGCGCAATTTTATTCCGATCCTGCTCGACGTGATGATTGATGAAAATTTCGATTTCATCACTTGTGATCGCACCGGGCATAAAGACAAACCGAGTAATTGGTTGCGCGTGTTCGGCAACGACGTGCTAAATTTTTTCATCCTCATTTTATTTTGGTTTCGCGTGCGCGATTCGCAATCGGGCATGTGGGTGTTCAAACGCGCGATTCTCGAACACCTGCGGCTCACGAGCGACGGAATGGCGTTTTCGGAAGAGATCAAACTCGAAGCGATGTCGAAAAAGAAAATCATTCGCGGCATCGAACTGCCGGTCTATTACAAAGAACGGCACGGCGTTAGCAAATTGCGAATCTGGCGCGACGGATTTTACAATTTGTTTTTTCTCTTTCGCAAACGTTTCGGTTTGCTCGGTAGCGCGCCGCCACTCGTTGCGCGCGCCGATTTGCAAAAAGAACCAAATGTGTAGAAAATGAGCGGGCATTTTTGCCCGCTTGATTTTTTGTGAGCGTTCAATCCCGTCCGTCATTGCGAGCGGTTTTTGCGAAGCAATCCCCGATGTGATCGATCCGGATCCGCAACGCGGGGATTGCTTCGCTTTGCTCGCAATGACATTTGAACGGTTTTGATTTTTTTTATGACCGATCAATCTCGTTGGATCACGCGCCTCGTCCTGGTCGCGCTGATCGCGCTAGGAATTTCGCCCTTGCTTCCGCCGTCGCGATTTCTTTTTCTCGACGACGGATTTTTGCATCTCTTTCGCATTGACGAATTGGATCGAATGATTCGGCAAGGCATTGTGTATCCGCGCTGGGCATCCGATTTTGCGTCCGGCTACGGTTATCCGATTTTCAATTTCTATCCGCCATTGGCGTATTACCTCGCGGAAACTTTTCACATCATCGGATTCGATTTGCCTGTTGCGCTTCAATTAACGCTCGCGTTGATCGTCGCCATCGCCGCGCTTGGCGCGTTCGTGCTTGGTCGCGATCTCTTCGATTCCGATTTTGCCGGCTTGCTTGTCGCGGCGGCGTATATTTTCTTTCCGTACTTTTTGCTCGATGTGTACATTCGCGGCGCGCTTGCCGAAGCGCTTGCCGCCGCGCTCTTGCCCTGGTTCGCGTGGGCGATCCGCCGCGTCATTCTCCAGCGCGATGTTAGCGCGATGGTCGCGCTTGCATTTTTCAGCGCGGCGATTCTGCTCGCGCATAACTTGACCGCGTTGTTGAGCGCGCCATTTTTAATCGCGTTTCTCGCGTGGCAACTCGCGCGCGTTAGCGAGAAACGGCGCGCGCTCGCGCGCGCGATTGGCGCGGGCATCATCGGCGCGGGACTTGCGGCATTTTATTGGTTGCCGATGCTGATCGAATTGCCGCTCGTCGCGATCAGTCGCGCGAACAAAGCGCTCACCGATTTGCTCGTCGGCAGTTTTCTCGCGCCCGCGCACGCGCTTCAAGCGAGCGTTCCGTTTCAATACGTGGATCAACCGTACCCGTTCGCGCCGATCACACTCGCGATTGCACTACTCGCGATTTTTTTCGCGTGGCGCGCGCATCGCGGTTTGCTCGCGATTTTTGGCGCGACCGCGTTGATCGGCATCGCGCTCTCGCTCGATTTCGCGCGCGATTTCTGGTTGAACGCGCCCTTGCTCAAAACGATTCAATTCGCGTGGCGCATCCAGGTTTTGATCGGCTTGGGCATCGCGATCATTACCGGCGCGCTCGCATCGCGCCGCGCGATGGCGTTGATCGTGATCGCGATTCTCGCGTGGAACGGACTCGCGAATCTCGCGGCGCGCAAACTCGACAACCCGCGTGGCGATCTGACCATCGGACAAATCGCGCGTTTTGAAGCGAACACGCGTGGCTTGGGTTTCGGATCGTTCGCCGAGTATTTGCCGTTGACCGTGCAAACGCTCGCGCCGAAACTCGATGTAACTTCCGCGTTTCCCGCGCCGAGCATCGCGGTCGAATCGTTCGATCCACAACGCATCGCGTTGCGCGTATCGTCGTCACATTCCGAAACGATTTTACTGCGCGCGTTTTATTTTCCCGGCTGGCAAGCCACGCTCGACGGCGCGCCGCTCGATCTATTTCCCAGCACGCCGCTCGGATTGATCACACTGGATTTGCCGCCGGGCACGCATCGTGTTGTGATTTGGTTTGGCGATACACTCGCGCGTCAAATCGGCGCGATTATTTCCGGGCTTGCCGCATTGATCCTGGTTGGCGCGATCATTCGATTCGCGCGCACGCGCATCGCACTGATTTTGATCGCGAGTGTGCTCGTCCTGGTTTTGCCATCAACATTCGTCGCGCTCACCGCGCCGCGCCGCGCGATCCAATCCACGCAAATCGAAGTGTCGCCCGCGTTGCGCTTGATCGGTTTGCGGATCGAAAACGCGACGCTCGCATCAACCGCGTGGCGCGCGCAATCCGATTCGCTTGATCTCCAAGTTGTGTGGTTTGCGCGTCAACAAATCGCGGACGCGCCATTCACCTGGCGTTTGGTGGATGACGCCGGGCGCATGTGGGCGACGCGCGCGCAATCGTCGCGCTATGCGACCGGATTTCCCGAAGTGTGGGTGCCGAACGAAATTGTCGAGGATCATTTCGATTTGCCGCTCGCGAGTGAAATGCCCGCCGGAAAATATCAATTGCAAGTCGGCTACGGCGCGTCGCCGCGTTTTGTTCAGGTCGCGTTTGTCGAATTGATCCAATCCGCACCGCGTCAATCCATCGCGATGAATCCGCGCGCGCGCATCGGCGACGCGATTGAATTGATGGACGCGATTTTTCCGGCGCGCGTGAACGCGGGTAATTCGCTTTCGATCAAAATGGATTGGCGCGCGACGCGCGATCTGTTTGAAGATTTCACCGTCTTGGCGCAACTCGTAGATTTGGATGGCAACGTGATCGCGCAACGCGATGGAATGACGCAAGATATGTTTTTTCCAACGATGCTTTGGTCGCCCGGTCGAATCGTTTCCGATCAACGCGCGCTCGCGCTTGCCCGCGACGCGTCGCCCGGCATTTATCGGTTGCTCATCGGTTTGTATCGCGCGCAAAATCTCGAACGCTTGCCGGTCGTTACCGCCGATGGCGAATCGCCGGACGCGGTGGTGGATTTGGGCGAGGTGATCGTGCCGATCAACGCGCCGAACGCGAATCCGCGCACCGCTCTGCGCGCGCAACTCGGCGACGCGATTCAATTCCTGGGATACGATCTGCAATCACGCGAATTGATTTTGCATTGGCACGCGCGCGCGCGTCCCGAAAAAAATTATCACGTCTTTGTTCACATCGTTGACGCGCGCGGTCAACTCGTCGCGCAGACCGATGGCGCGCCGCGCGGCAATCGTTACCCGACGCGCATCTGGGACGCGGGCGAGCGCGTGCCGGACGCTCACGCGTTGAATGTCGCGCCCGGCAAATACACGATCCGGGTTGGAATGTACGATCCAATTTCCGGCGAACGTCTCCCCGCGTTCGACGCGCAAGGAAATGAATTGCCAAATCGCGCGATTACATTCGAGATCGAGGTGTCCGCGCGATGAAAAAATTTCCGCGGGCGCTTGCCCTTTTGCTGATCGTCTTTGCGCTCGTCGCGTTGTTCTACTCGATCATTATTCCGATTTTCGAGGGACCCGACGAGGACGATCATTTTCGTTTCGCGAAATTTATCGCGGACAACCGCGCGTTGCCGGTGCAATTGTTCGAGCCGGGCGGCGGCATCGCCGGGCATCAGGGCTGGCATCCGCCGCTGTACTATTCACTCGTCGCGCTCGTCATCGCGCCGCTTGACACATCGGATCATGAACAACACCTGACGCGCAACTATGCCGCGACCTTCGTCGGCGATCCCGCGTGTTGCGGGCGCAACATTTATTATCATTTCGATTCGCAAAATTTTCCGTACACGCGCACGCCGCTCGCGGTTCACCTCGCGCGCCTGCTTTCAATTTTCTTCAGCGCGATCACTGTCGCCGCAACCTTTTTTATCACCGCGACCATTTTAGAATCGCATCACGAATTACCACTTACCACTTACCACTTACCACTACTCGCCGCCGCGTTCGTCGCCTTCAATCCCAGTTTTCTCTTCGCGTCCGCGCTCGTCTCGAACGACGCGTCACTTGCCGCGTTGTCATCGCTCGTGTTGTTGATGTGGACGCGCTGGCTCGCCGCGCGCGCCGCGTGCGATCTCAAATCGTCCGCGCTGATCGGCGTGTTGCTCGCGCTTGCCCTGCTCACCAAAACAACCGCGCTCGGACTCGTGCCATTGGCGATCCTGGTTTTCGCGTATCTCGCATTTCGCGCGCGCAACCTGCGTTTATTCATTTCCACGACCGGCATTTTTCTCGCGATCATTTTATTCGTCGCGGGCTGGTGGTTTGCGCGCAATCAAATGGTGTACGGCGATCCGCTCGCGCTAAAACTCGTGCAGGTCTCCGCGCTCTTTCCGCGTTCCGGCGAACTCACGCCGCCGGAATTATTTCAGATTTCACTGCCCTGGATGTGGCAAACGTTTTGGGGCGGACCCACGCCCGGCGATTTTTCGCCCGCACTTTTAATCGCGCTCGCGCTGTTCACATTCGTCGCGTTGCTCGGTTTTACGTTTTACGTTTTACGTTTTACGCATCACGTCTTACGCATTCCACTTTTCTTCCTCACCGCCTGGCTCGCCTTCATCTTTATCGCGCAACTCCGCTTTATCACAATGACGACCGGCGCGGATCAAGGTCGCTATCTCTTCCCGGCAATTTCCGTCATCGCGCTCATTCTCGCGCTCGTATTCCAGGAAATTATGTTTTACGTTTTACGTTTTACGCATTTGTCATTTGCCCATTTTTCATTTGTCATTCCTTCATTTGTCATTTGCTCATTTTTCATTCTTGCGCTCTTCGTCCCCTTCGCGTACACGCTCCCCGCCTACGCGCGCCCCGCGCGCGCCTCCGCCAACGATCTCGCGCGGATCACGAATCACGCGCAATTTAATTTTGCGGATCAGATCGAATTGCTTGGGTACGATCTTGAATCGCGCGTCGTCAAGCCAGGCGAAAATTTGCGCGTTACCTTGTATTGGCGCGCGCGCGCGCCGATGCGCGAATCGTACCGCGTGTTCGTTCACGTCATCGGCAAAAACGACGTGAGCGCGGGCGGCGCGGATGTGATTCCGGCGCGCGGCGCGTTTCCGACGTTGTATTGGAAACCGGGCGACGCGTTGCGCGATGGCGTAACGATTCCGATTTTGCCGAACGCGACGCCGGGCAAGTACGCGCTCGAAATCGGTTTGTATCCGGTCGAAAAAAATGGCGCGCGCTTGAGCGTGATTGAAACCGGCGATGATCGCGCGCTTGTGGACGCGATCAAAATCGCGCCGCGCCACGCGATTACAATTGCGCCGCGCGTGGGCGCGCCATTCGGCGACGCGATTGAACTTGCCGATTACGCCGTCGAGACGACCCAGGATCACACGCGGATTATTTTGTATTGGCGCGCGCGAACTACAATCGAACAAGATTACACAATGTTCGCGCACGCGCTCGACGCGAACGGAAAAATGATCGGGCAAGTGGATCAGCAACCGCAAGCCGGAAATTATCCGACCTCGATTTGGAGCGCGGGCGAAATCATTCGCGATGAATTTATTTTGCCGCTTAGCCCGCGTGTGATTATCGGTTTGTATCGCGCGGACACCGGCGAACGTTTGCCGACGCCGAACGGCGATTCATTTGAATTGAATCTCGCGGGGACGAACAAATGACGCGGCAAATCTGGTGCGCGCTCATCGCGATTTTATTGCTCGCGACCGCGTTGCGCGTCGCGTCGCTTGATACGATTCCGCCCGGCTTGTATCATGACGAAGCGTTTAG
Organism: Chloroflexota bacterium; assembly: GCA_016223105.1. Taxonomy (GTDB): domain Bacteria; phylum Chloroflexota; class Anaerolineae; order UBA4142; family UBA4142; genus JACRPR01. The sequence goes on along the minus strand of JACRPR010000066.1, from coordinate 31,512 downwards.
CGGACTCGATGCGCTCGGCATTTTGCACGGCGCGGGCTTGCCGATTTTTTTCGAGGGCAACGGCGGACGCGAACCGTTTTTTATTTACGCACACGCGCTTTCGATTGCACTGTTCGGCGCAACGCCGTGGGCACTGCGAATTCCGGCGGCGTTCGTCGGCATCCTGACCATCGCCGCGTTTTTCGCGCTCGTGCGCGCGCTCACGCGCGGCAAGCACGCGACTTGGATCGCGCTGATCGGCGCGGCGGGCTTGGCGACGTCGTACTGGCATCTCAATTTTAGTCGAATGGGTTGGCGCACGATTGCGCTTCCGCTTTTTGCGACGCTCGCATTTTATTTTTTCTGGCGCGCGCGGCGCACGCAAAAATTGCGCGATCATATTTTTGCCGGCGCGGTGCTCGGCGCGAGTTTGTACACGTACCTGTCCGCGCGCTTTTTGCCGATTGTGCTCGCGCTGTTTTGGATCACCGAACTCGCCTTGTCATTTCGAGCGAAGCGAGAATTCCCCGATCTCGGAATGTCATTTCGAGCGAAGCGAGAAATCTCCGCGCGTTTCAATTCGCGATTTCTGATCGCGCCGACCGTCTTGGTGATTGCCGCGCTCGTCGTCTTTGCGCCACTCGGTTTTTATTTCGCGACGCATCCCAGCGCGCTTTTGTTTCGCGTGAGTGATGTCGCGCTCGCGGGCGGCGCAAACGATTTGCTTGCGAACGCGTGGCGCGTCGCGCAAATGTTTTTCGCGCGCGGCGACGCGGAATGGCGACACGGTATCGCGTATCGCCCGGTATTGGATTGGTTCACGCTCATTCCATTCGCGATCGGTTTGCTCGCCGCGTTGTGGCGCTGGCGCGAGCCGCGCGCACGCTTCGCCTTGATCTGGTTCGCGCTCTTGCTCGCGCCGACGATTTTGTCGCAAGACGCGCCCGACACACAACGCGCGATTGGCGCGCTCCCGGCGATGTTTGTGTTCGTCGCGTGGGGCTGGCAAGCGATTGCCTCGCGCTGGATGCCGCAACGCGCGCGCGCATTCGGCGCGTTGATCACGTTGATCGGCAGTGGCGCGTGGAGCGCGCGCGATTATTTTTTCGTGTGGGCAAATCATCCGCGCGCGTACTCTGATTACCAAGGCGAACTCGTGCAACTCGCGCAGTGGCTCAACACGCGCGATGAAAATGTCATCGTCCCGTTTGAAACATACGCCCATCCGACGATTCAATTTTTGATTCGGTCGCGTTACGCTTCAAGCCGCGCTTTGCCATTTCCTGATCGCGCACAGATCGAACACGAACCAATGCTCGCGCTGATTCCGCCGACGCTCGCAAACGGCGCGCCGATTCTTTTGCGTGGACGCGAAGCGTTGTGGCTAAATCCGCGCGCGCTAATTCCAGCACTTGCGGACGCGCAAACTTTACGCGATCAATTCGGCAAGCCGATTGGCGCGTTTGCGCGCGTGAGCAAAGCCATGCTGTTCGATGCGCCGTCCGCGCAATCGCTTGACGCGCGATTCGCGGATCGAATGATCTTGATCGGCGCATCCTATTCGCGCGACATCGCGCCGGGGCAATCGTTTCCGCTTGGATTATTTTGGATGAATCGCGCGCCGATTCAATCCAGCATGAAAATGTTCGCGCACATCCTTGACGCGTCCGGCAACGTCGTCGGTGGCGCGGACACGGAATTATTTTTTGAATATCCGCTCGCGCTGTTGCCGCGCGATCAAAGCTTGCCCGCGCGGTATGATCTCAAAATAAACGATGGCTTGCCGCCGGGAAAATATATGCTTGAAGTTGGATTATTTTCGCCCGCGCAAAACGCGCGCGTGCCGGTTGAGATCAACGGCAAACGCGCGGAGGATGATCGCATTTTAATCGCGCCATTGAAAATCGGTTTGCGCGCCACACCGCCAATGCCATCGCGATTGATCCACGCGCGTTTTGGCGATGCGATCACGCTGATCGGATTTGATGCCGCGCCAAAAATAAAACGCGGCGAGGATTTGAAATTGATTCTGTTGTGGCAAAGCGAAAAATTTATCACGCGCGATTACACGCTCTTCGTGCACGCGCTTGACGACGCGAACCGCATCATCGCGCAAAGCGATGCGCCCCCGCGCGGCGGCGCGTATCCAACTTTAATCTGGGACGCGAATGAATTTGTGCCGGATGAAATCACGCTCGCGTTTCCGGCGGACGCGCGCGGCAAATTGCGCGTCATCATCGGTTGGTACGACGCGCAGACCGGCGAACGTTTGCCGACAGCGCACGGCGATTCGATTGTGTTGAGCGAGGTGAACGTTGAGTAAACGCGCCTGGCTCGTATTCGCGTTCGTCATCGCCATCGCCGCGTTCGCGCGATTGTACGCGCTCGACATATTGCCGCCCGGTCTCAAGTACGACGCCGCGTCGAATGGAATGACGATCCTGGGAATGATCTACGACGGCGCGCGTCCGTTTTTCGTCAACGCGATGGGCGCGCCCGAACCGTTGATTCTTTATTTGCAAACGCTCACGGTTGGGTTGTTCGGACCGAGTGCGTTCGCGTTGCGCCTGGTCACCGCGCTTGCCGGTGTGCTGAGCGTCGCCGCGTTGTTCGGCGTCGCGTACGAATTTACGCGCGATCAGCGCGTCGCGTTCATCGCCGCGCTCGCGCTCGCCGGTTCGCTCGAATTGTTCAACCTATCGCGCTATGGCATCCGATTTATTTTTGTTACGCTGTTCGAACTCGCCGCGCTTTATTTTTTCGCGCGCGGTTGGCGCACCGGGAGTTGGCGCGCGTTCATTCTCGGCGGCATCGTCCTGGGTTTGAGCATTTACACCTACCTCGCCGCGATTTTTGTGCCGGTCGGATTGTTCGCGCTGTGGATATTCGCGCTCGTGTTTGATCGCGCGCGCTGGCGCGCGCATTTCAAACCGATGCTCGCGCTGTGGACAATCGCGTTCGTGATCGCGTTGCCGCGTCTCGCGTTTCAAATCGTGTACCCGCAGGTCGCGCTCGCGCGTGTCAACCAGGTCAACGTGTGGCAACGCGCCGATCTGCTCGACGTGATTTTTCCGCGCATGATCGCGTACGCGAAAATGTTTGGCATCGAATGGCGCGATGGCACGTTCGGAATTCCATTGTTCGATCCCGCGCTGTTCGCGCTGTTCGTGATTGGCGTGATCGTGTGTCTCGCGCGCTGGCGCAAAATCGAATGGGTGTGGGCGGCGGTGATGATCGGCGTGATGTTTCTGCCCGATCTACTCGCCGCCGATGAGCCGACGCTCAACAAAGTCCGGCTGATCGGAATTTTTCCACCGGCGTTTTTCTTTGTCGGCGCGGGCGCGAGTGCGCTGATTGATTTTTTTCACGCGCGCCCGCGAACGATTGTCGCGACAATCGTTGCGACGCTCGTGGTGTTGAATGTCGCGAGTTCACTGCACGCGTATTTTATCGCGCGCATCGCGGATTCGCCGCGCAATGCCGAGTACGACAATTTCAACGTGAGCCGCGTCGAGGTCGCCGAAGCCGAATGGATCAATCTTCAAACCGAGCCGGTCTATTTGCCGCTCAACGAATTTGCGCGCAGTCCGGTGCGCTATCTCACCGGCGCGCGCGCGCCGCGTTTGCAATCCGCGCTCGACGCGAACGGCGCGCTCGTGCGTGAAGCGCAACCGGCGCGCGCATCGGTCGTGCTTCCGGCATTTTTGGATCACGGACGTTCGGAAGGTAAATTGTACGTGCACGATCCAGCCGCATACGTTCTGATCACGAACGGCGTCGCGTATCTTTTGCCGCCGATGCGCGCAATCGAAAACGAGTTGCGCGCGCGCGCGCCGGATCACATCATTCGCGAAATGCGCGGCGAGATTGCCGCGCATGCGTACGCGGTCGATCAAAATTTTTTTCGATTTGAAAGCGCGGCAACCGCGCCGCGCGCGCGTTTTGCGGATGGCATCGAACTCGTCGGCGCGTCCATCGGTGCATCGCGAATTCAACCGGGCGAAATGATATTGCTTTCGTTGTATTGGCGCATCGCGAATAAAACCTTGACCGATTACACGATTTTCGCGCACGCGCTCGACGTGAATGATGACACAGTCGCGATTGCCGATTTGATTCCCGCGCTCAACGCGTATCCGACGTATCTGTGGAAGCCAGACGAAATTATTCCAACGCATCATCGCATCCCCGTGCCCGCGCGGACGCGCGCCGGAAAATATACACTCGAAATTGGAATGTACGATCTCGCGCAAAATCGGTTGGAGCGGATTGACGCGACGGACAATCGCGTGATCGTCGGCGCGATCAAAATCGCGCCGCGCGCAACTGCATCATTCGCGCCGAGCCGATCCCAGGTCGCGACGTTCGACGCGCGCATCGCGCTCGAAGGGTACGATTTGCCGAACGCGCGCGTGGGCGAAGCGGCGACGCTCAAATTGTACTGGCGCGCGCGCGCGGAAATGGATCGCGATTATACTGTGTTCGTGCATTTGCTCGATGCGAACGGGCAAATCGTCGCGCAAGCCGATCATCAACCGCAAGCCGGCAATTATCCAACCTCGATCTGGGACGCGGGCGAAATCATTCGCGATGAATTTAGCATAAACGTTCCGCACGCGCCGGGCAAATACACGCTTCGCATCGGCTGGTACGATTTGCAATCGGGCGCGCGCTTAACCTTGAGCGATGGAACCGATTTTGTCTTGCTCGATACTGCGCTGGAGGTTGCGCCATAATGTACCGCGCATTTATATTGATCCTGGTCGCGTTCGGCGCGCTCGGAATTTTTTACAGCATCACCACGCCGCTCTTTGAAACGCCGGACGAGCGTGAACATTTCGCGGTGATTCAACACATCGCGACCGGGCGCGGCTTGCCGGTGCAAGCAGAACCACCGGATCATTTCGCGCGGCAAGAGGGGAGTCAGCCGCCGTTGTATTATTTGCTCGGCGCGGCGTTGACGTTTTGGATTGACACGTCCGATTTTCCCGGCATCGTTTGGGAAAATCCGCATTACGGTTACACCGTTCCTGGGATCGTGAACGACAATAAAAATTTATTCATTCACACAGCGCTCGAAAGTTTTCCGTATCGCGGCGCGGTCTTGGCGATTCGGATCGCGCGCTGGCTTGCGGTTTTGATCGGCGCGCTCGCGGTGCTGTTTACTTTTTTATTTGCGCGCGAAATTTTGCGCGATCCATTTCTCGCCGTGCTCGCAAGCGCGGTCGTCGCGTTTGTGCCGCAATTTATTTTCATCAGCGGCGCGGTCAGCAACGATTCGACCATCGCCGCGACGAGCGCGTTCGCGCTGTGGCTGATCGCGCGGATGATGCGCGCGCAACCGACGACGCGCAATGTGCTTGCGCTCGGCATCGCGTGCGGACTCGCCGCGATTTCAAAAGTGAGCGGCGCGGGATTGTTTGCACTCGCGCTGGTTGCGCTGGGCTGGCAAATGTGGCACACGCGCCAGCAACCCAATTTTTTTCGCAACATCATTTTAAACTTTTCACTTTTCACTTTTACCTTTTCACTTGTCGCGGGTTGGTGGTACGCGCGCAACCTGGTTTTGTACGGCGAACTAACCGGCACCGAACTGATGACACGCATTTTTTTCGCGCGCGAAACGCCGCTCACGTTCGATCAATTGATCGCGCAACTCGCCGAAGTGTGGGAAACTTTTTGGGTCGGTTTCGGTTGGGGCAATGTGCGCGCGCAACCGGCGATTTATTCGATCATTGCGGTTGCGGTGCTGGCAAGTTTGATCGGACTGATCAAATTTATGATTTATGATTTAGGATTTAGGAGTTTCGTTGCATCACGCGTTCGCTCAAAGCAGAAATCAGAAATCATAAATCACAAATCACAAATCCTGATTCCCGCGCTGTGGTTCATCATCGTCCTCGCCGCGCTCGTGCGCTGGATGATGGTAACGCAAGCCCCGCACGGACGCTTGCTCTTTCCCGCGCTCCCGGCGATTGCGGTGCTGGTCGTATTCGGACTCGCGCAAATTGGAAATTGGAAGTTAGAAGTTGGAAGTTGGAAAATCGCGGCGCGCATTTTGTCATTTGCACATTTGTCATTTGTCATTTTTCTGTTCGCGATCTCGGCAAGCGCGCCATTCACACTCATCCGTCCCGCGTATGCGTATCCGCAAACGTTACACGAAAGCGACCTCGCGCAAATTCCAAATCGCGTGGATATTGAGTACGAGGGCAAAATAAAATTACTTGGTTACACGATTTCGGCGCGCGCGATTTATCCCGGCGACGCGCGCGAATTGACGCTCTATTGGCAAGCGCTCGCGGCGATGGACGAAGATTATACGATTGCGATCCGCGTGCTGGACGCGCATCAACGCGTGATCGGCACGCGCGACAGTTATCCCGGTCACGGCATGTTGCCGACGCGCGTGATGCGCGCTGGGCAAATCATTCGCGATGTGTACTGGTTGCCGATTGCGCCTGAAAATTCGACCGCGCAAATTCTTGTGTCGCTCTACAATCGCCGCGACAAACGCGATTTGATCGCGCGCGATCCGCGCGGCGAAATCATCACGCCCTTCATCGGACAAATTAGGATTGCTCCCGAATGAAAATATTTTCGCGCATCAAAACTTACCACTTGCCACTTACCACTTACGACACGCTCCTCGCGCTCGCGCTCTTCCTCGCGTCCCTCGCGCTCTACGCGCGCACTGCCGCGCCCGGTTTGCTCGACGGCGACGAAGGCGAATTTCAAACAAACATCGCGCGGCTCGGCGTGAGTCACACCGGCTATCCGCTTTTCTTTTTGCTTGGCAAATTGTTTACGATCCTTGTGCCGATTGGGACGATGGCGACGCGCGCAAATTTGTTCGCGGCATTCTGGGGCGCAATGTCCGTCGCGGCGATTTTTGTTTTCCTAAAATTTTTCACCGGCAATCGCTGGGTTGCGCTCGTGAGCGCGCTCTTGCTCGCGGCGTCACGCGTCGAGTGGTCGCAGGCGATCATCCCGCGTCCGTACACGCTCAACGCGTTTTTCGTCGTCATCATCCCGTTTTTATTTTTCTTGTGGCGCGCCGGGAAAATTGATTTGCTCGTCCCGGTCTTTGCGTTCGGCTTGTCGCTCACGAATCATCGCACAATGATCTGGTTCGTGCCTGCCATCGCGTTTTACGTTTTACGTTTTGAAGGTCTCGCGATTTTTCACCCGCGCCGACTCATTTCGCTCGCGTTCGCGTTTCTCGCGCCGCTGATTTTGTACGGCTATGTGTTTTGGCGCGGCGAGAGCGATGTCGGCGTCGAGTTTCATCTGAAAGATTTTGGCGAGATGATTCTCGGCGGCAACGCGGGTCGGTGGATGAAGTACGGTCCGCTTGATTGGATCACTAGTCGCGTAACAGATCTCTACGTTCCGTTGTTGATCGAACAATTCACGCCGCTTGCGATCATCACTGGGTTAATCGGCATCGCCGCGCTCGCGCTAAATCGCGCGCCGCGCTATTTCCCGCGCGATTTGCCCGCGCGCGAAACCTTGCTCTTTATCGCGTTGGCGAATCTCGCGAACAGCGCGTTTTGCGTTTTCTTTTTTACGATTGATGTCGAAAAATTTTTCATCCCGTCGTACATCACATTTTTATTTCTCGCCGCGATGGGTCTCGCCGTCATCTGGGATTGGCTCGCGCGATATCGCGCAAGCCAAATTGCGTTCATCGCGATTTTTCTCGCGGCAACCGGTTTTTTGCTCCAACAAAATTACGCGCGCAACGATTGGAGTCGGCGCACGGAAATTGCGACGCTGTGGCAAGAAAATCTCGCGCAACCGTTGGAGCAAAACGCGCTGATCGTCGGACCCTGGGAAGCGTTGACGCCGCTCGAATACGCGCAATATGTGGACGGTGCGCGGCGCGATCTCGAACGCTGGAAAGTCATCACGCAAAAATTGTATCTCGATCTCGCCGCATACGATTCGCGCCAAGCCGACATTGAGCGCGCGGTGCGCGCGGGGCGACCGGTGTATCTCACGTTTCATCCGAGCGAAACCGAAACGCTCGGCGCGCTCGCGGATGAATTTCGATTGACGCGCGTCGGCGAGTTGTGGCGCGTCGTAAATTGCGGATTGCAGATTGCGGATTGCGGATCGCCGATCAAAGATGTGCGCGCGATGTTTTCGGATCAGGAAGGGCGCGCAATCGAATTGCTGGGTTACGCGTTAACACCGGCAAATCCGCGCGCGGGTGATTTTGTTTTGCTCACGCTCTTGTGGCGCGCGCCACAACCGGTGAACGCGCGATTCACGATTTCATTCCGGTTGATCGACGCGCAGAATAACAAGCTCGTTCAGCGCGATGCCGAACCGGCGAGCGGCTTGCGTCCGACGATTGGCTGGGCGCCGGAAGAAATCGTGCAAGACGATGTTGGATTTTTCGCGTTGGAAACGCCGCGCGGCAATGTCTTTACGCTCGGCGAGTTGATGGTGAAATGACTCTACAACGGTTGACGCAAAATCGAACCGTCTTTGTCGCGCTGATTGTATTGATTGCCGCGCTCTACAGCCCAGTGATGAACGCGTATTTTCAGGCGGACGATTTTACGTTCGTCGGATTCGCGCAACGCGAAATTCAAAACTTGATGCAGGGGCGATCCTGGGATGCGTGGTTCATCGGCGGCGTTGAAAATTATTCTGTGTTTCGACCCATCGGCAGATTGTTTTGGCTGGTCAGTTATCTCGCGTTCGGCTTGGACGCGCCTGGCTATCACCTCGCGACGATTCTGTTTCAACTGATCGCATCGTTCGCCGCGTTTTTACTTGCCCGGCAACTGACGCGCGACCGCGCGACTGCCGCGCTTGCCGCGCTGATTTTTGCGGCGATGCCGGTGCATGCCGAAGCGGTCGCGTGGATCGCCGCGAACTACGATGTGTTGAGCGGGATGTACTTTTTCATCGCGCTGATTTTTTACATTTTGTATATGCAAAAACGCGCGGCGCGCTTTTATTGGATCGCGCTCGGTGTGTTTCTGTTTGCCGTCGGCTCAAAAGAAACCGCGATCACATTGCCGCTGATTTTATTTCTGTACGATTTTTTCTTTCAGCCGCAAGAACGCGCGCGGATCGCGCAAGCCGCCTTGCGGTACGCGCCGTTCTGGATCATTTTCGCGTGGCGATTTATTTTTTTCGGACACGGCTATCGCGGGTTGACGTTTACGCCGGAAGGTTGGCAGTACTATGTGGATCTTAACCTGGTGCGCGTGGTGGATCCCATCGTGTTTGAGTGGCACGACGGCACGCGTTGGCTCGCGCTGATCGGCGCGCTGAGCTTGATTTGGATTTTGCGCGCGCGCCCGGTCGCGTTGTTTGCTTTGGTCTGGATTCCAATAACGCTCATTCCAACTTTGGTCGGCGGAGTTTCGGATCGCTCGTTCTACATTCCTTCGTTCGGCGTCGCGTTGCTACTCGCGCTTGTGCTGATGACCTTGTTCGCGCGACGCAACGCGCTGATCCGCGCGAGCGCAATCGCCGCGCTATGTATTTTGTTCGCTGGGTACGGCGCGAATTTATTTGCGCGCAATCAAGCGTATGCGCGCGCGAGCGATGTCGCGCGCGCGATTTTGGAACGCGTCCAAGAATTGCATCCGACGTTTTCGCCCGACGCGCGCTTGATCTTTATCGGCGTGCCGGATCTTGTGCCGGAAGGCGCGCCGGTTTTTTCGACTGGTTTGACGAACGCGGTGCAAATGATCTATCATCAACATCCGCTCACGATTTTTCGCGCGAGCAAATTTCCAATGTGGTTCGATCAGTTGGAGCGCACATTTTTCTTTCAGGTGGATCGGCGGCGCGTGATCGAACGCGCGGAGGTGCGCGAAGTTTTGCAGGCGCGCCAACAGTGCGAAACGTTCACAACGCCGGTGATCGTGTGGAATTTTGCGGAAGGCGTTCACGACTGGGAAGAGTGGAACGAATTGGAACGTTTTGAAATCCGCGCTGGCGCGCTCGCGACGCGCGCGCTCGGCGCGGATCCGTATATGGCGAGTCCCGCGTTCGACATTCCCGCGCTCGCGCTCGGCGATGTTGAAATCGAAATGCGCGTCCGCGCCGATCCTCCCAGTCCGCAAGGAACAGTCTTTTGGTTGGCGGCGGGGCAAGCCGATTTTCAACCGGGATTGAGTGTGTCATTCGCAGTGCGACCCGATGGCGAATTTCACACCTATCGTCTCAACCTCGCGCAAACGGGTATGCTCTTTGTGGGTGATCGCATCACGCGCTTGCGTGTTGATCCGATGAACTCGCCCGGTGAGATCGCGATCAAAACGATTCGCGTTTTGGCGCGCTGTTCCAGCGACGCGCGGGATCGGTGCGCGTGCCCGCGCTGACGATTGATATAGAATCCGAAATGTGGCGCAATCTCGACAAGGCGCGGCGGCGTCCGTTTTGCAATCCTATTCATTAAGCTCAATACCTTCGCCAAAACGCGTGGATGCGGTTTCAAACTTCCGAAATCTGCGAGATTTCGGAAGTTTGAAACCCGTTGGCGAAGGTTTGTTTAAGCTACCTCGGCTTCTCAAAAGTCACTTGACAGGGCGGTTGAAACCGCTTCAACGCATAGCGAAAGCGACCTGCGTCGCTTGGATTCCTGCCGACGAAGGTCGGCTTTGCCTTACGTTGCCGCGAATTTATTCGCCCGATCCGACTTTGCAACAGCCGTGACTACGCTGGCGGTTGACATTTTTCGCGCGGCGCATAGAATACAAGTGGGTTGTCCGTTCGCACGTTGGTTTCTCAAAGGAGAGGGATTCTTTGATGTCAAACACGGATGTCGGCGCAGACAAGGTTGCCCACCATCGCTGGCGCGCCGCGCTGAAATGTGGCGCGCTTTTTTTGATCGTCCTGGTTTTTATCGCCGTGTCCGGTTCTAGTGCGATGTCATCGCCGCGCGCGGACGCGCAAATGTCCATCGAGTTCGCGCGCGCCATTCCGCCCGCGCGTACTCATTCCCCAATCGCGCGCCGAGACCAAGCCGCGCCAGTCGCGACGATCACACCAACGCCACCCCCTATTCCTCCCGCCGTTCGGCCCGAAGTGGACCCGTTCACCATCGCGCTCTATCGTTTTGATACATTGGGTGATTCGCACGCGCGCGATGAAACCGGATATTTTCCGGGAACGTTTGTCGGCAACGCGGCGGTTACTGGTTTGGGATGGTTTGACGGCGCGTTACAAACTGATCGGAGTAATTCGTACGTGCGAACGGGACATCTCGGATATTTGGAGCAAGGCACGCTCGAAATGTTTGTAGATTTTTCGACCGCGTGCTGGAATGTCAATGATAATTTTGCGCTTGCGTCTGCGGTCAACGAAACGTCCGGGCAAACTGTTTTATATCTCGGCGCGCATACGGCATTGTTGTTTGGGATTGTGGGAAATGGGGGATGGCGTTGGGCGGATAGCGGGATCAATCCGTGTCGCTATTTGACCGGTGCGTTTCCCCCGGCGGGTCCGGTGTGGCCCTATGACAAGTGGCGTTTTCATCACATCGCCGCGACCTGGGGACCGCGCGGGATTGAGATTTGGGTAGACGGTGTACTGCACGGAGTTAATACCACAGATTCGCTCGCGAATGTTCCGCCCTATCAATACAAGTGCTCTCCGCAAATGCAGATTGAATCGGCGGTATATCCCAAATGTCCCGCCCCGGCAATCGCGCCGCCGCTTGCTCCCGGCGCGTACACCGGCGGGCTTGTGCCATACACTAGTTTCCGTTTCGGTTGTGATTCGACTGGGTTGTGTTTTAGCGGCAAGTTGGATGAAGTGCGCGTCAGCAATCTCCAACGCACGTTTGAGCCGATGAACGATCCGCAAGCCGTTCCAAATCCCACGCCGACGCCGACCGGATTTTTTCCCGATCTGGTCGTTGCAAATCTTCAGGTGCCCGTGGTCGCGTTCGATACCGGGTTGAAAACGATCGTCGTGAATGTAACGAACCAGGGCAATCAAAATTACAACGCGCCGATTGTAGCCGCGCCGGCGCGTGTCGGTCAAGGGAACGGGCAACCGCGCGGCAATCCATTGCGCGCATCGGCGAGTTATACCGGCACGCAAAATTATTTTTTCTACGTTGACTTGTACGTGGATCGCGCGCGTCCGAGCGGGGTGAGCGACCTGGGCAATTGTCCGACGCAAAATGGCGGCACGAATTGGGCTTGGGTCTACAGTCTCGCGGTTGGGCAAACGGTTGCTGTGCCGATTGATTGTTGGTTGGGCCCGGGCGCGCACACGTTTTACGCGCAGTTGGATACGTGCGATGATCCGACCGGCGCAATGTGCAGTTCGACGTACGGCTATAACCTGGAACGTAACGAGAGCAATAATCGCTATCCCGGGGTTACGCCGATCAAGGGTCGCGATCCGTTTACATTCATTCCGTATATTTTCCGGCGTTGATTTCAAAACGCTTTGACAAAAGCGCGAACCGGTATAAAATGTCCCCACGAAATTTGACAGTGTAACCATGTTATCGAACTCGCATGTTCTCACCACAGATTTCACAGATTTCACGGATTAAAAATTAAATCTGTGTAATCTGTGAAATCTGTGTCGAAAATCGGCGAACATGCTACAGTCTCCAAAATTTCCGTGTAATTTTTGACGCGTGCGAAGAGGCACAAGACCCATGGGCGAGTTTCGTTTTTTGAAATATATCAAATCCAACCTTCGAATCGCGTTGCAAGCGCTGGTTTATCTGTCGCTCGCAATTGGCTTCATTATCGCGTTCGGCGGAATGTCCGAATCGCCATTGCGTTTGTATGCGAATGTCAGCGCGCAATCTGCGGTTACGCGCACGCCGGTCCCGCTTCCCTCGCGCACGCACAGCCCCACCGCACCGCCGCTCCGGCGCATTTCGCCAACGCTTGTGCGTCCCAATCAAGCGCATAGTTCAATCCCGGGACAAACCCAGGTGGATGCGAACACCATCGCGCTCTATCATTTCGACGCACCCAATGGCGGCGTGGTGATCGACGCGACCGGCAATTTTACCGGCACGCTCGTCGGCGACGCGACGATTGTGCCGGGCTTGTACTCCGGCGCGCTCTCCACCAGTGGAAATAATTCGTACGCGCGCACCGGGTATCTTGGCAATTTATCCGCCGGGACGATTGAAGCGTTCGTAGATTTCGTGGCGGCGTGTTCAGGTGTTGAGAGTAACTTTGCAATTATTTCCGCGGTGAATGAATCCACCGGCAAAACCGTGCTTTATCTTGGCGAACATACCGGCTTGGTATTTGGCGTGTTTGTCAATGGCGCGTGGCTGTGGGCAAACAGTGGCATCAATTCGTGTCGCTATTTGAATGGACCGTATCCGCCGGCTGGTCCGCTGTGGCCCTATGAGACCTGGCGGTTTCATCATGTCGCCGCAACCTGGGGTCCGCGCGGCACGGAAATTTGGGTGGACGGTGTTTTGCATGGCGTCGGCACGAACGATCCCAATGCCGGCATCGCGCCCTATCCCTACAGTTGTAATCCGCAATCGCAAATGGCATCGTCCACCTATCCGCGTTGTTCGACGCCAGTGATGCTGAACCAGATGCTGACGCCGGTGCTTCCCCCGGGCAACTATGTTGGGGGGCTCCCGCCGTACACGACTTTGCGAATTGGCGGCGACATGGATGGATTGTATTTCAGAGGGCGCATTGATGAAGTGCGCGTGAGCAACCTTCAACGCACTTTTGACTCGACCGTGGTGCCGACGACTACTCCAACGCCGACCTCAACGCCGGTGTATATCACCGGCGAATACGCGGTGGATGCGTACACGCTCAGTTTGTTTCATTTGAATTCGCTCGTGCCGAGCGGAATTTTGATGACCACTTTGGATCAAGTGTCCGGTCAGTATTTTGGAATCGGTGGTAGCTCGCCCTTTTCGTTGTCGCCGGGCGGCAGATATAATTCCGCGTTGTATCTGGGCGGAAATGCTTATCTCGATATGGGCGCAGTCGGCGCGCCGATTGCCGGCGTAGTTGAGATGTGGGTGAATTTGAGCGCTACCGCCAACTTGATGCCGCTGATGACGGTGAGCGAATCGCCCTACAGCAACGGATCAAAATTATTTTTGGGCGCGCCCAACTCCAGCACGCTCCAATTTGGCTTGGATGACGGAGAGACTTTTTATTGGTTGGATAGCGGAGTTCCAATGACCACTTTAGTTGGCGGATGGCACCACGTTGCCGGCACTTGGGGCGCGCGCGGACTCGAAATCTGGGTGGATGGAATTCGCCGCAATGTCAATCCCGCAGTCACCGGCGGATTGCACGAGCCGATTTACCGGTATCGCGTGGGATGCGATCCCGGCACGAATTGTATTTTGCAAATTGAGTGGCGCGAATTGTCCAAAATCAAAAACACGCGAACAGCAAACGTGCTCGCGTGTTTTTTGATTTTGTTGGTGAAAAAAATGGTTCTCCGGGAATTAGTGGGGTTAGTCGCGTAGCATAGCGCCTTGTGCGCGTACTTTTCCATTTCAACGCCCACAAGGGGCTATGCTACCCCACTAATTCCTGAAGAGCCAAAAAAACTAGGTTAATTTCGCGATCAAGCGATCCGCGGCTTGATAGCCCATCTTCATCGCGATATGCGTGTTGACGTACTGAAAGCGCCCCTGGCGTCCGGCGGTTTCGAGATTGGTCATTTGCGCGATGGTTTGCAAGAGCGTTTGCAAATGCGCTTCATAGTTCAAGGTGTAAATCGGGTACGCCTGCCGCGCGCGAAAGACATGCGTTTCGATCACCTCATCCGCGCCCAATAATTTTTCCGCGATCAAATCCTCGATCACTGCAGTCTTGGCGAACGGTTCATCCGTCCACGCGCGATCGGTTACATCGCAACTGATTTCCGCGACGAGCAAAGTACATCCCGCCGGCGTGATGTGAAAACCGAATTGCGCCAAATCCGAAATGCGATTGAACGAGTGTTGGCGAAAGTACATAAACGACGACGGCAACACGGTCGGGCGGCGCACGAGTAACCCGACGAACACGAGCGCGCGAAATTTCAACGCGCGCGCGGCGGTGAGCGTGGACGCGTCAAAACCAGGTTCAGTCATCAAAACCATTTCATTGATCGCAAGCGTGTTGATCGCGCCGGCACATTCAATCTGTCGCGTTTCGCCGGCTTGCGTGTACTCGATCCGTTGCACGCGCGCGGCTTGCCGCGTGAGGCGCGTTACCGTCGCGTTCAATTCGATGCGCCCGCCGCGTTGCGTAACTTGCTCCGCCATTCGTTCGGTGATCAGCGAAAAACCTTTGCGCGTGGTGTACAGTTTGCCTTCGACGTTTTCGACAAAGCCCGCGGTCTGCACTGGTTGCTTGATCCGATTTCGAATCGCGAGCCGGATTTTTTCAAGCGCATCCAACACATTCATGCGCGGAATGCGTTCGCGCGCAAACGCCGGCGAAAATTCCGCCGGGCTGATGCCCCACACGCTCGTGATGTACGTCTTGAAAAAAATTTCGTAAAGCACGTTGCCATAGTACCGTTTCAAAATCGTCTCGGAGGTTTCGACGGCGGGCGGGCGAAGCAGACCGCTTACAAAGTGGCGCACCAAGGAAAGCCCGGCATGCAGAACGGTTTGCGGCGGCAGTTTGTGCAACACGTCGCGAATCGCGAGCGGAAAACTAAAATAATTTCCCAGGAATTTGATCAAGATGGTGCGGCGATATGGAATCAACTCGTCGCCCATCAACGTCAAAATATCATTGAGGATTTCGGGATCGGTGGTGTGAAACGTGTGCGGTCCGTATTCGTACGTGTTGCCGTTGAGATGCACGCCCCCGGCGAGTCCGCCGACATGATCCGCC
Organism: Chloroflexota bacterium; assembly: GCA_016223105.1. GTDB lineage: Bacteria > Chloroflexota > Anaerolineae > UBA4142 > UBA4142 > JACRPR01. The sequence goes on along the minus strand of JACRPR010000066.1, from coordinate 15,703 downwards.
TGTTCGAGCAGGACCACCGCGTAACCGCGCTGGGTCAGGCGCAGTGCCGCGGACAGCCCGGCGCATCCCGCGCCTAAAATCGCAATGACACCGGAATTGGATGGATTGATTGTTGATTGGGTCAATTCACTTCTCGTTATTTTTCTAGCGTTCGGGTGATTGGGTAGCCCCCACGCAATCCTGGTCACGGATGTGGTGCGGGCTTTCTAGCCCGCATTAGCGGCTTGGAAAAGCCGCGCCACGATTGTGTGCAGTTCTACAATTTAATTTTGACAAACCTACGCGGCAAATTGTTTGAGCGTGGTAATGATCTGGTCAATGTCCGCCGCGCTCAAATTGGGATGGAGGGGTAAATTCAAGCCGTCTTCGTTCAACTGTTCCGAATTCGGCAGGCGCGCGGACGATTGATAGATCGCGTTCAGGTGCAACGGATGATACCGCAGAGTGGTATAGATGCCATGCGCGTACAGATATTTCGCGAGCCGATCACGTTTGCCGCCGGGCACGCGCGCGAAATACGTAAAGTACGAATGTTGTTCGTCGCGCGCCGGGTCTTGCGGACACTGCAACCAACCCAGGTTCGCAAATTCGCGTTGATACGTTTCCCAAATGAATTTGCGATACGCTTGCATCTGATCAAGCTTGCGTAACTGCGCCAGCCCAATCGAAGCCATAATGTCGTTGGGCAAAAATTTCGGAAAGAAATCCACGATGTTGTATTCCCACCAGCGGTCTTTATTCGCGGATGCCTCAAAGCCGGATTTGCCGATGCCGCAGTAGCGCAACGTGCGCGCGCGCGCGATCCAGTCTGGGTTGCGCGCAGTTACGCCGCCGCCTTCGCCCATCGCCAAATTTTTTACCGCGTCGAAACTGTAGATGCCGACATCGCCCAACGCGCCGCACGCGACGCCGCCGAGTTTGGAATCCACTGCATGCGCGGCGTCTTCGATCACCGGCAAACCTAGATCAAGAATCGGTTTCATTCGCACCGGCTTGCCGGCGTAATGCACGACCATAATCGCGCCGGTTTTGGCAGTGCGATGCGGCGCGATGGTTTCAGCGGTAACGTTCTGCGTCGCGAGATCAACGTCGCAAAAAACCGGCACGCACCCGGCAAGCACAACCGCGTGCGCGCACGAAATCCAAGTGAACGAGGGCAAGATCACTTCGGCGCCGGCGGGCAGGTTCAAAAGTTTCACCGCCAGGTATAAACTGTTCGAGCCGCTGTCCAACAATGCCAAGCCGGTCAAACCCAAACGTTCGGCGAACGCTTGCTCAAACGCGCGCGACTTGGGTCCGATGCCCATCCATTGCGCGTCGATGCTCGACCGAATTTCTTCCACTTCTTCCATTCCCACTTTCGAACCGAATACAGAGATCACGAGATTGCTCCTGTTCAAGCGGCGATTCAAACTTCCGAAATCTCCGCGATTTCGGAAGTTTGAATTCCAATTCATTTTCTTAACGTCTATAGCGAACGATTTCAAATTGACACGCTTGGAATTCATCCGCATCGAGCGCGAAATCAAAATATATGTCGTGCGCCGCGCGCATCCAACCGCGTTTGCCCATCGCGCGGTCACCCAAAATCACATAGTACACGTCGGCGTGATTTTCGATCAGCCGAAAGCCCATACATCCAAGCGCGCGCGCATCCACCTGGACGATGAACATATAATCGTACGCGCGTGTCAAATAATTTTCGAACCACTGCGCTTGTTGTTCGGGCGTGATCAACGCTTGATGGAAAAACGCGAACCGATTGGCGTTTTTCCATTCGCGCAAGTTTTCGCAATCCGCGCGTTTTATGGTGCAAAGCGCGAGTGTCGGATGATCGGACGCGCGCAAAATGAAGGATCGATTCATCGCCCAAAATAAACCCGGAAAAAATGTTGCGCCATTGCCGCGTACTCGTTCAGATAAAACCAGGGTTCGTTGCGCGCAATGTTCCAAAAATCGGGATGATAATTTTCCCAGTGCCAATGCCAGCGCGCGCCATAATCCCACAAGCCAAAACTTTGCAACATCAGCGCGAACCCGGCGAGCGACCAAAAAATCGTGCGTCCCGCGCCGCGTAATTGCGTGTACGCCGGGATGAGCCAGAACATCGCGTACGGCAGGACATCGGTCAAGAGGCGTGTGCCATAACCCCAGCCACCGTCCCACGCTTCGAATGACGCGAGCAGAAAAAAGCCCAGCCCGAATGTGATCGCGGTGAAAAAATAAAATAAACGCCGCGCGCCAAAATTTTTGAAACTGCATAACACAAAAATAAAAAATGGCGAGTACACCAGCAACCCGCGACTCGGACTAATCAACAACCCGGCGATGGATTCGACGCGCGGCACGCGCAAAACTTCAGCGACGCCGTCCTGATAACCAAAGACGAACGGCGATCCGTTATACGTCGCGTTGTACGCGAGCGTGAGGAGGACCGGCGGAATCGCCCACACGATCCATCGCCAGATTGCCGGGCGCGCCGCGATCACAACATAGAGCGTCCAGACGAGCGCGGTCAATCCGACGCTTTGACGCGCCATCGTCGCGGCGGAAAGAAAAAACGCGCCCGGCGCAAGCGCGCGCGGATCGCCGCGCGTGCCGCGCAAAATAAACCAGAGCGCGATCAATTGCAACAAAATGCTCGGCGTGTGTTGCCACAATCCTTGCGAGGCGGTAGACCACACGCTCGTCGCGAATCCGAACCCAATTGCCAATGCCGCGCTCGTCGCGCGATCCGTCAATGCGCGCGCACAAAAAAAGAACATCACCACCGCGAGGGCGGTGAGCGTTGCCGCCGCGACTTTGCCGGGAAAAAAGACGCTCCACGGAAATTGCAACCAACTTTTTTGTGGATTGGCGATCCAGCCCGTGCCCAATGGCACGCCGTAAAACGGGAGTGCGAGCACCGCGCCGATGACCGGATAACGCGATACGATTTGCCCGTTCACGTCCGCGATAAAGTAGGGACTGCGCCAATTCGTGCGGAAAAAATTTTCGTATTGGGCGAGGGTGAAATCGCCACGCTCGAACAGCGCGAGCGGCAAGAACGTGGTGGAGACGACATCTTGTCCCGCCACCCAACCAAAGAAGGGTTTGTGGATCAGATCATACGCGAGTGGAAAATTATAAACGAGAAACGCGCCGATAAAGAGCGCCAACGCCGTTCGTTGCCTAGCCGACATTTCACGAATCCTATCCAATGGACCAATGCGCGGACATTATACGCGTTTCCGCGCGTGGGTCAAAACTATTTGCGCGCGGGCGGTCATCCAATTCAAAATTGACACCGTGTTACGCCCGGAATACAATACGCGTACTCGCGCGGCGCGCGCATCCACGCCGCGCGTTGGGGAGCGGATGTTGCTGACTCGACATTTAACCTGGTTTCATGCGTTGATCATTGCGAGCGCGGGATTGATCGCGTATTTTCCCGCGCTGGGGCTGGGATTTTGGACGGACGATTATTTGCATCTCGACCTGGTCGCGCGCGCGGACGGCGTTGAATTTCTCGCGCGCATTTTCGATCCGTGGCGGCAGATCTTTTGGTATCGTCCGCTCGTTGGTCTGCAATGGAAAATCGCGTACGCGTTTTTACGCGGCGAGCCGAGTGGCTATCATTTCATTCAGATCGCATATCACGCGCTCAATTCGATATTGCTCTACGCGCTCGCCCGGCGCATCACCGGCAAAGCGCGCGTCGGCTTGATCGCGGGTTTGCTGTACGCGACCTTTGCGTTGCCGAGCATGACCGTGTTCTGGCCCGCCGTGCACGATCCGCTCGCCGGCATTTTCGCGCTGAGCGCGTTGTGGGCGTGGCTGGATTATCTCGAAACGGCGCGACGCGAAAAATTTTTGTTCGCGCATCTCGCGTTTATCGGCGCGATCCTCTCGAAAGAAATCACCGTGGTTTTGCCCGCGCTCTTGTGCATTGCCGACCGCGTGTTGATCGGCAAGCCGGTTTCATTTTTCGCGTTGATGAAACGTTACACCGTGTTTCTGGTCATCGTGCTGGCGTATGCGCCGCTCTATCTGATCGTCGCGACGCAAAGCGTTTTTACGCAGACGCTCTGCCGCTGGAGCTGGACGAAACCGCGCGACGCGTCGCGCTGATCATTGCGCTTGTAAGCTTGATCGTGTTGGCATTCACGCGCGACCGGCGCTGGAGGTTTTTGCTCGCCGCCGCGATTTTGCCCACGCTCATTCTCTCGCCGATTCCCGCGCATCTCACGAATCCGCGTTATTTGTACTTGCCCCTGCTCGCGACTGCCGCGGGGTACGCGATTGCGTTTGATGCGATCCTGGTCGCGTTTGCAAACTCACGTTGGGCGCGCGCGATTGTGTGGCTCGCGCTCGCGCTGTTTATTTTTTTCAACAGCGCGACGATTGGCGAACGGATCGAAAATCGCGCCGGGTTTACGCGCCAACTGCGCCAACAATTTCGCGCGATTTATCAAACGCATCCGACGGTCGCGCCCGGCACCTATCTGTATTTTTTGGAGATGCCTCTGCAAACGCTCGATATTTCCGGCTTGATGTTTTTGCGGTACGGCGCGAACGTTACCGTGAACGGAATTGATCAGCCGCGCGACGCGGCGTTGCAAAATCATTCCGCCGCGTTCGTGTACTATTACGACGAACCGGGACGCTTTAAAGAACAAGCAGTTCAGCCGAATGCGACCGTGGAAGTTGCCCTGCCGATTCAATTTGAAAATTCGATTGCGCTCGAAAAAATCGAAATCGTCAACACGACCGCGCGGCGCGGCGAAGCGTTCATCGCGATTTTGCATTGGCGCGCCGCGCAACGCCCGGCGAGAGATTACACGCTGTTCGCGCACCTAACGACTGCCGCCGGCGCAAGTATCGCCGGCGCGGATAGCCAGCCGCAACGCGGGCGCGCGCCGACGACAACCTGGCGCGCGCGCCAACGCGTGCTCGACTATTTGATTATTCCGATTGACGCCGACGTTCCACCCGGCGAATACCAAGTGCAAATCGGCTGGTACGATTTACAAACGATGCAACGGCTCGCGCGCGCGGATGCGTCCGGCGATACGATTCTGCTGGGATCGTTTCGAGTGATTGAATGAAAAACAAGTTGCCGGATTTTTTCGCGCTTGCATTTTTCGCGCTCTGGCATTTTGTTTTCTATTTGCCGGTAACGCTGGGTGCCCAAGTTTTTTTTGCGAACGATATTTTCCGGCTATTTTATCCGACGCGGCTGGAATTGCAACGCGCGCTCGCGCAAGGGCGCGTGCCGTTGTGGACGCCGTACTTGCAAGGCGGCTTTCCGCTTTTCGCCGAAGGACAAATCGGCGCGCTCTATCCGCTCAACCTGGTGTCCGTTTTGATTTTTCCCGCGCATCACGCGGTCGCGTTCACGATTTTATTTCACGTCGCGTGGGCATCGGTTGGAATGTACGCGCTTGCCCGTTCCATCGGTTTGAATGTCGCGAGCGCGACACTTGCCGGTTTTTGTTTCGGCTTCGGCGGTTTTTTTATTGCCCATTTGCAACACGCGCCGCACCTCACCGTCGCGTCCTGGTTGCCCTGGTTGGTATTGTGCCAACACCGCTATTGGCGCGCGCCATTCGATGCGCGCTGGTTGTTGTTCGCCGGCGCGATCATCGGTTTGCAATTTCTCGCCGGTTTTCCGCCGATGACCTTGCTCAGTTTATTTGCGTTTGGGTTTTTTGGAATCGCCGCGCCGATGCTGTGGGGCAAATTTTCCAATTTGCCCTACGCGCGCGCGTCAACGCGGTGGGGTAAATTTATAAATTTGCCCTACGTGCGCGCGACGCTCACAACCCTCGCGCCAATTGTGATCGGCGCGGGCATTGGCGCGGTACAGTTACTGCCCACGTTTGAATTGATGGATTATTCGATTCGCGGCAAGGAAATGGGCTTTAGTTTTTTCACCTTTCTCTCGCTCGATCCGGGCGCGCTCACGCAATTTGTTTTGCCGTTTTGGTATTTCGATTCAGCGGCGAGCGATACGATGGAATTTTGGGCGTACCTGGGAATCGCGCCGTTCGCGCTCTCGCTCCTCGCGCCGATTCTGCGCCGCGATGCGCGAACCTGGTTTTTATTCGCGTTCGGATTGCTCGCGCTCGCGCTCGCGCTCGGCAGATCGAATCCGCTGTACGAGTGGCTCTACAATGTGCCGGTCTTTAATCGCTTTCGCGTCCCGGCGCGTTTTCTTTTCCCGTTCACCTTCGCGTTCGCATGGCTCGCCGCGTTTGGATTTCAAGAATTGCAAAATCGTTTGCGCGCTGAACGATCGCGCGCCGCGTGGTTCGTTGGTGTGATCGGAATGATTGGCGCGCTGGGAACAATCTGGCTCGCGGCTAACGCGCCATTTGAAATGTGGTCGGACGTGTGGACGTGGTTGCCGTTCGCGCTGATGCTCGGGATCGGCGCGACACTGATCGGCGCGTGGCGACGCGCGCTCAATCGGCGATTGTTCGCGACGATCATTCTCGCGCTCGCGATTTTCGATCTCGCGCTGTTTGCGGTGATGTTGCAACCGCTCAATCCAACCGTTCCGCCGACTGAAGTAACGCGCGCGTTGCGAAATCTCCAGCAAATGCGCGCGGGCAGGGCGTACTCGAATCGCATCCCGGCATTGTCGGCGAGCGCGGTGCGCGCCGCGCTGATTCCGAATTTCGCGCTCCAGTACGCAAAAGAAGGCATTGAAATTTACGCGCCGCTCGCGCTGGCGCGCAACGATGAATATGTGCGCGCAATGACGCCGACGATGCGAAATTTGCTGAACGTGCGTTATTATATTTTGCCGCTCGAAACGGTCGTTGCCGGCGACGCGCCGCAATTCGATGAAATGGAACCGCACGGCGGACTCACGCTCGAACTGTTGCGCCAAATGCCCGGCATCACGCCGACGCGCGCGACACAGATCGAAATTATTTCGTACACCGATCAAACCACCGATTTGCCGGATGAATTTGTCGCGGGCGTAGTGTTGCTCCAATTGCAAAATGGCGAAACAATATCTTTGCCGATTCGACTCGGTATCGAAACCGCGGACTGGGCGATGGACGGACTCGCGCGCGCCAATCATCGCAAGCCCGACGCGTCGCTCGCGTTCCCGGCGTACTTGCGTGAGATCGGGCGCGATTTCACCGGACGCAAATTCGTCGCGCGTTTTCAAATTCCCGCGAGTGTGATCACCGCAATCGGCGCGCGTTCGAATTTGCCATTGGCTGGATTGATGATCGAGCGCGTCGAACTGCGCGATGAAACCGGGAAATCCGTTGCACTGTCCGCGTTGCTGGGACGGAACGATCTCGCGCTCGCGTTTCGAAGCAACGTCGCGGCGCAATGGGAAAATCGCGATGCACTGCCGCGCGCGTTCATCGCGCCGCGCGCCGAATTTGTGCCGGACGATCAAACGCTTGCGCGCATGCAACGCGCGGATTTCGATCCCGCGCGCTTGGTGTTGCTCAACGATGCGCCGCCGATCAATTTACCGGGCAACGCCGCCGCGAATGAGCGCGTCGCGGTGATCGAATCCACCGCACATCGCGTTGTCATCCAAGCGCAAACCGACGCGCCCGGCTATCTCGTGCTGACCGATTCCTGGTTTCCCGGCTGGGTCGCGTTTGTAAATGGAATTGAAACGCCGATTCAGCGCGCCGATTATATTTTTCGCGCGCTTGCGCTCGCGCCCGGCGCACACACGATTGTTTTTGAATATCGCCCACTGTCGTTCACGCTTGGCGCGATCATCAGTTGTGCAACTTTGTTTGTAGTAACGGCTTTAGCCGTGTTCTGGACTCGACGCTTGAGCGGGTGGTTCATTCGCAAAACAACCGCGTAAACGCTCGACCCCAGAAATTTTTAAGATGGAGTTTGAATGTCGCGCAAAATCGCGTTGATTGGTTCGTTGGTGATCGCGGCGGTCGCGTTCATTGCGTACCAGCCCGCGCTCAAAATTCAATTCTACGACGGGTGGTGGTACCTCGAATGGGTCGCGACAATGGACGTGCCGCGTTACGCGATTCAATTTCTCGATCCGGCGAACATCACGCAGGGCTATCGCCCGGTGCAAGGTCTTTACGTTTTGATTTTGTACCGGCTTTTCGGATTCAATCCCGACGGCTATCATCACGCGCACACACTCTTGCATGCGGCGAACGCGATTTTATTATTTCTGATTGTCGCGCGCATCGGCAAGCGCGTGAGCGCGGAAACGCGCGCCGCGCAAATTGGGTTGATCGCCGCGCTGGTGTACGCGGTGTCGCCGGTGATTACGCTCGCGGTCTTTTGGCACGCGGTCGTCGATCCGCTCTCCGCATTTTTTTATTTGCTGACGATTTTGCTCTGGTCGAAATATCTTGAGACCGGCACGCGCGCGGATTATTGGCTCGCGTTTCTCGCGTACTTGTTCGCGTTGTTCAGCAAAGAGGTCGCGATCTTTTTAGCGCCGATTTTATTTTTGATCGAGTGGTGGATGTACAAACGCAACGTGTTCACCGCGTCAACCGTGAAACGCTTTGCGCCATTCCTGGTTTTGCTGATTCCGTATTTGTATTTGGTTGTGAGTGTGCAAAGCCACGGCGAATTTTCGAGTCAGTTCGGATTCCAAATCGGCGCGCATATGCTCGGCAACTTGATGCCGTACCTCGCGGTGCTGACGTTGCCCTGGACGAACGAATTGCCGACCGAGCCATTTTATTTTATTTGGCTGATCGCGTGCGCGCTCGCGTACCTCGCAATCACGCTATACAAACGCAATTTGGTTTTGCTGTTCATCGCGCTCGTCGCCGGCTTGAACATTTCACCGCTCACCGGTTTTCCGCTCGACTATTTCAACACGCGCTATTTGTATCTCTCGCTCATGTCCACCGCGATTGTTGCCGCGCTCGTCTTTCACGCACTCGCGCAAAAATTTTTGCCGCGCCGCGCGTTTGGCATCATCGCTTCAGCGATAGTTGTGCTTGCGATCATCGCGAGTAGCGCGCGCGTCGCCGATGCCGCCGCGACGCTGTCCGAGTACACGCGCCAACTGCGCGTGCCGTTTCGCGATATCGCGCAAAAGCATCCGACGTTTCCCGATGACGCGTACATTTATTTTGTGTACTCGCCGGTAACGTCGGTCTGGGATTTCAAGGGCTTGTTTTTTGTGCGGTATGGCAACACCGTGAAGGTGGACGCGACCGATTCCGGTTACCCGGTCGAACTGCGTTCGCACAATGCCGCGTTCGTGTACTATTTCGATCCGACCGGCAAGCCGATTCAAGTGCCGGTCGAAAAAAATCTCGCGTTGCGATCCGCGCCGACTTTGCCGGTGAATTTTGAATCCGGCATCACGCTGGCAAGTTTTGACGCGACCGGCGCGACGTTTCAACGCAATAGCGCGCTCGTGGTGATTTTGAATTGGCGCGCCGGCGCGAAAATCGAAAACGAGTACACAATGTTCGCGCATCTCGTCAACGCGCGCGGCGAAAAAATCGCGACGAGCGATAGTCCGCCGCGCCGCGGCGCACTGCCGACGCGCGCGTGGGAACCCAATCGCGAAATCGTTGACGCGATTGTTTTGCCGATTCCGGTGGACGCGCCGCTCGGCGATCAGTACCGGCTCGAAATCGGAATGTACGATAGCGCGACGCAACAACGCGTGCCGATCACCGGCGTAGATCACGATTCGATTGTGATCGAATCATTTAAGGTTGTGCCATAATGTGGCGCGGGCGATTGACGCGGCAGAATAGTTGGGTTAGAATCGGGGCAATGGAAAACGAATTGCTTTTTGCCTCCGCCAGCGCGCGCGGGCGCGACATTGCCGAATTGACGCGCGCGCTGTCCGAGCAAATTTTCGATCAACTCGCGCATCACCCGGTTGATCTCGCGCTCGCGTTTCTCTCGCCGCATTTCGCGCGCGCCGCCGTGTTCATCGCGGACGGTTTGCGCGATGCGTTGCATCCGCGCGTTTTGCTCGGTTGCACGGCGGAAGGCGTCATCGCGCGCGATGCCGAGATTGAACGCGAAGCCGCGATCACGCTCGTTGCCGCGCATTTGCCGGGCGTGAACCTCGCACCGTTCGCGTTCGACGCGGAACACTGGGACACGATCCTGGGATCGCGGTTGCGCTTTGAAGAAACGCTGATCGCGCCGCGTGATCCGAAAATTTTCTTGATGCTCGCGGATCCCTTTTCGACGCCAACGGATCGCGTGCTCGACGCGTTCAACGCGCACTATGCCGGCATCCCGGTGATCGGCGGAATGGCGAGCGGCTCGGCGCGCGCGAAAGGCAATTCATTGTTGTTGAACGAGCGCGTCTTTATCGAAGGCGCGGTGGGCGTCGCGCTCGCGGGCGCGTTCGATTTGGACGTTATCGTCTCGCAAGGTTGTCGTCCGATTGGGCGCGCGTACACCGTCACCGAAGCGCGCGAAAATGTGATTTTCAAACTCGGCGGCGAACCGCCGCTTCCGCAAATTCAAAATATGATCGAGCAACTTTCGCCGGCGGATCGCGCGTTGTTGAACAACGGTCTTTTTGTGGGGCGCGCGATTGGCGCGGATAAATCTGCGCTGGGGCGCGGCGATTTTTTGGTGCGCGGGTTGATGGGTGTGGATCACGCGTCGGGCGCGATTGCGGTTGGCGATCACATTCGCGCGGGTGAGACGATTCAATTTCATTTGCGCGACGCGACGACCGCGGAAGAAGATTTGGAAATGATGCTGACGCCGCAAACGTTTTTTGAGCCGCCGATCGGCGCGCTCTTGTTTTCGTGCAACGGGCGCGGCACGCGAATGTACAATCATCCCGACGGCGACGTTTCCACGATTCAAAAAATTTTAGGCGGCATCAGTCTCGCCGGATTTTTCTGCGCGGGAGAAATCGGACCGATCGGCGGAAAAAATTTTCTGCACGGGCATACCGCGAGTATGGTGTTGTTTCGACCGGGGCAGTGAGTTGTTTAGAGGGATGGTTGGATCGTTGGATCGTTGCATCGTCGAGTTGTCGAAATGCGCGACCTCCGTTCAGTTTGAGCGGAGGTCGTGTTATTTATAATGCCCGGCAAGTTTCGTTTTTGCGCTGTTCACGTTTTGAAGCGTGAGGCGCGAATTGAATGTCAACGCGGTGCCAGAGTCGTACACGTTTTTGAGCAGTTGCGGGAACACGCTCTCGGTCACCGGGGTGGTTGCGCCAATGTAACTATCGGCGCGAAAGTTTGCGCCGAGCGCGCCGACCGTGCCGTTGTACTCGCTGATGACAAGCCCGAAGGGACGATCCGATTCAAACAAGCCCGCGCCGGCGTAGGATGTCGCGAGACCGGGTTGGCTGGGTTGGTTGAGCGTGATGCTTCGATACGGCGCGACGGTGTGCGTGGTGGTGAGCGCGATGCTCCCGCTGAGATTGTAGTACGTCATCCGCGCGTTCATCGTGTTGAGCGCATCCTGGTTTTGCGCGATGAGCGTGGAGTAGAGCGGGGATGATTGCGCGCGCGCGAGCGGGCTGGCATCGCGCGCCCACACGAGCCACGCGACCAGGATGAAAGCGAGCAAGAGGGTGAGCGAGAAAAGCCGGGTTTTGGTGAACATAGATTCCTCCCCCAAAAATTTGCGCTGGGCGTACGATGGTCTGCCGCGCAAAAATTATTTTGTGTAATCCCGAAAGATGTGTGCCTGCGCTTCCTTGTTTCATCGCGACGCGGCGGGGATGACAACGGACAAAATCGGATTGAACGGACAGACCTGGCGCGGGCAATGTCCGGTGAATCCTGTGCGTCCGTTGTAATCCTCGCGACGCCGTTCGTTACTTCGTACCGGTTGCCGACATAGTACGTGGTCGTACTGCCGACAACTTTTTTCACGCGTGCGTTGTCCGCGTTGCAGGTGTACTGTGAACCCGCGCCGCCTACGGTCACTCGAGTTAGGTAGTTCTTTAACAGGCAACACTAGACCGGATGTTTTGCAAACATGTCATTCCGTTTATTCTACTCCTCTTGTACAATCCCATTCCTCAAATCTCCTGAGATAACAACAGCCATAACTCTTTCCATTCCACGTTCTTTCCCCAAAGCAGAGCGTGTAGATGTCAACGACAGTGCTGTACTCGAACTCTGCGTTCTCTAAGCTCATCGGAAGTTTCGGTAGATACTCCGGGACAAGTACACCGAGTTTTGGTGGTGCAACCCCGCGGTCCTGCATGTATTTGTCAAGGGCTTCGATGATTGGCTGTGCTCGTTGTTGATTCACCCTTTCTATTTCTCGGGATGTATCTGCACAGCCAGAAACAAGCAAGACAAAGAAACTGCAGAGCACCAGCGACAGATTCCTGATCTTCATTCTATTCCTCCTCAATAATGTTAATGTTTAAACATCAGAATGACCATAATACTTGATTGGTATCGTTTATCACCACGGCGTAAGGAATTTATTGAGGTAGGGAATAAACGGTGTGAGGTTCCGGCCTGGGCAAACATTGTCACGGTTCCCAGGAACCTCATTATGCCCTATCACTGTGGTGATACCATATTCCTTGTTGAGCCAGGAAATCAGAGCCCCAGCACTCTGGAGTTGGGGTAGAGTTGGTCTAGGATCATCAAGATCGAGCGGGAATTATGTTCCGCTATTCAGTACCCATCCTGGCTCAAAATCCCCAAGAAAGAGTACTCCGATCTTACCAGTATTGGACTCCTCCACATGGCGTCCCCGAACGCCAACATCGCGACCTTCGTAGATTGTTCCATCCTGACCTATGACATAATGATAAGCAATATCCCACATGCCTCTTTCGAACATGTGCTTCGATTGCACGCTTCGTATGTCATAGGTCTGCCAATTCCCTTCATGGTGGATGACAATCGTGTCGAGGATATCTGACAAAGACATCCTCTTTTTGTATATGCTGTAGAGTGCATACCCATCACCATTCTGGTCGTGGTCGTAATATCCTTCATCCCATCCACTGCTGATGCACACTCCACGTCCACAGATATAGTGTATCCCAGGTCTTAGTGCTCCCCATTCCTCGCGCGACACAATTGGAGGCTTGGGTACCAAGGATGCTCCACTGCCGTGTCCAGAGCCGCCATCATTTCCATCATCCTGGTCTGGACGCGGTATATATTCATGCCCCGTCGGATCCGTGTACTTGACCGGATTATTCCGCACATACGCGTACCGATTCAGCGACTGCGGATTGTACAGGTTCGGCACAATCGTATCCGCTTGCGTAAAGCGTCCTATCGTACTGTCGTAATACCGCGCGTTGTAAAACATCAACCCGGCTTCATTGTCGCGATTTCTTTACCGGCTCTACAATTTCTGCCAACGCGTCGCTCTGTTTTTATTCGGCATCAATCATCTGCCAAAACTTTTCGACCACTTGCGGATCAAAATGCGTGCCGGTTTGCGCGCGAATATATTCGCGCACCTGGTCTTTTGTCCACGCCGGACGATACGGACGATCCGACGTCAACGCGTCCCACACATCCACGACCGCGAAAATTCGCGCCGCCAATGGAATGTCCGCGCCTTTTAATCCGCGCGGATACCCCAAGCCGTCCCAGTGTTCGTGATGGCAATAGGGAATTTCTAGCGCGGGGCGTAGATACTCAATCGGCGCAAGCATCGCGTTCGCGTAAACGGGATGGCGACGCATAATTTCCCACTCGGCGTCGGAGAGGGGACCCGGTTTGAGCAAGATCGAATCGGGGATGCCCATTTTGCCGATGTCGTGAACCAGGACGCCGCGCCGAATGTGCACCAGGTCTGGCTCGCTCACGCCCAGCGCGCGCGCCAGCCGCATCGTCATTTCCGTTACGCGCCGGGAATGACCCTGGGTCTCTTCATCGCGCAGTTCGAGCGCGCGCGACCAGCCCGCGAGCGTCGCGTCGTACGCGCGCGCGAGTTCGACCGCATCGCGTTCGGTCTGCTCGTGCAAGTGCATGCGATGAATCGCGTTGCCGGCAATCTCCGCCAACGTGGACACGAGGTGAATTTCTTCGTCGGTGATCGCGCGCGGCAGTTGCATCGAGATCGCCAGCGCGCCGAGGATCGCGTGCGCGCTGTGAATCGGCACGACGATGCCGCCATAGCCCAACGGAATTTGTGCACGCGTCGCTGGACGCACATACGGGTCGCTGGCAAATTCGCGCGCAACGTAGACTTGGTCCGTCGCAAAGACATGCCCGACCACGCCCTCGTTTTGATGGATCGGGACGCGCGGGAGCTGGGCATACCAACCGCGCGCAACCGCGATGCCCAATTCATCCTTCGACGCATCGAACAAATAAATCGCGCCAGCGGGCGCGTTCAACCCGGCGAGCGTTTCATCCAGGAACAAGGGCAACATTTCAGCGAGCGCGGTCGCAGAACGGAGCGCGGTCGAAATGCGATTCACCGCTTCGAGTTCGGCGAGGCGGCGCCGCGTCTGTTCAAACAAGCGCGCCTTGTCCAAACCGAGTGCGGCTTGATCCGCCAACAAATCCAACACCTGCAATTCGTCGGCGCTCCACAGACGCGGCTGGGTGTCAAAGTCGAGCAAAACGCCGATTTGATTTTGCGCGACGCGTAAGGGCGCGTGGGCGAGTGAACGGATGTCTTCGCGATAGACGAACTCGGGCATGATCTTGACGGGCCCCGGAATTTCATCAATGCCAAACGTGCCGCGCTTTAGCAATTCCGCTTGATCGAAAATTCCCGCGCGCGCTTGGCGCGCGTACTCCTGGGTGGCTTGTGCCGGATCGCTCAACCCGAAGCTGGCAACCATCGCGTGCTGGTTCGCGACATCCCACGCGCAAATGACCGACTTGGGCGCAGACACCAATTCTGCCGCGCGGCGACACACCAACGCCATCGGTCCCGCGATATCAGTCGAGCCCAGCATCTCGTGCGCGATCTCGTAGAGTGCGCGCAGACGCGTTAATTGGACTTTGGTTTGTTCGAACGATTTGACTTTGGCAATCGCCAGCGCGATGTGCCGCGCCGCCTGTTCGCCGCGTTCGATCTCGTCGGCGACAAAGTGATGCGGCGTATTAAAGCTGATGAGCGCCGCGCCCAATTTCTGGTCGCCGACAATCAGCGGCAAACCGAGGAGCGCGCGCGCGGGATACCGCGCGGCGATGCGCGGGCTGAGGTACGGTGAATCGAAAACATCTTCGGCGACCAGCGCATGCCCGGCGCGCAAAACCGATTCAGTCATCGTGATTTCGCCGGGGTCGGAAAAGGGGCGCGGATACATCTCACGGAGCGGACCGTACGCCGCGGCGGGGATCGTGCGCTGATGGGTCTCATCCCACAATGTAATGTAACAGCCGTCGGCATTAATGAGTTCATTCAGCCGGTCAGCGACCGTCTGGAGCATCGCTTGGAAATTGTCGGTGCTAATCGCCGCGCGGGTGATATCTTTAAGCACGGTGAGGAAACGCTCGCGCGCGCGCAATTCATCTTCGGCTTGCTTGCGCTCGGTAATGTCCAACACATAGCCCGCATAATGGGTGATCGTTCCCTGTTCATCGCGTTGGACGACGGGATAATCGTCCACCCAGCGAACCTGCCCGTCGGCGCGGATGATCCGGTAGACTTGTTTGAACGAGGACGCTCCCGCGTCGCTGTGCGTTTGCACTTCGCGCGCAACGCGTTCTAAATCCGCCGGATAGACCAGGGTCGCGTACAGAATTTTGCCGCTGGTCAGATCACTCGCTGGATAGCCCCATTGATCGAACACGTTCGCCGA